>DASXRR010000383.1:0-7097 GCA_036506475.1 Chloroflexota bacterium
TCCTCGCGCTGCGCGCGCCATCCGGTTCCAGGGGATGGGGTGAACTGATGGCGGCGCCGGCTGCTCAGTGGCCGGCAATGTGCGGAGGTCCTCGCGCTGCGCGCGTCATCCGGTTCCAGAGGATTGGGTGAACTGATGGCAGCGCCAGGCGGTGTGGGAGTCGGCCGCCGAGGCCTGTGACTAGACCCCGACGGGCGTGAGCAGGCCCAGCTGGATGTCGATGTCGCGCTGGTACAGGTCGGCCTCGCCCGAGACCATTTCGTCGTAGGTGACTGCCCGCCCGAGGCGGCCCGATTCGAATGCGGCGTACGTGAGCGCCACGTCGGCGAGCCCTTCTGCGCCGGTCACCTCGGGTGAGGTCCCCTGACGAAGGCACGTCCCGAGCTCGTGGTATTCGAGCGCGATCAAACGCGCGTCGGTTTCGTTGAACGAGTAGCCATAGCGCCACACGCGCTCACCGCCGAAGAGCTCTGCCGCCAGCGGGCTCAGGCGGTAGCTGGGGGCGTATTCCAGGATGCGCTCGTCCTGGATCACGGTGCCGTCGTCGAGATGCAGTTTGATCGGCCGCCCGTTGCGGTTGCCGTCGACCTCGAGCGTGCCCTGCGAGCCGTAGACGAGCCGCTCGTTCTTGTGCAGGCCGTGGCCGGCGTGATCGTCGATCCAGTGCGCGACCGCGCCGCTGGCGAACGTGATGTGGGCGTAGATCGCGTCGTCCCCAGTCGCCTCGATGGTGTCTGGCATCGTCGCCAGGTAGCCGCCATAAAAGCCGCCCGGGCCGGCCGAGGTGCCCTTGTGTCTCGTTTTTTCGTGCAGTCTGGACTCGCCGAAGACGCGCTCGAATTCGCCGAGATAGAAGCGCAGCAGGTCGGCCTCGTGCACGCCGGCGTCGACGGGCATCGAGGCGGTTTCCTTCATGTGCCGCCACGGGGTCATCGAGATGGTGTTGCGGCCGCCGATGGACGTCTGGAGCATGAGCCGCGGCGTGCCGATCGCCCCATCCTTGATGAGCGCCCGGGCCAGGCGGTGCATGGGGTCGCGTCTGAAGTTCTCGGCGACGGACAGGACTTTCTGTTGTTGTCGAGCGATGTCGATCAGGCGCTGGCAGCCGCGGACGGTGACGGCGAGCGGCTTTTCGCACAGGACGTGCAGGCCGGCGTTCAGACACATGGCGGCGACGGCGTAGTGCGCGCCGCTATCGACGGTAACGTCAGCGGCCTCGAGATCGGGCAGCGCGCGCATCATCGCTTCGAAATCCGTGAAGACGGGTGGCCGACTGCCGAGCAGCTCATGCGCTTCGTCGGCGAGCAATTCGGCTTGCTCGCGCTTCAGGTCGCAGACCGCGGCGAGCTCGAGGTTTTGTTGGCTCGAATTGGCCAATGCGGCCATGCCGCGCAAATGGCGGCGACCCATCCCGCCACAGCCGACCGCCGCATAGCGAACTCGCTCTACCATGCCCACCTCTCGTCTTGCATATCAGAACATTGAACTAGAGAAGCCGCCGTCAACGGGCAGCGCGGTGCCCGTCACGAAGTTGCTCGCCGGGGAGCAGAAGAAGACGGCCGCGCCGGCCAGGTCCTCGGGGTCGCCCCAGCGCTGGCTGGGCGTGCGATTGACGACCCGATCGTTCAGCTCAGGCAGGTTGCGACGCGCATTCAGCGTCAGGTCGGTATTGATCCAGCCCGGCAAGATGCTGTTGACCTGGATGTTGTCCTTGGCCCACGCCGCGGCGAGGCTGCGCGTCAGCTGGACCACGCCGCCCTTGGTCGCGGCGTACACCGCGGCCACGTTGAAGCCGAAGAGGCTGGCCATCGAGCCGATCGTCACGATCTTGCCGCCACCGCGCCGCGTCATGTGCGGATAGACCGACTGGCAGCAGTCGAACACGCTGGTCAGATTCAGGTTGACGATGAAGTGCCACTCCTCGAGTGAATAGCTCTCGGGCATTTTGCGGATGTTGCTGCCGGCATTGGCAATCAGGATGTCCACACCGCCGAAGCGCTCGACCGTCTGCGCAACCATGCGCTGGACCTGCGCCGGGTCAGTGACGTCGACCTGCAGTCCCAGCGTGCCCGTCCCACACGCGCTCAGGTCGGCGAGCGCGGCATCGAGCTTGTCCTGATTGCGGCCGGCGATGGCCACGTCCGCGCCGGCCTGAGCCAGTCCGCGGGCAATGCCCAGCCCGATGCCGCCGTTTCCGCCGGTGACGATGGCGACCTTACCATGCAGATCGAACAGGTCCATGACACCTCCCGCGCGAGTGTGCCATCCTGGGACCCACGTGCGCATCGGCTTCAACACCTGGAGTATCGCGACGGTCCCGTATCAGGCCTTCATCCCGGGCCTGGCCGAGATCGGCTACCGCGCGATTGCAATCAGCGTCGTGCCCGGCTACACGATCGGCGGCACCTATGTGCCCAACGCGGCCAGCCTGGATGTGCTGTCAGCCGACGATCGCCGGCGGATCCGCGACGAGTTGACGGCGAGAGACCTGGCGCTGCCGTCGGTCATCGGCAATCAGTCGCTCGTCCACGATGACGCCGACCGCAATGCGGCGGCAATGGCCCGTCTGCGGGCGTCCATCGATCTGTGCGTGGAACTCGCCCTGAAGGACCAGCCCGTGCCGACGTTGAACACCGGCATTGCCGGCCATTCCGGCGAGCTCGAGGCGAAGCGCGAGCTGGTGCTCGATCGGCTCGGCGGTTTGACCCGCTATGCCGCTGAACGCGGTGTGGTGATGTGCATCGAGCCGCACGTGGGCGGCGCGATCGACACCATGGAACGCGCCGAATGGCTCGTGCAAGCGGTGAGCAGTCCGCATCTGCGGCTGGACTTCGACGTCAGCCACTTCGAAGTCCAGGGCATCCCGTTCAGCGAAAGTGTGCCGCGGCTGGCGCCGCTGGCCGCGGCTGCCGAGATCAAGGATCAACTCGCTCGGCCGCCCAAAGCGCACAGCGACTGGATTGAAGGCAACGGCTCGGGCGAGTCGACCGACCCGAACGGGCAACCACTGAAGTTTCAGTTTCTGCTGGGCGGCGAGGGCGACTTCGACGTGGCCGGTTATCTGAAGCTGATGCACGCGCACGGATTCGACGAGCCGATCTCGTTCGAGGCCAGCGTGCAGTGCCAGGCGCGCCCGGGCTATGACGGCCTGGCCGAGGCCCGCCGTACCTTCCGCTGGATGGCCGACGGCTGGCGCGCAGCCGGCCTGGGCGAGTGAAGCGCAGCACCGACCGCATCCTGACGACCCACGTCGGCAGCCTGCCGGTCCCGCCGGACCTGACCGAGGACGGCTTGCGAGCCGCGGTCGCCGACGTCGTCCGCAAGCAGGCGGAGATTGGCATCGACATCGTCAACGATGGTGAGCTGAGCAAGGGCAATTGGCTGGCCTACGCAGCGTCTCGGTTGTCTGGTTTCGAGGCACAGCGCATTCCGGCTGGCGAGGCGGTGATCGCGCGCGGACAGGATCGCGCGCAGTTCGCCGAGTTCTACGAGGAGGCCACGCGGACTGGGACGCTGTTCCACTCGTCGTGGAACCAGGTGAACGTCAGCAACTGGTCGACCCACTGGGTGGCCAAAGAGCCGATCAGCTATGTCGGCCAGGCGCAGACCCAGCGCGACGTCGACAACCTGCTGGCCGCTCTTGGGTCCGTTTCGGTGGCCGAGGCCTTTCTGCCGGTAACCGCGCCGGCCAGTCTCGAGCCGTACCGCTCCAACGAGTACTACCGCAACGAAGCCGACTTCCTGTACGCGCTCGCCGAGGCAATGAAGCAGGAGTACGAGATCATCGCTCGCTCAGGCCTGCTGGTGCAGATCGACGACGCCTGGACAGTGGCCCTGTGGGACCGCATCGGGCTGGCGATGGGCCGAGATGCGTTCTTGGACCGCTGTCGGGTGCGGGCTGAGCTGCTGAACCATGCCTTGGCGGGCATTCCCGAAGAGCAGATCCGCTACCACATCTGCTGGGGCTCGTGGCATGGTCCGCATGCCTATGACTTGCCTCTGGCTGACTTCGTCGACATCTTGTTGTCAGTTCGCGCGGGCGCCTACCTGGTTGAAGCCGCGAATGTGCGGCACGAGCATGAGTACCACCTGTGGGAGCGCGTGCGTCTTCCACCTGGCCGTATCTTGATTCCCGGCGTGGTCTCGCATTCCACCAATCTGATCGAGCATCCCGAGCTAGTTTCGGAGCGAATTCAGCGCTATGTCCGGCTCGTCGGCCGCGAAAACGTGATCGCCGGCACCGACTGCGGCATGGGCGGACGCATTCATCCTCAACTCGCCTGGGCCAAACTCGGGAGTCTCGTCGAAGGCGCGGCACTCGCTAACGCAGGTGCTGATAAGTAGCGCGTAGCGGCGCGGCGTCATGCCAAAAGCCGAGCCGAACATGCGCGTGAAGTGGGCTTGATCGGCAAACCCAGCGTCGAGCCCCAGCCCGGCGAGCGGTGTGCCGCTGCGCAGCCGATCGCGCGCGAAGTCGAGGCGGCGTAGGAGAGAGTAGCGGTACGGGCTGGTGCCATACAGCGCGCGGAACTGGCGGGCCAGCTCATAGCGGGTCAGGCCGGTCAGCTGCTCGAGCTGTGTCGAACGCACGATGCCGCGCGTGCTGTTGAGAAACGCGCGTGCCCGGGCCAGGGCGGTGTGGTCCAGATTGGGTGGTCGACGGGCAGGTTGGTCGGCTCCAGCGAGGAGGCCGTCGGCCAGCCGCAGTACCAGGCTATCGACGGCCAGTGGCTCCATGCCGGACGCGAAGGCAGTGTGGACCGCGCCGGCTAGCCGCGGATTGTCAGAGACGGGCTCGCGCACGAACGGCAAGCCCGGGCGGCCGGTCAGCACCCGCACGGCGGCCGAGATGAGCGACGGCTCGACGTACAGGATGCGATAGCCAAACCCGCCAGCGGTGCCCGCGCGGCCATCGTGCAGCTCATCGGGATGGAGCACGGTGACCTGCCCGCGCAAGCTGCGCTCGACCTTGCCGCGGTAGTCGAAGGTCTGCACACCGTCGTCGGTGACGCAAATGCCGTACGTGTCGTGGCGGTGCTTGGTGTAGGCGTGACCGCTGAACCAGGCGCGCATCAGCTCGACGCCCTCGAACGGGCCGCGGCGCCGTACCCAGTCGCGCGGCGTGCACAAACCTTCAAGACCCGCGACCGGCGGCGCGTCTAGGCTGGGCGCCATGCGCGGAGTGTACGGATGAGAGCCGAGCAAGCGGTGGCATTTGTGGTGTTCTCGGTCGCCGCGGCGGGCACGCCCGGGCCGAGCAACGCCTTGCTCACCGCGACTGGTGCCAACGTCGGCGTACTGCGCGGTCTGCCGACGCTGCTCGGCCAGGCCCTGGGCATGGGCCTGATGATGTTCGTCATCGGCTTCGGCCTGGGCTCAATCATCCTGGCCACCGCGGTGCTGCTCAGCGTCGTCAAGTGGTGCGGCGCGGCGTTCCTGCTGTGGCTGGCATGGAAGATCGCCTCAGCGTCCGGGCACTCCGTCGGCGAGAGCCAACGCCCGGTCGGGTTCTTCGGCGCGGCCGCGTTTCAGTGGGTCAATCCGAAGTCCTGGCTGGTCGCGACCAGTGCCGCGGCGACATTTCTCGATCAGACGTCGGGCAGCGCCGTGGTGCAGTCGGCCGCGCTCGGGTTCATCTTCAGTGCAGTGGCATTGCCGGCCTGCTTGCCCTGGCTGGCGTTCGGCGCGGTCATGCAGCGCCTGCTGCGCTCGGAGCGCGCGCTGCGCATTTTCAACGTCAGCATGGGCGTGCTGCTCGCGGCGTCCGTCGTGCTGATCGTTTTCGACTAGAGCCAGCCGGTGCGTTTGAAGCCGAAGAACAGCGCGGCGCACGCGCCGACCATGAGCATCAGCGCCACTGGATAACCGAGCGCCATGTGCAGCTCTGGCATGAGCTCGAAGTTCATGCCTTCGATACCGGCGATCATCGTCGGTACGGCAATGATCGCCGCCCACGCCGCGAGGCGGCGCATATCTCGATTCTGTTCGACTGACCATTCGGCCAGGCGCTTCATCTCCTGGTTCTCTTCGACCGAAATCATCGACAGGTTCACTTCGAACGCCGTCGTGAGCAGCTCGCGCAGGTTGTCGACCATTTCGTTGATCCGAATGACGTGGTCGAGAATGTCCCGAAAGTAGGGCCGTGTGTCGTCTGGGATCAGCTCCAGATCGAAGCGCATGAGCCGATTGCAGACTTCGATCAGCGGGGCGACGGCGCGCTTGACGCGCAGCAGGTCGCGTTTGAGCTGGTAGATGCGGGCGAGCGTCTGACGGCTGACGCGGTCGGTATCGCCAAGCAGCGCCTCTTCGAGCGCGGCGACCTCCTCCTCGAGCGCGGCCACGATCGGGAAATACTGATCGACCAGAAAATCCATCAGCGCGTACAGCACGAAGCCGGGGCCGTGCGCGAGGAGCTTCGGCGAGGCCTCGCAGCGTGCGCGCAGCTCGGTATAGGCGCGCTGCGAACCGTGGCGCACGGTGACCACGTAGCGCGATCCGACAAAGACGTGCGTCTCGCCAAACTTGACGCCCAGCAGGCCGTCGGCCGAGTGGATCAGGTGTGCTGTGCGCAGCACGATGAACAGTGACTGCTCGTATTGTTCGAGCTTCGGCCGCTGGTGGGCGCGGTGAGCGTCCTCGATGGCCAGGTCGTGCAGCTTGAATTCCTTCTGCACTTTGCGCAGCAGGTCTTCGTCGGGCTCGTACAGGCCGATCCAGATGAAGCCGTCGACTCCCTCCAGGACGTGGCCGATCTGGTCCAGCGGCAGTTCGGCCAGTCGGCGGCCGTCGGCATAGGCGGCACAGGTGACGACACCGCGGTGCGTGCCGTGGCCGGCTGGTACGTCGGGTGCCGGCATCGTCGTCGGACGGGGTGCGACGTCCGTCATCGCACTGTGATCTTAACGCCAGCGCGCCGGGTCACGGTGACGAACACCTATCTCAGTACTTGTCATCCTGAGCTTGCGAAGGATCCGCTTGCCGAAAGCGTCCCGGCACGCGGATCCTTCGTGCCTCGCCATGCCCCGCGCGAAGCGCGTGGGTTCCGCGCCTCAGGATGACAGTTGGTCGTCGCCGAGGGGCAGCACGATGGTGAACGT
>DASXRR010000384.1:0-8021 GCA_036506475.1 Chloroflexota bacterium
GGCCGGTGGACGGTGTGAGGAATGAAGCGGAGCGGCGGGCATGCATGGGGCGCACCTCGGAGCCGTCCTCGCGCTGCGCGCGCCTTCCGGCGCGAAGCGGGTGGGACTGGCAGATGCGTACGGCAGGCTGCACGGCGGCCGGCATCGAGCCGTCCTCGCGCTGCGCGCGCGTGCCGGCCGGTGGACGGTGTGAGGAATGAAGCGGAGCGGCGGACATGCATGGGGCGCACCTCGGAGCCGTCCTCGCGCTGCGCGCGCCTGCCGACGACGGGGCGGGTGAAAGTCGCAGATGCGTACGGCAGGCTGCACGGCTGCCGGCGTCGAGCCGTCCTCGCGCTGCGCGCGTGCCGGCCGGTGGACGGTGTGAGGAATGAAGCGGAGCGGCAGGCTGCATAGCGGCCGGCATCGAGCCGTCCTCGCGCTGCGCGCGCGTGCCGGCCGGTGGACGGTGTGAGGAATGAAGCGGAGCGGCGGGCATGCATGGGGCGCACCTCGGAGGCGTCCTCGCGCTGGGCGCGCCTTCCGGCGCGAAGCGGGTGGGACCTCGAGGTGGGACGCCGGATGGCTTCAGCGCGGCGGCCTAGTGTCGTTCTCGCGCTGCGCGCGCCTGCCGCGGGCAAAAAGCGGGTGGCGGGTCGAAGGTGAAGACGTGAGGCGGCAGGAGCGTCTGCATGGCTACCGCCTTGAATCAGGCGTGGCGGCCGGCGCGTGGGAGTCCGCGGCCAGGGATGAGCAGCCGGGTGGGTGGTCGCATGGCTGACGTTGGGCGCAAGCTGAAGCGCGATGCGTAGCTGGGCGGCGCGGCACCAGGTTTTGCTGTGGATGTGCGTGCTGATTGCCGTCAACCAGCTGGGGTTTGGGTCGGTGGTGCCGGTTTTGCCGCTCTACGCCAGCAGTTTTGGGGTGTCGCCGGCGGCGATTGGGCTGACGGTGGCGGTGTATGGGTTGGCGCGGTTTCTGTTGGCGGTGCCGGCGGGACGGTCAGCGGATCGGCTGGGACGGCGGGGGACTCTGGCGCTCGGCGGTGCGGCGACGGTGCTGGGCAACCTGGCGTGCGCTGTGGCGCCCAACTACGAGCTCTTTCTGGGGGCGCGGTTCGTCGCCGGCGCCGGCGCGGCGCTCACGCTGACCGCGGCCCAGATCGTCCTGGTCGACATCACCGTGCCGGCCGAGCGTGGGCGAGCCATGGGCCTCTACTCAGGCGTGTTTGCTTTCGCCGTAGGTGCCGGTCCGTTTCCTGGCGGCATCCTGGCCGAGCACTTCGGCCTGCAGGCGCCGTTTCTGGCCTACGCAGCACTGGGCAGCGTCGTGGCTGTCCTGGCCTGGCTACGGCTGCCCGAGACGGTCCACAGCCACGCCGCGGCAGCAGGGGCCCTGAAGCTGCCCCCGTTTGGCCAGCAAATCCGGTTGCTGGGCAGCAATCAGGCGTTCCTGCTCATCAGTCTGATCAGTTTCGCCGCCGCCGTGGCGCGCACGGGGGCGCTGTTCAATGTGGTGCCACTGCTGGTCCGCGATCGCCTGGGGCTGAGTGTCGACCAGATCGGCCTGGGCTTGAGCCTGGTCAGCCTCGGAGCGCTGCTGCTCGCGTATCCGTCAGGCGTGCTGGTCGATCGCCTTGGCCGCAAGTCAGTCATCGCGCCGGCGACGCTGATCTCGGCGCTGGCGACGGCCATGTTCGCGTTTGCGCCAAGCTTCGCCTGGTACCTGCTGGCGTGCACGGTCTGGAGCATCGCGCTGGGCATCAGCGCCGCCGCGCCGTCGGCCTACGCCGCCGACGCCGCGCCGCCGGGCATGAACGCGGCGGTGATGAGCACTTACCGCATGCTGTCCGACGCCGGTTACGTCATCGGCCCAGTCGCGTTGGGCCTGATCTCAGACGTGTCTGGTGCGCCGGCCGCGCTCGCGCTGGCCGGCGGTCTGCTCGGGATCAGTGCACTGCTGTTCGCCCGTTTCGCGCCGGAGACAGGTGTGCCGCGTTGAACGCGGCGGCGAAGCCGGGCAGCGCCCGGTCGATCATGGCGTCGGTGGCGGTGAGCGAGATACGGAAGTAGCCCGGCAATTCGACGGCGGTGCCTGGCAGCACGAACACGTTGTGCTGGGTCAGCGCCTCGACAAACCGCAGGTCATCGGACACAGGCGCCTTCGGCAGCAGGTAGAAGGTCGCCTCGGGCACATGTACGTCGTAGCCAAGGCCGCGCAGCGCGCTGACCAGGCGGTCGCGTTTGCGCTGCAAATGCCCAACGTCAATCGACAAAGACGTCAGCTCGGGCAGCGCGTGCTGCAGCAGCGCGTTGGGGAAGGCATAGCCGGTGACCACCTGCGCCAGGGTCAACGCGGACCGTAGTTGTGCACGTTCACCGGCGTGCATCAGCGGTGGCAAGGCCAGGTAGCCGATGCGTTGGCCGGGCGTGAGCAGGGTCTTGCCATACGTATAGATCACGATGGTGTGTGGGTAGAACTCCGCTGGACTGACAAAGTGTGAGCCGTCGTAGACGATGCGGCGGTAGGCCTCGTCGGCGAGGAGATAGATGGGCCGGCCGTGCGTTTCAGATGCGCGTGTCAGTAGTTTGGAGAGTGCCTCGAGTGTGGACGCAGGATAAATGCGGCCCGTCGGGTTGTTGGGCGAATTGACGATGATCGCGCGGGTGCGGGATGTGATGGCCGCTTCGATTGCGTCGAGGTTCAAATCGAAATCAGCAGCATTGACTCGAACACGAACGGGCACGGCGCCCTCGGCCACGATCAGCGTCTCGTAGAAGAACCATGGCGGACTGATGAAGATGACCTCGTCGCCAGCATCGACGAGCGTCTTGAGCGCGACCGTCAGGCCGGCAAAGGCGCCCGTGGTCAAGATGATGTCCTGTGGCTCGAATGCGCCGTTGAGCGAAGCCGCAACCGCCTCCTGAGCTACGGGCTCGCTCATCTTGTAGGCGAACCAATCCGCACTGCGCGGCTCGATCTGGCGTCGCAGGGCCTCGACATAGCTGGGCAGCGGCATTTCATGCGGGTTGCCGACTACGAAATCAGAGATGCCGGGTTCGCCCTGGCGGCGCGCCCATGTTGATTCAGTCAGGAAGGCCAGGACCGGCGCGGTCCGGCCGTATACCTCCTGGATTCGACGGGACACGGTGCCCGACGCGGGGCTCACGCCGCCGCCGCCAGACGCTCGACGTCGGCCCGCAGGCCAGCGAACAGGTCGTCTTCGGTGCCGTATGCACCGCTGACGGTGCTGAACACACGCGTGTATTCGGTGCTGCCCCACAGCCGACGTTGCTCGGCTTCGGGCTGGGCAGCCAGGTGGGCAAAGTTGGGCAGCTGGCTGCGATGGCAAGCCACCGCCTGCCACACCGTGCGCCAGTGCTCGCCAGCGTCGATGCGCGTGCGCACCAGCCAGGCAGGCAGCACGACCGGCTCGCGCAGCACGCCGTCGACGTCCATGCTCAGGTCGCCAAACGCGTCCGAATACGCGGCAGCCTTCTCGGGACCGATCGCCAGGTAGTACAGCTTCGAGACGGCGTGCGGACCACGCATCGAGCAACGATGGCCAAAGCGCGGGTCAGCCGCGCGCATCACCGCCGCGGTCGCGAACTGACCAATCGCCATGTGGTCCGGGTGGCCATAGCCGCCTTCTGGGCCCCAGGTCACGACCACGTCCGGTCGGACGCGCCGAATATGCGCGACCAGCTCGCACGTGATCTGCTCATGGTCGGCCGTTTCGAGGTCGCCGTCGACGTAGTCGAGCAGCACCACCTCGTGCAGGCCGAGGGCCCGGCCAGCGGCGCGCAGCTCGGCTTCGCGCGTGGCGCCGAGCACTTCGAGGCCCGGGTTCTCCGATGGGTCGCCAAACCAGCCGCGCTGCCCGCGCGTCGCGGTGACCAGCGTGACTTCGATTCCTTCGGCCGCATAGCGCGCCAGCGCCGCTCCATTGCCTAGCGACTCGTCGTCGGGATGGGCCAGGATCGCCATCAAGCGCAGAGTTGGTTGCTCGGTCATAGCAGGAGTGCTCCCGTCAGTGGGTGTGTGGCTAGTCTGCTATGGCTCGCCCCTGGCACCATCGGGGGCAGTACGGTGTTTTCCCGTTTTCAGTACGGGGATTTCACGTAGTCCATGCCTACGCCGCTCGACGCGCCGATCGTCTGCCCAATAACGGTGGGCCGTGAGGCGCATTTGAGCGCGGTCGAGCGCCTGCTCGGCGAGGTCGCTGGCGGCCACGGGCGGACGCTGCTGGTCACTGGCGAGGCGGGTATCGGGAAGTCGCGCCTGGTCAGCGAGCTGCGCGAGCGCGCCGTCCAGCGCGGGCTGGCAGTTGTGCAGGGCCATTGCTTCGAGTCGGACCGCGCGCTGCCGTACGCGCCCTTCGTGGATCTGCTGCGCAGCTTTCTCACCCAGCGCGCGACCGAATCGTTAGCGCACCACCTCGGCCCGGGGCGTGACGAGCTCATCCGGCTCGTGCCCGAGCTCGCCGCTGACAACGAACGCACAGACGGCACGGCCAGCCTCGACCCCGAGCAGCAGAAACAACGGCTCTTCCAGGCGCTCACGGGGCTGATCGGTCAGCTGTCCCAGCAGCGGCCGCTGATCGTGATCATCGAGGACGTCCATTGGGCAGACGAGACGAGTCTCGAGCTGCTGCGCTCGATCGCGCGCTCGGCGGTGCAGCGCGCCCTCTTGTTGGTGGTCACCTACCGCGCCGACGAGATCACCGACGGCTTGCGCGCGCTGCTCACTTCGCTCGACCGCGAACGCCTGGCCGTCGAGCTGCGCCTGCAGCAGCTGTCGCTGGACGAGCTCGACGCGATGTTGCGCGCGATCTTTCGGCTCGAGCGGCCGACACGCCGCGAGTTCCTGGACCTGCTGCATGCGCAGACCGAGGGCAATCCGTTCTTCGTCGAGGAAGTACTGCGGGCGCTGATCGGCGTCGGCGACATCTTCGTCGAGGACGGTTCCTGGGATCGCAAGCCGGTGGGCGAGCTGCGCGTGCCGCGCAGCGTGGACGATGCCGTCCAGCGTCGCACGGCACAGCTCAGTTCGTCCGCGCGCGAGGTAGTCGCGTTGGCCGCGGTCGCCGGCCGACGCTTCGAATTCGAGCTGCTGCGGGCGCTGACCGGCGATGACGAGTCGCGCCTGCTGGAAATCGTCAAGGAGCTGATCGGCGCCGGCCTGGTGGTCGAAGAGTCGGCCGACCAGTTCGCGTTCCGCCACGCGCTGACCCGCCAGGCCATCTACAGCAGCCTGCTGGCGCGCGAGCGACGCATCTTGCACCGCCGCGTCGCCGAAGCGCTCGAGGAGCAGGCAGAGACGCGCCTCGACGAGCTCGCAGCGGACCTTGCTTATCACGCCGCCCAGGCGGGGCTATGGCAGCCAGCGCTGCGCTATGGCGTGCGCGCGGGCGAGCGCGCGTTGCGCATGTACGCGCCGCGCGCAGCGGTCGAACAGCTCACGCGCGCCCTGGATGCTGCGCACCAGCTCGGACTCGCGCCGGATATCGAAGTGTTCCGCCTGCGTGGCCAGGCGTACGAGCTGCTAGGCGAGTTCGAGGCGGCGCAGCGCGACTTCGATACAGCGCTGTCGACCGCACGGGCCGCCGGCGATCGGCCCGCCGAATGGCAGGCGCTGCTCGACCTGAGCCTGCTCTGGGCAGGCCGCAGCTATCCGCGCACCGGCGACTACGCCACGCAGGCGCTCGAGCTCGCGCGGTCGATCGGCGATCCAAGACTTGTCGCGCAGACGCTCAATCGGGTGGGCAACTGGCACCTGAACGTCGAGCACCTCGCGGAAGCGCAGCGTGACCATCAGGAAGCGCTGCGTTTGTTCGAGCAGCTAGGCGACGAGCGCGGTCGTGCTGAGACGCTGGATCTGCTGGGCATGGCTTCGAACGCGGTCGCGAGCCGGTCGGCCGCGTATTACGCCGAGGCGATCCCGCTCCTGCGCAAGTTGGACGATCGACCGCGGCTCGTGACCAGCCTGATCATGCGCATGCTCGCCAACGGCGCTTACCTGTACGAAACGACGCCGGTGGGATCCGTCACGACCTCCGAAGCGATCCAGCTGGGCGAGGAGGCGCTGCGTATTGCACGCGACATCGGCTGGCCGGCCGGTGAGTCGTTCGTGTTGTGGGAGCTGGCCCTGTGGCTCGGACCACGCGGTGCCTTCCAGCGCGCCTTGCACTCAGCACAGGCCGGCCTGGCGTTGGCGATCGAGATCGATCATCGCCAGTGGATGGCGGCCGGCCACGCGGTGCTCGGCATCGTCTACCTGGACATGGGTCTGCTGGAAGAGTCCGAGACACACCTGGTCGCAGGATTGCGCCTGGCGCAGGAGATCGGCTCCACGAACTTCGCGAGTCTGTCCAGTGCGGGGTGTGCGCGTGTGCGGATCGCCCAACGCCGCTACGACGAAGCAAACGCACTGCTCGACTCGGCGATCGGAACCAGCGCGGCCATGGATACGCTGGGCCGGCGGTGGTGCTGGCTCGTCCGAGCCGAGCTGGAGCTGGCCCGCGGTGACGCGGCGCGCGCGTTGGACATCCTGGATCGGCTGATCCAGTCCACCGAGGCGGGGGTAGCAATACGGGTCTGGCAGGTTCGGGGCGAGGCGCTCGGCGCGCTGGGCCGAGCCACTGAAGCGGTCGACGTCCTGGAGTCCGCGCGGGCCGCCGCGACTAAACAGGGCGCGCGCGCTGCTGTCTGGCGAATCGAGGCCAGTCTGGCACGCACCATACGCGGACTCGGTCGGCGCGACGATGCGGAGCGTGTCCTCGCCGCTGCGCGTTCGACCGTCGAGGCAATGGCTGCCGAACTGGACGATCCGCGGCTGCGCACGCGATTCTTGCGTTTGGCCGCCGAGGTCGTACCCGCGCCACCGCCGGCTACGCCAGGACGCGCCGCCAAGCAGCGTTTTGGCGGCCTGACCGGACGCGAGCGGGAGGTCGCGCGACTGATCGCGCGCGGCCTGTCCAATCGCGCGATTGCCGATCAACTGGTCCTGGGCGAGCGCACGGTCGAAAGCTACGTTGGCAACATCTTGAGCAAGCTCGGTTTTGGCGCACGGACGCAGATCGCCGCCTGGGTCGTCGAGTCCGGCCTGGGCACGGCTGCTGAGTAGATCGCCGTACTGGCCGCGGCGAGATCGCCGTGCTTTCCACGCTGCGCCCACGGCTGGCCCCGCGCACCGCCACCACCCCGAACGACATTGAAACTTGGGTACGTGAGCACTACCTCGAACACGTGCCGCACATTTACCAGTTGCTCGAACGCTGGCGAACGGACTACGCCGGAACGGCAAGCCCGAGCTCTTCGAGCAGCGGCCGCGCATAGGCGACCCGACCGGTGAGCGAGCTGGGATCGCCGGTGCACAGCGCGTACGCAGCTTCGGCCATCACCTGTGGCGCCTCGAGCCGATCCTCAGCGACGCCGCGGGTGAGGCCGTGGAAGACCACTCCGGGCGTCGGCACCAGGCCCGACGGCGACAGCACGTTCACGGCCACGCCATCCTGATACACCTCGGATGCCAGGCCCGTCGTGAAGCGCTCGAGCGCCGCTTTGCACATGCCGTAGACCGTCGATCCTCGGCCAGCGCTGTACGGCGGACCGGCCGGGTGAATCGCCGCGCGCGACGAGATATTCAGGATCCAGCCCTGGCGTCGCTCGCGCATCGACGGCAATACCCGCTGGGCGAGCTCGAAGGGCGCCTGAACCTGGACTTCGAACATCAGCTCGAAGCGGCGTTCGGGAAAGTCGGCCACCGGCTCGAAATAGGTCACCGCGGCGTTGTTCACGAGCACGTCGATCGGACCCAGATCGCGCTGGACCGTCTCGATCAAGCGCGCTCGATCGGCCTGCTTGGACAGATCGGCCACGATGGGCAGCACCGTGCCACCCATGCTGGTGATGGTGCTCGCGGTCGTCGCCAGACTGCCGGCCAGACGGTGGTCGCCTTCCTGCGCGGTCCGCGCAGTAATCGCGACCCGCGCGCCATCCGCCGCGAAACGGCGCGCGATAGCTTCGCCAATACCGCGACTG
>DASXRR010000385.1:0-4266 GCA_036506475.1 Chloroflexota bacterium
GGCGCTGCATACCGATACGTTGCGTGCCATGCGGATGTTTCCCATTCGCGAATAGCCCCTGTTGCGGGGGGTCGCCGCGGGAAGCAGCGCATAGCGAGGAACGAGCGGAGCAGCGACTGGCGGCGGGGGGCTGCAAGGGCACCCCGCGGAGCGAAGCGGAGCGTGGGCTCCCCCGACCCGGAAAACGCTACACGAGAAGATTTCTTAGTTGTAGGCCGGGAGCCCGGTAATGTCTGCCCCAACCACGAGGGTATGAATCTCATGTGTGCCTTCGTAGGTCAGGACCGTCTCCAGATTGACCATGTGCCGAAAGATCGGGTGCTCGAGCGAAATACCGTTGCCGCCCAGAATGGTGCGCATGGTGCGCGCGACCTCGAGTGCGGCTGAGACGTTGGAACGTTTGCCCAGCGAAACCTGCTGCGGCCGCAATTGGCCAGCATCCTTCAGGCGACCGAGCTGATAGGCCATGAGCTGCATCTGGCAGATCGACTGCAGCGCGTCGACCAGCTTGGCCTGGGTCAGCTGAAAGCCGCCGATCGGCCGACCAAACTGCTGGCGCAGCTTGGCGTAATTCAGTGCCGATTCATAGCAAGCTAGCGCAGCCCCGATCACCCCGAAGATGATCCCGAAGCGCGCCTCATTCAGACACGACAGCGGTCCGCGCAAGCCGTTCGCCCCCGGCAGCATGGCGCTGGCGTTGACCCGTACGTCCTCGAGCACCAGCTCGGACGTGACCGACGCACGCAGGCTGAGCTTGTGGTGGACCAGGTTTGCGCTGAACCCAGGCGTATCCGTTTCGATCAGAAAGCCGCGAATCGTGTCCTGGCCATCCTCGGCGACCTTGGCCCAGACCAGCGCCACGTCGGCCAGGTTGCCGTTGGTGATCCACATCTTGCCGCCGTTGAGCACGTAGCAATCGCCGTCGCGGACGGCGCGGGTCTCCATGCCGCCCGGGTCTGAGCCGTGCTCGTGCTCGGTCAGCCCGAAACAGCCAATCAGCTCACCCCGGTGCAGTTTGGGCAGATAGCGCTGCTTGTGCTCGTTGGAGCCATAGGTCCAGATCGGGAACATCACCAGGCTGCCCTGCACCGAGGCAAAGCTACGCAAGCCCGAGTCGCCCCGCTCGAGCTCCTGGCAAATCAGCCCGTAGCTCGTGTAGTCGAGTCCCGAGCCATACTCGGGGATGGTCGGCCCAAGCACGCCCAGCTCGCCCAGGCGCGGAATCAGCTGGGTGGGGAACTCCGCCTTCTCGAAGCAGTCTGGAATCAGTGGCAGCGCCTCGTTCTCGACGAACTCGCGCACCACACCCTGGATCATGCGCTGCTCGGGCGAGTGCTCCCAGCCCAGGTAGTTCAGCGGCGCGCTGGCGGGCATACGGTCCTATGCAGTCTAGACCGCTCGTCTGCGGCCCAGCCGTGCCGCCCGCCTCCACGACTCGGAACGCACGAGACCCGGAGAGTTCCGCCTTCGGCGGTTGCGGGAGGTTTTCGCGCATCATAGCCACGTTGAAGTCATCCCATGCACACTTCTACCGAGCAAATGACGGATGACCGCCCCAAGAGCGGCGCCAAATTGCGCCGGCGGGGACTCTATGGCCCACCACCGCGGCTGACCCGCACCAGCCCACTTGTCGGGCGCTTGCTGTGGCACATCGGCGATTGGGGCCGCGCCAGCGAGCACATCGGCGGACGCTGGGAGCACGTCGCCGCCGCTCTCGCCCGCGCGCACGTGGGCAGCGACAACTATCTCGTCGTCCTGGCCGCGACACCCACGCTCATGACCGATGTCCTGAGCAGCGGCTTGCCCCACGCGGATGCCCTGAATACCTGGCGTGAGGACGGCCAGCTGGCCCTCGAGCCGCTCGACTTCAAGTGGTCGCTCGAGACCGCGTCGGCACGCCAGGTCAGCCAGGAGACGCTGGCGCGATTGTTAGCCGCTGAGCTGTCGTCACTGGAAACCGCGCTGCGCGAGGCTCGAGACAACGTCGGGCTCGCCGCCGATGCCGATCTGCAACCGCGTGATGGGCGCTTCGTCGCGCCCGAGCACCCCGCGAATCGCGCCGCGTTGCGCGCCGAACCAGGGCTGCCGTCGCTGCTGCTGCCGGTCGATCCAAAGTCATTTTTCGACCCACTGCCGGGCTGGCGCGCCGCGCGGGTCCTGGCCCATTGGGAAGGCGGCGATCTCGATCGCCTGACCAGCGTGGAACCGGTCGAACGCTACTACCGTCTTGGCGCCGGCGTGACCGGCGCCTTGACCCGGCTGCGCATGGGCCTGTTCGAGACCGAGCCGCCTACCGTCGACGCAACCGCGGCCCTCGAAGAGCTGCGCCGGTCGGGTATCGCCACGACGCTCAACACTCTGCTGGTCCATCTCGAGCAGCGCCTGACCGAGCGCCGCGCGCTCGACGAGCGACTGGCCCAGCTGCCCCGCTCGGCCTACCCGTTTGGCCGATTGCGCGCCGATTTTGCCCGCGCCGGCGTGCCCAAAGCCATCCTCGAGAGCCGCGGCGCGCTGGGTCGCGCCTATGCCGAGGTAATGCGCGATTTGACTTCCGCCGTACGTGCCGCTGGCCAGGAGCTCGTCGCCAGCGGCACCGCGACCGAGGCCGCGCTCGATCAGCTGGCCGCCGACCCGCAGCGCTGGGCCAACCTGGGCAGCCAGCACGCCCGCGGCCTTGCCGCGCGGCTGAGCGCCGCCAAATAATCTCTTTTTGGAATAATGGACCGCTTGGTTTAGTTCTAAACAAACAAATGCCAGCCATCACCGTCGACAACTCGCTCGCGCTTCCGCGCATTACGACCATCGATCCAACCACCGCGCACGTACGCTCGGTGCGTTCGATCACCACCGCACCGCGCGGCTTCGAGGGCGAGGGCTTTCCTGTCCGGCGCGCCTTCGCCGGCGTCGCGCCGGCCGATCTCGATCCGTTCATCCATCTCGATCAGATGGGCGAAGTCGAATACGCGCCCGGCGAGGCCAAGGGCACCTCGTGGCATCCGCATCGCGGCTTCGAGACCGTCACCTACATCCTCGACGGCATCTTCGAGCACCAGGACTCCAATGGTGGCGGCGGCGTCATCACCAATGGCGATACGCAGTGGATGACCGCTGGCGCGGGCATCCTGCACATCGAGCGCCCGCCAGAGCACCTCGTCGTCAGCGGCGGTCTGTTCCACGGCTTGCAGCTGTGGGTCAACTTGCCGGCGAACGCCAAGATGCGCGCGCCGCGCTACCAGGACATTCGCGGCAACGCCGTGTCTTTGTTGACGTCACCTGATGGTGGCGCGCTGTTGCGCGTGATCGCTGGCGAGGTGGACGGCCACCCTGGGCCAGGCATCACCCACACGCCTATTTCCATCGTCCACGCGACGTTGCAGCCAGGTGCCGAGGTCGACATCCCGTGGCGCGCTGACTTCAACGCGCTCGTCTACGTGTTGAGTGGCAACGGCAGCGTCGGGGCCGAGCGACGGTCAATCCAGACAGGTCAACTGGCCGTACTTGGCGCCGGCGACGCCATTCGCATTGCTGCCAGCGCCTCCCCGCTCGAGGCTCGCACCCCCGCCTTGGACGTCTACATCATGGGTGGCCAGCCGATCCGCGAGCCCGTCGCCTGGTACGGCCCGTTCGTCATGAACACTCACGCCGAGCTAGCCCAGGCCTTTGCCGACTACCAATCCGGCCGCCTGGGCCGCATCCCCGCCAGCCAGGGCGGCTAACCCCGCGGCCCGACTGCCCGGGTAACCCCTCCACTACTTGTTGCGCGCCGGGCGGCGGCGCGCAGCGCCGAGGACAGTGCACTGCCGTGAGGCCGACCCAGCGGATGCACTGCCGTGCGGCCCAGCACACTTTGACCAGGGGTTCCCCTTCCTTCGCCGGGCCGCGGCGCGCAGCGCCGAGGACGGCTCCATTGTCAGCAGTCCGACACCCTCGCGCGTCCAGTGCCGTGCACGCTTCGTGATATGCATCTTTACATCTGGTCTCAGCTACCAGTTGCGGCTATGGTCAGCAACCTCATGCCTGAAGCGTTGCGCATCTGGCTCGTCGAGCCTGAACCTGTGCTTCAGGACATCCTGCTCGATCTCTTCGCCATGGAAGAGATCGAGGTCAATTCGGTGCGCAGCGTGGTCGACGTCTGGCAGGCGTCGCTCACGGGCGGTGACGGCGCGGTGGTGCTCGATACCCGCGTGCTGGCCGACCTGTCGGCGAGCGAACAAGCGGCCATGCTCCAGCAGCTCACGCAGCACATGCCACTCGTGCTGCTGTACG
>DASXRR010000386.1:0-12150 GCA_036506475.1 Chloroflexota bacterium
CTGCCTGCACGGTCGCGGATAGTGCAGGCCCCAGGATCAGCGCGCTGATCTCCGAGCTCATGGCGAGTGCCAGGCCGAGCGCGTTGATCAGTGCGTCGAATAGCTGCATCTGGTTCCGGAGCGGATGCGGCTAGCGTGCCCGAGCGAGCTCCGCAAGAAATTGGTCGAGCGCCGCGGTACCCAGCGGTCCATTCCACTTGCGGATGATGCGGCCGTCGGCGGCAACGAAGTACGTCTCCGGCACGCCGCGCATTCCGTAGCTGATTGAGATTGGCCCCGCGTTGCCGGCGCCA
Source organism: Chloroflexota bacterium (assembly GCA_036506475.1). GTDB lineage: Bacteria > Chloroflexota > UBA6077 > UBA6077 > CF-72 > CF-72. The sequence continues at coordinate 294 of DASXRR010000386.1, forward strand.
TTCGGGTAGGTGATGCCAAACCCGCGCAGGAACGCACGTGCTTCTTCATCTGTGTCTTGGACGTCGACGCCGACCAAGGCGATCCGTTCACGATTGCGCCGCCAGGCGGCCTCCAGGATGGGCGCTTCGTCGCGACACGGTACGCACCACGACGCCCAGAAATTGACGAAGACAGGCCGGCCGGTCGCCAGCGTCTCCGCCATTCGGAACGTGCCGCCGTCGAATAACTGAAGCTCGAAGTCAGGCGCCTGGCGGAATGGGACGCTTGCCTCACCGACGGTGCCTCGCTTGCGCTGACTGAGGCCGAACCACATCAGCACAAGTACGCCAACTACGACAACACCCGCGGATGCGGCCAGGGCGCATGGCAGCCACATTCGCCTGGTAAGCGTCGCTTCAAGAGGGGGCGGAGCGGCCTCGTGATCAGCCGCTGGCGCGTTCGGTTCGACGGTCATGGGAGAACTCTCCGAACAATGCGCACGATGTCATCAGATGTGGTGTCCTCGCCTGGCAGTGCGGCTCGGACCACGCGATCGCCATCCAGGACGAGAATCCGATTGCTGTGCGGCACCACATCAGCTCCCTCGGAGGCGCGCGCTACCTGGACCGTATTCAGTTTGAAACCCGTCAACACTGCGTAAATCGCTTCTGGATCGCCGCTCAGAAACCGCCATGCCTCGGGGTCGGCGCGAAAGCGATTCGCATATGCAGCCAAGACCGGCGGGGTGTCACGACGCGGGTCGACCGTGACCGACACCAGCTGCACCTTTGAACCAAGCAGGCCGTCCGTGCGCAGCCTCTCCTGGACCTGAGCCATGGTCGCCGTCAACAGCGGACAGGTGTCCGCGCAGTTCGTGTAGATGAAGCTCATCACAGACGCGCGACCAACGAGGTCAGACGAACGAAATGGACGGCCTAGCTGATCGACGAGCTGGAACTCCGGTGCGGGCCACAGGCGTTCGAGCGGCTCGTCCCGCTGACACGCGAGGGTGACGATCGCAAGAACGGCGCACAGGCCGAGAACGATCAGTCGAGAGAAAGCCACTCGAGAATTTCACAGCAACCAGTACGTGAGCGTGTCGTTCAGGCCCGCGAGCACGAGCACGCCCGCAGCGATCGGGCGGATCCAACGGTGCGCTCGGCGCGTCTGCCGAATGTACGATTTCGCGCCGCCTCGTAATGTCAGCAGGACCGCAACAACCAAAAGCGGAAGAGACGTGCCGAGTGCGAATACGGCTGGCAAGATTGGGCCGGCTGGCGAAGCTAGTGCCAGAGGGATGGTCAACCCAAAGAACAGCAGGAACAGGGTGGGGCAGAAGGCGAACGACAGACCTGTTCCCAGTAAGAAGGCGCCCAGTGCTCCACCGCCGACGCGCCGTTCGACGCGCTCGGCCAAACCGTGGCGTAGTGAGAGCCGAAGTGGCAAAAAGCCTAATAGGTACAGGCCAAGCACAATCATCGCTGGCCCGAGCACCTTGCGCGCCACGACGATCACCGGAATCGATTGCTGCGCCAGGCGTTGGCCTGCGAGCGCGACCGCCAGCCCAAGAAGCGTATACACCAGCATCTTGCCGACCACGTATCCGGTCGCGCTGCCCGCGACTGCACTCCGTGAGGCCGCGCCGCGCGCGACGAAAGCCATCGCACTGGCATTCGTCGTCAACTGACATGGCGCGGTGGCACCGAGTAGGCCGAAGAGGAGCGCGCTGACGAGCGGCACATTGATCGACCGCTCCAAGTCGCTCAATGGATCGGCAACTAACGCGTTCAAGCTACTGAGCCAGGCGTACCACTGCAGCGCGAGCTCGCGAATGTTCACCGCCGGTTGACCCATGACTGTCCGCCGTCTTCGCTGCGGTAGACAAGACCTTGCCGCCGCGGTGAGGTCGCTACCGCCAGCATGACGCGCGGGGTGACCGGGCTTACGGCGACAGCGACGGCGTTGTCGCCCGGGTACGGCAGCGCCGACCACGTTGCGCCGCCGTCCGTGCTCTTGGCAAGGCCGGCCACAGTGCCCGCAAAGAGCGTCTCACGCGACGCCGCATCGACTCCCAGCGCGAGGACCGAACGGAACGGCGCGTCCGAGCCCGCCCGTGCCGACGCCTTTATCCACGATGCACCCGCGTCGTCGCTCCTGAGAACTCCTGATCCCGCCGTGCCCGCGTACAGCAGCTCCGGCTCGCCTCCGGCGGAGGCCAGCGCAGTGACGTCTGGCGGTTGCGCCGGCAACTTGGCCCAGGTGCGCCCGGCGTCCGCGCTGTGCAAGACGCCGAAGCCGACCACAGCCGCGGTCAGCCGTTCAGGATTGCCCGGGTCAACAGCGAACTGATGGATATCGGTTCCAGACAGGTTGTGCTGGACGGGTTGCCAGGTGTGTCCGCTGTCGTCGCTGTACTGGAAGACGTCGTGTCCGGCGAGGTACATGCGAGTCGTGCTTGATCCGGCGCTGGTAGCGAGTTGCATTGCGTCAAAGCCACGCCGGTCGACCAGCGTGTTCCACGTTCGGCCGCCGTCATCCGAACGCATGATCCCGTTGTGGTGACCGAAAAACGCGACGTTTGGATCCGTTGGGCTGAAGAGCAGGGCGTGCTGGTCGAGCGTCTGCAGCGTCGCGATCGCGCCCACTTCGTTAGTCGGGTTCGGCCGGAGCAGCAGCCAAGCCAAAATGCCGGCTCCGAGCAGCGCAATAACGCCGCCGATCAGCCAAGGCGTCACCGGTCGCGTCGTTGGCCGCCGACGCCGAGCAGCACCGCGTTTCTCACGAGTAGCTACTCGCGCCACGGTTCGATCCTTCGGTTATTCATTCATCAGCTCCGCAAGGCTCAGCGCATCATGGGCGTCTCCACCTGAAAACGCCGTTCCTCTGGCGTCCACCCGGCCTTGATGTAGGCCAGGACGGCCGCGATGTCCGCGTCAGTTAGCTTGCCCCGCCACGCGGGCATGCGTGGCGTCTCGGGTGGGATGTTCAGCATGCCCCGCATCATCTCGCCCATCTCGCCTGAGTCGTCGAGGATGATCTCGGTCAGGTTGCGATCAGAGTGGTGCCACGTGTGGCCCGCGGGTCCATGCACGGGCGCACCCGGCAAACCGCCCTCGCCCGTGCGGGCATCACCGTGGCAGCTTTGGCAGTTCGCTCGATACAGCGTTTCGCCCAGCGCGAACTGAGCGTCGCCTGAGGCAGGCGTCGCCGCAGCCGATTGCGTGGGTGGTGGACCGGGCGGCGCGCCTGCGCACGCCGTGGCCAGCGCAGCGCACAGTGATGTAAGGAGCGCTAGTCGGCGTATCGAAAAAGCTGCAGGCGTGGGCATCGAGGACAACCGCCCTCCGCGACTGAACCGCGCAGGCGAATCGGCACATACTCGAGGCGGGCCAGGTATGGCCCGTCGAGTGGACTAGGCGCAGGCGCCTGAACTCAGTTCAGCAGCGCGTGCAGTCCAGGCCGCCCGTGAAGTCCAGGGCTCGGTTCCGGCGCAATCCGTGGTCCTCTCGATGGGGTCGCACGTACGATGGCGACGAGCACAAGCGGAACGACCGAAACCACCACAATCCACAGTCGCAGCACGACCGCTGAGGTCGCTGCCCCCTGAAGCGTGCAGCACGGCCCTGCCATGGGATTGCCACCGCCGCCACTCATGACGCTGCTGGCAGGAGCATCCATAGCCGACTGCGGTGCGCTACTGACCATACCCGAGATCCGCGGGACACATGCGAACAGCGCCAACAAGATGACCAGCAGCAGCAGGCGCGGACGCATCGGCTGGATTCTAGCCCTGGTGGCGCCAGACCACACGTACCATTTCCGGGTGCCGCGTGATGGGCCTTCGTCGCCGCCGCTCCAAGCGCAATGTCTTGCGGGTGCCCAGACCCTGCGTGGGTGGCGTTGCTCAACGGGCACCGAGACGGCGAGGTGCTCGCAAGCACCTGCCAGGTTTGCGCGAACGCGCTGGTTGTCAACGGCTGGAGATCAGAGGTTCTGATGGCTACGACCGCGCGCTCGGTCGCGACGTGCGCCTGCATCGACGGCGCGTGCGATTGCGGCTCGCCACGCGCCGCTGCTCCCGATCCACTTACGCGCCGCTGGGCGTGGGCGCTTACCGGTATCACCGTCGGTTGGAACGCACTTGAAGCCGCAGTCGCCATCGGCAGTGGCATCGTTGCTGGCTCGATCGCGCTCATCGGCTTCGGCCTCGATTCCATCGTCGAGGTGTCGAGCGCACTCGTGATCGTCTGGCGCCTTTCCACGAAAGGGTACGACCACACTGCGAATGAGCGTGCCGAGCGCCGTGCGGTACGCCTCATAGCCATTAGCTTCCTCGGAATCGGGACTTACGTCGCTCTCGATTCGATTGGCACCCTGTTTGGTGTGCGAGACGAACCACAGCCCAGCGCTTTAGGGCTCGCGATAACGGCGCTATCGCTCGGCGTCATGCCGACGTTGGCCTACTTCAAGCGCCGGACCGCCAGCCGCCTCGGTTCCGTCGCGCTCAAGGCCGATGCCGCGGAGACGATGCTATGCACGTACCTGTCCGCGGTGGTCCTGTTGGGGCTGGCTGCCAATACGCTCGTAGGTTGGTGGTGGATGGACCCAATTGCTGGCCTGGTGGTGGCTGGCATCGCCGTTCGAGAAGGGCGCGAGGCCTGGACGAGCGGCGAGCTCTGCGACTGCTAGACACAAGCCGGGTTCGTCTACGGGCAGCCGACGTACTGCCCTTTTCGTCGGCGCTGAAGTAGTCCATGCACGGTCTGCCTGAGATGCAACCGTCGAGTCGTCTCAACGCCGACCATGAGCGGCAGCGTTGGGAATCTGCGATCCTCCTTCCTCACTACTGCGCGACTCGTTACTGGCTGGGCCAGGGGTGTGAGTGGCGGGCGGCCTCGACTACGGCGACAGCGCCTACTTGGCGCGCATTGTGCTCCGGGGCCACCGTAGACCAGATGACTGACCTCGTAGGGCCGCTGTTCGGACGGCTCGCTTGGATTGACGGGACGACTCGCTCGTAGGCGAGCTCTTCTGGAAGCGTTGCCTCGTTCAAGAAGTTGAGAATGCGGCGATGCGCCGCCGCGTCGAGCTCGATGCGAGCCGGTTCCTGCACAGGCGGGCGCTCAGCGCCCGGTCGTTCGCGACCTCAGGTCACCTGCGTCGTCATGAAACGTGAGCTCCTTCAATCTGTGGAGCGACGGCAGTGAAGCATGCGGCGGCGCGGCGTGACTGCGCATCACTCAGGAATCACGCGTCGCGCCGACGAGGTGCCGTCGTCTGTCGGCTGGCTAGGTTTCTTTTCGTGCGTGCGCCAGCGCGTCGTCGTTCATGCGTTCTCCCCCTCTGATGCTCGGCCCTGCACAACTCCCTCTCCCCCGAAAGGGCGCACAGCTTCCAGGCCGATGTCACAGCAGGCGCCCAGATCCGCAAAAGCGCAACCCCCCCGCCGGTCTCGTTTCTCCCGGTCAGCGCTGGGCCAGAGCGCGGGCGTGCTTGCGGCGCGACAGCCAGATCCCGAACGCCTGCGCGCACACAACCGCGATCACGCTGACGCCAAGCATTACGGTCGATGGAGACGTAACGCGGAGCAGGGCGCCGTAGAAGACGGCGTGCGCGATGGCCAGCGCGAACAGGGCATAGCTCGTACGCTGAAGCCACTTCCAGCGGGCGGCTTTGAGCTTGCGCAGCGCGACATCGCTGGAGATCGCAAGCAGGCCCAGAACGATGATGGTCGCGCCAAGACCGGTCCAGTTCCCCAGTCCAAAGCTGTCGAGCAGGGGAGCGCCGTCGCGAGTAAAGAAGTAGCGCAGGATGCGCTCGTCGATTGGGCCAGGCGGGCCATGGAGCTGGAACCCAGCGATCACGTGGACGACGCTGAAAATGGCAGTCCATGCGCCGACATCGCGGCGAAAGTAGCTCGAGACTGGATTGCGCCTACGCAGTAGGAGGTTGGCTGGCCCGATGATGAGCGTCACCGCGAGTAGCCCCAGAGCGACGTAGCCCGTCGCGGTTGTGAACCGCGACAGGGAACCGCGGAGCTCGACGAACGACGCTCTTGCATCGGCATCCATCGCTCGCTCTGCGCCGTGGTCCACCGCAGTTGGGGCGGAAGCTTCCGGCCGGGCTGGCATGGGCGTGCGGTGGTCCATCCCTGGTGGGCCCAGCATCGGCATCTCATGTGCTGATGATTGCCCGCCCGTCATTGGCATCTGGTGATCTGTCGGCGTTTGCGGATCGTGCAACTGCATCTGCACCAAGTGCCCCGGTTGGAGGAACGGCACAGCCATCCACAGGACCGTCACAGTGACCGCGATCAGAGCAATCGGGAGGTGATAGCGAATGACTCGACGCCGCCAATTGCGATTCGTGCCACCGAGTGGCTGCTCGCGATCCACTACCCGGGGCATCGTCGTTACGAACTGCACCCAGTGAGGATCGGGTGTGCGCTTAAGAACGCTCTGAAGCGAGCTTAAGAAGATCGTGAGAATCGGTTACGGATTCGGGTTCGACAGCAGCCCGGAAGCGCAAAGCAAAGAGCGCACCGCCGCCGGGTGCAGCCGAAACTGAGACGCTGCCATCGTGGCTGTCCGCGACCTGCTTCACAATCGCCAGGCCGAGCCCCGACCCGGGCATCGAGCGGGCGTGCGCTGAGCGATAGAACCGGTCGAAGACGTGGGGCAGATCAGCGGGATCGATCCCCGGCCCGCGATCACGCACGCTGACCTCGCCGGCGCGGACCGTGATCTCGATCGGACAATCCGGTGGGCTCCATTTTGCGGCGTTCTCAACCAGGTTCGACACCGCGCGCTCAACGCGTCCCGGTGCACCCCAGATGTAGCTCGACGCACTATTGACGTGGAACTCAAACGCGGGATAGTGCCGCCTGACAGCTTCGACAACGCGACGCGTGAGCTCGTCGAGTTCAATGATTGTGAAGGGCTCTTCTCGAGCGTCCCCGCGTGCGAGCTCCACCAGGTCGCCGACAAGCCGCGTGAGATCCTCGACCTGCGAGACGGTTTCTCGGATGAGCGCTGCTCGATCGTCAGGCGAGAGCTCGGCAGCGCGCGCCAGCACCTCGACGTTCGTTCGAACGGTCGCCAGCGGTGTGCGCAACTCGTGCGAGGCGTCGGCCACGAGCTGCCGCTGGCGTGTAAGCGACGCGCTCAGCGCATCCAGCATCGTGTTGAAGCTGGCGGCAAGCCGCCCGAGATCGTCTCCGCTCTGAACATGTATGTGGTGAGAGAGCTCCCCCGTCTCTGCGACGTGTTCAGCCGCCTCGGCCACGCGATGCACCGGTGCCACGGCGGCCGCGGCTACGATCCCTCCGAGCACGACTGCCAGACCGACAGCAGCGAGGGAGATGGCGATCAGCGTCCACATCAACTGGCGAAGCGACTGCTCGACTTCGACCAGTGACCGGGCCGCTTGCAACGCAGTCCCGTTGCCGGCTGACGTCACATACACCCGGACGGGGGTGCCGTCCGCCTCAGCGTCGAAGTACGTCTCGGCGCGATCGCCACGCGCCACAGCCAGCACATCGGGCGTGACTGGCAGCGGCCGCTGGTCAAAGCTCGCGAGGACCCGTCCATCGCGATCGACGACCTGGAGGAACGCGTCCTGTAGCAGCGGCACGTGGCGCGGGAGTTCCGCTGGCGCATGCGGAAAGTTGGGCTGCGTCAGGTGCTCGAGGCGGCTCAGCGACTGGTCGATCTGCGCATGCAGGGACTGCCTCACGACGAGATACACGGTGGCCGACACCGCCATCACTGCGAGAAGCACGGCGACCCCGGCCGCGAGGGTGACTCGAGCGCGAAGTGTCATGTCGCGATCACGGGCTTCGGAGCACGAAGCCGACACCCCGAACAGTGTGAATCAGCCGAGACTCGGCGGCAGCCTCCGTCTTGCGCCGCAGATAGCCGATGTACACGTCGAGCGTGTTCGATCCGAACGCCACATCAAAGCCCCATAGGCGGTCATGCAGCGCTTCGCGCGTGAGGACCGTCCCCGCATTGCGCATCAGCAGCTCCAGCAATGCGAACTCGGTGGGAGTCAGCTCCAGAACGCGGTCTCCACGGCAGACGCGCCTCGTTCGCGGGTTGAGCTCGAGATCGTCGACTCGCAGAACTCCCTCGCGTTCGCTGGAGCCGCGGCGCAGCAGTGCGCGAATCCGCGCCAGTAGCTCCTCGAGGGCGAACGGTTTGGTGAGGTAGTCGTCGGCGCCCGCGTCGAGGCCGATCACGCGATCGGAGACTGCATCGCGCGCCGTCAGCATCAGGACCGGCGTGGGGTTGCCGCTTTCACGCATGCGCCGGCAGACGGTGATGCCGTCCAGGCCGGGCATAAGGACATCCAGAATGACGAGATCCGCGCCAAGCGTCGCCAAGTGAACCAAGCCTTCGGCGCCATCGCGGGCAAGGTCGACCTCGTAGCCCTCGAGTCGCAACGCGCGGCTCACCGCGTTGCGAAGAGCTTCGTCATCGTCCACCACGACCAGGCGAGCCGGCACGTTACAGGAGTCCTCGTCACGATTGGAGCATGCCGGGGTGAGGCGAGACTAAGGGAACTATGAGAAACTCGTGAGAACGAGCGCTACACTGGCACTTCCCGCCGAAGCAGCAGCGCATTCGACACCACCGTGATGCTCGAGGCTGACATCGCCAGCGCGCCGAACTCAGGGCGGAGCATCAGGCCGAAGGCCGGGTACAGGACGCCTGCGGCGACGGGAATAGCGATGACGTTGTAGATCGCAGCCCAGAACAGGTTCTGCTTCATCTTGCGCACCGTTGCCTTGGACAGCTTGATCGCCGCTAGCACGTCGGCGGGGTCGCTTTTCATCAGCACCACGTCGCCCGTCTCGACCGCGACGTCTGTCCCTGCACCAATCGCGATGCCCAGGTCGGCCTGAGCGAGCGCAGGCGCATCGTTCACGCCGTCGCCGACCATCGCGGTGAACTTGCCCTCGCTCTGCAATTGGCGGACACCGTTGGCCTTGTCCTCAGGCAGCACTTCAGCGAACACACGCTCGATGCCGACCTGCTTCGCCACCGCCTCGGCAGTGCGGCGACTGTCGCCGGTCATCATGACTGGCTCGACCCCGAGCTCCTTCAGCTCGGCGATAGCGCGCGCCGCGTTTGCGCGGACGGTGTCGGCGGCGGCGATCACGCCCACCGCTTGGCCGTCGACGGCGACTAGCACCAACGTCTTGCCTTCGGCCAGCAAGCGTTCGGCATCTGGCTGGAGTCCATCGAGCGCCACGAATTCGCGGTCGAGCAGGCGCTGCGCGCCAACCAGCACCTGACGGCCACCAACACGCGCCCGGACACCATGGCCGGCGACGTTTTCGAACTCCTCGAGGACAAGATCGTTGCCGAGGCTCCGCCGTTCGAGCTCCGCAATCACGGTTTCCGCCAGCGGATGGCTGCTCCGCGCTTCGGCAGTGGCGGCGAGGCGCAACACGTCGTCTTCGGGGAGGCCATGCGCGATGACGTCGGTCACGCGTGGCTTGCCATCGGTGAGCGTGCCCGTCTTGTCAAAGACGATGGCCTGGATGCGCGACGCGAGTTCCAGAGATTTCGCTTCTTTGAAGAGCACGCCGCGCTTGGCCGCGAGATCGGTCGCCACCATCACCGCGGTCGGCGTTGCCAGACCGAGGGCGTCTGGGCACGCAATGACCACCGCCGTCACGGCAAACGTCAGCGCGAGCAGCAGCGGCTCTCTGGCGATCAGCAGCCAGACGATGAATGTGACTACACCAGAGCTGACGGCGACCAACGTAAGCCAGTGCGCGGCGCGGTCCGCCAAACGCTGAGCAGGAGCTTTGCTGTTCTGCGCGGTCTCGACGAGCCGAACGATCTGCGCAAGGGCAGTGTCAGAGCCGACCTTGGTGGCGCGAAAGCGGAGTGAGCCCGACTGATTGATCGTGCCAGCGATGACCTGATGGCCAGGACTCTTCTCGACGGGCACGCTTTCGCCCGTGACCATGCTCTCGTCGATTGCGCTACTGCCGTCGAGCACTTCACCGTCGACGGGCACCTTGCCGCCCGGTTTGAGGATCAGGACGTCGCCGACGACCACTTCGGCGACCGGGACCTCGCGTTCACGGCCATCACGTTCCACAAAAGCGGTCTGTGGCGCTAGATCCAACAACTTACGAACGGAATCGGATGAGCCTCGCCGCGCCTTCATCTCCATCCAGTGGCCGAACAAGAGGAAGACCGCGAGCATGACCGCGGCTTCGTAGAACGTCTCCTGGCCTGGCGCGAACAGGGTCAGACCGACGCTGAACAGATACGAGGTCAAGATGCCCAACGAGACGAGCACGCTCATGTTCAGCACGCGGCTCTTCAGGGCATAGAAGGCGCCGATGTGAAACACGCTGCTGGTCCACAGCGCCACGGGTGTCGCGAACGCGAGCATTATCCAGTCGTGCGGCACACCGAATAGCGTTGGCAGCGTGCGCCCGCCGAGCAGCAGCATGCCCAGGCTCGAATACGCGATCACTGGCACTGCGAGAACCAGGCTGATCCAGAAGCGGCGGCGCATGTCGGCTTCCATTGCTGCCGCCATGCGCGGGTCGCTCATGTCGTGGCCCGCGTGGCCCATACCCGCGTGTTCGGCGTGCGCCGCGGCACGTGCCTCAGGCGCGTCTGCGCCATGCTCGACCCGCGCCGTGTGCGCGTGACCGTGCGACGACACCGTCGCATCGGGCATCGGCGCGGGACAGCGACCGCCACAGCATTCGCCGGCGAGATCTGCAAGCGCCTCCGCCGTTACCGCGCCCGCGTGAGCCTGGACGTGCGCTATGTCGTTGGCGGCATCCACATGGACGTTTGCGACATGTGGGTGCTCGCGGAGTCGCCGCGAGACGAGGTCAACACACGCCGCACAGCACCGCCGCCCAATCGGGACACTGAGCGTTTCTAGGTCGGGTCGAGTTTCCGCTGGATGAACAGTTGGCGCATGTGCCATACGAAATACCAGGTGCCCTGAGGTGTACTCAGGCGCTCAGGTAGGCGGACGGATCCGCGAGGAATTGTTTCTTACACGCTGGGGCGCAAAACGCGATCGTGCGACCGGCGTACTCGACGGTGTGCCTGGCGGTGACCGGATCAACGTCCATCAGGCATACGGGATCCAGGTGATCGAGGCCATCGGCGTCGTGACTGGCGGCCGCGGCCAGCAGCGGCACATGGCCGTCGCCCGGTGGTGGCAAGAAGCGATCGTAGACGTGATCCTTCAGGCGCTCCGGTGGCGCAAGGACCTGACCCGCGGCCAGCATGCTCTCAATCCAGTCGTACACTGTGGATGCGAGTTCGGGCTGATTGAGGTCCTTCAGCCAGATCGCACGGCCGAAGAGCACTAGCAAAGCGTTGTTGCCAACGGCGCACGGCCCAAGGCAGCCCGTGAACGTGAGATGGACACGATTGCGGATCTTGCGGCGCTCCCAGTCGTCGCCCCAGAGCGACTGAGGATCGAAGGGCATACGACCTTTCTCGTCCCAGCCACAGCAACAGCTGCCGTGCTGTCGCGCGCAGACCATCAGCTGGCCCCGCAGCTGGACGATGCGGAAGTCTTCGCCGCGCGCGCTCAGTTTGACCGTGGCCAGGCGTGGACCGACCGGAGCCGGCTGCCCGCCGCGTGGATCGCACATAGCGCAGCCAGTGCCAGTGTGGTTTGGTCCGTGTTCGGAGTCGCTCATGCCCGTGACGTGGTAGTTGGCAGAGCTGGCGGAGCGGGCAGGTAGCTGAGCAGGAGGCCCATGACACCCGCCAGGGCGATCGAGCCGGCCCAGCCGGGAAAGTGATTTCGTGTGTTTGGGTCAGTAGTCGTTGTCATCGTGATTACTTGCGGGAGAGCTGGAACAGCTCGCCCAGCTCG
>DASXRR010000387.1:0-2148 GCA_036506475.1 Chloroflexota bacterium
GGCCAGCGCCTGCCGAACACGCTCATCCTGGCCACGACAGCACTCGCAGTGTCAATCGCACTGGGCATCCCGATGGGTGTCTTCGCCGCTCTGAGCCGCAATACTCTGCCCGACTTCGTGATCGCACTGTTGAGCGTCATCGGCGTCTCAGTGCCAGCGTTCTGGCTCGGCATCGTCCTCATCCTGACGCTGTCCGTGAACCTGAACTGGCTGCCATCGTCGGGCATCACCACCAGCGGCGCCGAAGCAGACCCAGCCGACCTCCTGAAGCACCTGGTTATGCCTGCCACGGTGCTCTCCACCACCGTGCTGCCCTACGTAGTCCGTTTCACCAGATCGGCGCTGCTCGAGGTCCTCCAACAAGACTTTGTAAGAACTGCCACCGCAAAAGGCCTCGCCAGAGTCAACGTCATTTACGGCCACGCGCTCAGGAACGCGCTGATCCCCGTGATCAGCATCGTCGGCACCCTCGTGCCCAGGCTCGTCGGCGGCGCGGTAGTCACGGAGGCCGTGTTCGGCTGGCCAGGCATGGGCCGCCTCGCCGTAGAGGCCGCCAACGGCCGCGACTACCCGCTGATTGTCGGCATCACCGTGGTCATCGCCGCCGTCGTCATCGCCAGCAGCCTGCTCGTCGATCTGGCATTCACCTGGCTCGACCCGAGGATCCGCCTCGCATGACCCGCCGCCTGATCGGCAACAAGCTCAGCGCGCTCTCAATCGCCATTCTGGTAGCGGTCCATGCGCTCGTGTTTCTGGGTCCGCTGGCGTGGACGCTCCCGCCTCAGCAGACCAGCGCCCTGCAAGCCCTGGACCCGCCCGGATCAAACCATCCCCTCGGCACCGACGAGCTCGGACGAGACGAGCTCAGTCGACTCCTCCACGGCGGACAGGTCACATTGTTAGTGGGCGTCGCGGCCATGCTCACGGCCACCATCCTGGGTTTACTCGTCGGCGCGATCGCCGGCTTCTACAGCGGCTGGCTCGACCCACTCCTGATGCGCCTGACCGACACCATGACCGCGCCCGCATTCTTCCTGATCGTCACCGCGGTCGTCGTCCTCGGACCAGGCCCGCTGACGCTGATCCTGGTCATCGGCGGCACCTCATGGATGCAGGTCGCCCGCGTGATCTACGGCGAGACGCTGCGCTTCAAGGCGCACGATTTCGTCCTCGCCGCGGAGGCGCTCGGGGCCTCGCGAGCGCTGATTCTGGTGCGCCACGTCCTGCCGCAGACGATCCCGTCGGTCGTGGTCTCGGCTACCCTCGGCGTCGGCTTCGCCATCCTGACCGAGTCCGCGGTCAGCTACCTCGGGCTGGGCATCCAGCCGCCAACACCGTCGTGGGGCAACATGCTCCAGAACGCGCAGCAGTACGTCTGGACGGCGCCCGCTCTGGCGATTCTGCCCGGTGCGGCGATCACCCTCGTGGTCCTGGCCTACAACTTCGTCGGCGACGGACTGCGCGACGCGCTCGACCCCAGGCTGCGCGTATGACCAACATCACCATGGCCGCGGGCGGTGACGTGGCGCTGCTGCGCAAACCCGGAGCCAACCTCTTTCGGAATGGTTGGGAGAGCGCCGACGTGCGCATCGCCAACGCCAACATTCCGCTCGAGGCTTCGGCACGCCCGTACCACACCAACGGTCGCCTGGCCCTACAGGAAGCGCGTTTCCGCCCAGCGATCCTCGACGCGACCTGGGACGCCCAGCGCGCTAGCGAAGACGCCACCGGCCGCATCACCACGTTTTCGGAGTGGCGCCAGACTCCGACACGCCGTGACGCTACCGACCTGGTGGGGGGCATGATCGTCGCTACGCGAACGATGCGCGCCGCCGTCATCTGCGAACACCGCAACTCCAATCGCCGACAACTCTAAGAAGTACGCCTTCTACTCGAGCGCATCGCCCAAGCCGACGATGCGCTCGACCGACGCGAACATTTCGGCAAGATCGTCATCGAGCTACACCAAAACTGAAGGAGACCTTACCCCATGGCCCTCGACGAACAAGTGCGCGGCAAGCGCAAGAAGTACACTGGCTACCGCTCGTTCCAATATCTCGAAGCCGGCGTTGATTACCGTGAATTCGAGCTCGCCAAAGAGGTAAATCGAGTCAATTCGAAGCAAGTCGAGGTCACACCGGAGCAGGA
>DASXRR010000388.1:0-13936 GCA_036506475.1 Chloroflexota bacterium
CAAATCGCCGGCGAGCGTTCGGCGTGCCTGGAAGCCGGCTTCGTCGAGGCGCGAGCGGACGGAAAACGTGGCCTCGGCCGAGGCCGCGCCCTGGATGCGTACCCAGCCACCGCGCGCCTGTACGAGCCGCTGCACTGTCCGCGCCACCTGGCCGATGGTCGCCACCTCGGGCGCGGCGTTGACGACCTGCCAGCTGTCGCCCGCACAATCGAGCGCAGCAACCAGTGCGTCTGCCGCATCGTCGACGTGGATGAACGCTATCGGCCGATCCTCGAGCACATTCAAGACTTCGCCTCGGATCGCTTTTTGACAGAACAGATTGGGTACGGTCATGAACTCCGGGACGGTCTTCATGATCGGCGACAGACCATACGTCACGCCCAGGCGCACCGACACGAATGCGCCACCGATGGTGCGCGCCAGCTGTTCGACGTAGATCTTGCTCAGGTGCGACAGGTCGGCCACGCGACCGTAGGGCGTCGACTCGTCAACAGCCTGGCCGATCAGCTCGTCGCCGTAGACGCGAAACGAGCCGCCGAAAATCACTCGGGCACGGTGATCGCGCGCCGCTTCGAGCACGATGCGCGCGCCGACCAGGTTCGAACGCTCGGTAAGCTCAGGGTCGCGCGCGGCGATGGCCGCGCTGGGCTGGGCCGCGAGGTGAAAGACGGCGAGCTCGCCTGTGCCACTGCGCGCAGCCGCGTCGAACGCGCGGGCCACGTCCGACGCGTTGGCCACGTCACCTTCGATGAGCTCGACCTGCCCCAGGCCCGCGGCGCCGATCGCCTCGCGCGGCGTCGAGTAGAAGTTCTCCAGCGCAACCACAGACTCGCCCCGAGCCATGAGTCGCGGGACCAGGGCGGCGCCAATATAGCCCAGGCCGGTCAGCAACGCCGCCACCGGCGGCCATTCTAAACGCCAATGCGGTCCGTGGACGTGCTCGGCGTACGCATTGACGACATTACCTATCGCGAAGCGCTGGCGTTGTTGCTGGCCGCCGTTGCCGCGCGTCGGCCGTACGTGGTCACCACCCCGAATCCGGAGATCGTCCTGCTCGCACGCTCTGATCCAGCGTTCCGTGCCGTGCTGAACCGTGCCGCGCTGAACATCCCCGACGGTATTGGCCTCATCCTGGCCGCGCGTATGGCCGGCGACACGTTGCGCGAGCATGTCCAGGGCACGGACCTGGTCCACCTCCTGGCCGCCGAATCAGCCCGTCTTGGCCAGCGCTGGTGCCTGCTCGGCGGCTCTGGTGACACGGCGCGGTTGGCGGCCGAGGCTCTATTGCGGATGTACCCGGGGCTGACCATCGTCGGCGCCGCCGCTGGCTCGCCCGAGCCGGCTGATGATCCGGCCACGTGCGCGTTGGTGCGCCAGGCTGGCCCGATCGACGTCGTCCTGGTCGCCTACGGTGCGCCCAAGCAAGAACGCTGGCTCGATCGCAATCTCGCCGCCCTCGAGATCCCGGTCGGTATCGGCGTGGGCGGCGTGTTCAACTACCTGTCTGGTGCCACACCGCGCGCCCCGCGCTGGGTGCGCAAGCTGCACTTCGAGTGGCTGCACCGCCTGCTCACCGAGCCCTGGCGCTGGCGCCGCCAGTTGGCCCTCCCCCGCTTCGCTCTGCTGGCGCTGTCCGCCGCTGCCCGCCGCCGCATCGCCCGTAGCCACTGATCGCTTTCGAACACCGACCGCCCCTGCCGCCAGGGCATCCATCCAAGCCATTACTCTCTCGTGCCGGAGGCGCGCGCCAGCGCGAGGACGTGCACACGCCGCCCGCCGTACCCGCCAATTCAACCGGCAGCCAAAGCGCGCGGTGTCGTGTCCCCATCCGCGCCCGCCATTCGTCGTACCCATGTATCCCACACCATTGAGGGAGAGAGCCAAGCCATATGCAGTACGCCCTGTTGATCTACGAAAAGCCCGGCGCCTATGAGAAGTTTTCCGACGCCGAACGCCAGGCGTTGTCCACCGAGTACTACGCCCTCCGCCACGACCAGCGCATGGTCGCCGGCGCACGGCTCCAGCCCATCGAGACGGCAACGACCATAAGAGTGCAGGACGGTCAAACCCTGGTAACCGATGGCCCGTTCGCCGATACCAAGGAGGTCTTCGGCGGCTACTTCGTGCTCGAGGCCGACAACGTCGACGCCGCCATTGAGCTCGCCGCCCGCTGCCCGGCCGCGCGCCTCGGCGGCTCGGTCGAGATCCGACCGCTGGTGGAGTTACCGAGCTGATCGAGCACGTCTTCCGCGAAGAGTGGGGCCGCGTGCTGGCCTCGCTGATCGGCTTTCTCGGCGACTTCGATCTCGCCGAGGATGCCGTCCAGGAGGCGTTTGCCATCGCCGCCGAGCGCTGGCCGCGCGACGGCACACCCAACAATCCCGGCGCCTGGCTGGTCACCACGGCGCGCAACCGCGCGATCGACCGCGTGCGGCGCGAACGCACCCTCGCCGCCAAGACCAGCCTGCTACAGGCGCCGCTATCAACGGAGCTTCCCGTTGAGGACACGACCGTGCCGGACGAGCGGCTCGAGCTGATCTTCATGTGCTGCCACCCGGCACTGGCCAAAGAGGCGCAGGTGGCGCTGACCCTGCGCGCCCTGGGCGGCCTCAGCACCGACGAGATCGCACGCGCCTTCATCGTCGCGCCCGAGACCATGAAGCGGCGACTGACGCGCGCCAAGGCCAGGATCACCGCCGTCGGCATTCCATTCCGCGTGCCACCCGAACACCTGCTCGCCGAGCGCCTCGGCGCCGTGCTGGCGGTGGTCTACCTGATCTTCAACGAAGGCTACAGCGGGCGCATCGATCTGGCCGCCGAGGCCATACGCCTGTGCCGTGTCTTACGTTCCCTGCTGCCGTCAGAATCGGAGGTGCAAGGTCTGTTGGCGCTCATGCTGTGCCACGATGCCCGCCGCCAGGCCCGCTTTGTCGACGGGGAGCTGGTCCTGCTGGCCGATCAGGACCGATCGCTCTGGGACAAGCAGCAGATCGCCGATGCCCGTTCCGAGCTGGATCGCGCGCTCGCGCTGGGCAGCCGCGGCCCGTACGTCGTGCAGGCCGCTATCGCCGTCCTGCACACCGCGGAGCGCATTGACTGGCCGCAAGTTGCCGCCCTGTATGCGGAGCTGTCGGCGCTGACGCGCTCGCCTGTGGTCGAGCTCAATCGCGCCGTAGCCATCGCCGAGTCGGGCTCCCCCGACGCCGCCCTTGGGCTTATTGAGCATCTCCCACTGGAGGACTACCCCTACCTCCACTCGACGCGAGCCGAGCTCCTGCGCCGCCTGGGCCGCCTGCCCGAGGCCCGAGCCGCCTACCACCGCGCCCTGGAGCTGACCCACACCGACCCCGAACGCCGCTTCCTCACCCGCCGCCTCGCCGAGCTCGACTAATCATCACCGCTCCGCCACCCACAACCCCCTCGCCTGTCCCCACCGCCATGGGCCATTCGTCGTACCGCCATGAAGTACCCCGTCACGTCGTCGCAACGCTGGGTCGTGGGCCTCGCCGCCACGGCCTCCTTCATGGTCGCCCTCGACGCGCTGGTCGTCTCGACCGCCCTGAGCCAGATCAGGCAAGCGCTCAACAGCTCGATCGAAGACCTCGAGTGGACCGTCAACGCCTATATCCTGAGCTTCGCCGTCCTGATGATGACGGCCTCCGCCCTGGGTGACCTGCTCGGCCGCAGGCGACTTTTCACCATTGGTCTAGCGGTCTTCGGCGCGGCCTCAGTCGCCTGCGCTGTGTCCCCAACAATAGCGTGGCTCATTGCCAGTCGAGCCATCCAGGGCGTCGGTGCCGCCCTGGTCATGCCACTCGCACTCGCCCTCATTACCAGCGCATTCAAGCCAGAGCAGCGGCCCTGGGCAATGGGCGTCTTCAGCAGCGTCACCGGCTTTGCCGTCCTGTGCGGCCCGCTCCTGGGCGGCGCTGTCGTGCAGGGCATCTCCTGGCCGTGGATCTTCTGGCTCAACGTCCCGATCGCCGTGGCGCTGATCCCCCTGACATTGAAGAACACCGCCGAGAGCCGTGGTCCCAACACGCGTCTGGATCTGCCAGGCCTGGCTCTGTTCACGACCGCGTCACTGGCGCTGGTGTGGGCCCTGATGCGCGCCAACGGCGCCGGCTGGTCCAGTCTGGAGGTTCTTGGCGCCACACTCGCGGGCGTCACGCTCGCCGCCACGTTCACGGCTCACGAGCTGCGCACTAGCCAGCCGATGTTGCCACTCAATCTGTTCAACCAGCGCGCTTTTTCAGCTGGCAACCTGGCCATCTTCTGCTGGTCGGCGTCGGTCCTGGGCACGCTGTTCTTCATGGCCCAGTTCCTCCAGCTGGCGCTGGGTTATGGCCCGCTCGAGACGGGCGTCAAGCTCATGCCCTGGGGCGCCACAACGTTTCTGGTGCCGCAGCTCGCCGGCCGCCTCATCAACAAGTTTGGCGAGCGCTGGTTCGCCGCGGGCGGGCTCGCGCTGGAGGCAGCTTCGATGGCCTGGCTCGCGTTGATCGCATCGCCCAACGTCAGCTATGGGCAGCTCATCGCGCCCCTGGTCATGTCTGGTGCCGGCTTCGCGCTGAGCATTCCGGCCATCCAGAGCGCGGTCATCAGCGCCGTCGAGCCGCGCAACATCGGCCGCGCTTCAGGCACGTTGAGCACACTCCGCCAGCTCGGCTCGGTGTTCGGTGTGGCGATCGTCGGCGCGGTCTTCGCCAGCAGCGGCAGCTACGCCTCGACCGAGTCGTTCAGCCACGGCTTCGGAGCGGCGATCATCGCTTCGGGCGCGCTCGCATTCCTCGGCGCGGTGGCCGCCCTGGCCCTGCCTGGCGCACGTCCGGCAGTAGCCCAGCTGTCTGTTATGCCGACGCGCGAACGGACGACTCAGCGCGCCGCGATTTGAGTCGCTGGTAGTGGCGACGCGCCTTTTCGCGATTGCCACAGCTCTGCATCGAGCACCACTGACGCGAGCGGTTCTTGCTCGTGTCCAGGAACAGCCACTCGCAGTCGGACGCGCCACACTGGCGCACCAGCCGCCGCTGAGACGGTGAGGTCAACAGGTCGGCCGCCGAGCGGCTGATCGGCCACAGCACACAGTCGAGGGCTCGGCCGGACCAGGTCCAGTCGAAGCCCTCGGCGCTTGTCTGGACGCGCGCGTTGGGCAGGCTGAGTGCCAGGTCGCCATTGAGCACACTCAGGTCAGCCTCGCGCGGCAAATCGTCGTCGGCGACGGCGCGAAAGATGCCCCGCAGCGCCTCGCGCAAGTGCAGCGCACGGATCAGCACACCCTGGGCAACGAGTGGCTCGCGCTCGGCCTGCGCGTGCAACCAATCGGCGTCCGACGGGGTTACAAGGGATGACTGCTGGGCAAAGGCGACCAGGTCAGCGTAGGTCCGCAAATGCTCGCCGCTGGAGTCGCGGGAATTGACGAAGTCGAGGCACAGCGTGCCCGCGTCGAGGTCGAACACGTAGTCGGATGAAACAGGAGTCATGTTTGCGCCGGCACTCGCAGTGTACTCAATGCCGTAACCCTCTTCAAGTATTTGACAGGTTAGAGATGGTCTGATACAGTGTAACTACTGAACCGCCAATCAGAGGTTAGAGATCCCATCATGATGACCCCCCTCACGCTCGAGACCATTGCCCACGACCTCGTCGCCCAGCGCGTCGCCGAGGCCGAGCGCCACGCGCTCATCGCTCAACTACCGCGCTCGCCCAAGCCCCTCGTGACCCGCTTCGCCGTCGGGCGCGCCAACCTCGCCAACGGCCTGCGCTCGATCGCCCGCCGCCTCGATCCGACCTTCGTCGTGCCCGAGCGCGCCAGCGCCGATCATCGGCTGGTTATTGCCCGCTCGCGCTAGGTCACCGTCAGGCCACTCGCCTACTTCGGAGTCGTACCTCATGGAAATCCTGGTTTTCATCGTCGCGCTGTTGATCGTGCTCGACCTCGCCGCCATGCGCTGGGGCATCGACACCCGCGACGGCTTCCGCGGCCGCCCCCGCTAACCTCCCCAAACTCTCCTCTCCGAGCGGCGGCTGAGTGGCTCACCTCACGAGCCCTCACCGTCGCTTGTTCATGCCCGCGCCACTGACGGTCACCAAGCCGGTTGCGATAGCGCGAGGTAGGATCCACCCTGATGTGCACAATTGGGCCACGTGGTCGAGCGCAACGACGACACGTCTGGTTCTCCATCGCTGCGGTGGGAGCGTCCCATACGCGAGAGCCGCCCCCGCGTCTAGCCTCACCACAATGGCCCGCGCTACAATGACCCACCTCGCGGGCGCGTAGCTCAGCTGGTTAGAGCGCTGCGTTCACATCGCAGAAGTCCGGGGTTCGAGTCCCTGCGCGCCCACCCAGGCGGTGAAAGTCGTCGGCGCGGCCCTGATCGGGCTTCGGCGTGCACGCCGAACTGTTGCTGACCGGAGCGTCAAGCCCGGAAGGACTGCCCCGCAAGAATCAGCCTGAACACGGCTATGCCGTGAGCGAGAAGCACACGTTACTTCGACGTGCCCGCGCGCCGGGAGAGAGCTCGCAGGTACGCTCGTTGCCAGCAATGAGCAACGTCGCGCGGCGCTACGCGACGCTGTTGGCCGTCTTCTATGTCGTGCTGTGGGCCAGCGCGTACGTTCCGAGCAAGATCGGCGCGACCGCGGCGCCGCCCTTGTGGTTTCTGGTTGCCCGATTCCTCGCCGCTGGGCTGATTATGGCGGCGTTGGCGGTGATCCTGCGCCGGCCCTTCCCGCGGCCTGCGGAGTGGCTGGTCTATGCCGTGGTAGGCGTGACCGCCAATGCTGCCTATCTGGGATTGACGTACTCCGCGCTGGGCCGCGGACTCTCGGCAGGCATCGGGTCCATCGTCGCGAGCACCAATCCGTTGGTTCTGGCCCTGTTTGCACCGCGACTGCTGGGCGAACCCTTGACCTGGCGCAAAGGACTCGGCCTGGCGCTCGGCTTCGGCGGCGTGCTCGGCGTGATGCTCGCGCGCACCGGCTCGACCACTGCTCGACCATCGGAAGTTGGTCTAGCGTTCATCGGCGTGGTGTCGAATGTCGCATCGACCATTCTGTTCAAGCGCGCCCGCGGCACGAACGATCTGCTGGCCATCAACACGATCCAGCTGCTCGCGGCCGGTCTGGCGCTTAGTCCCGTCGCGATCGTGCTCGAGGGCTCGCCAACCCTCCAACTCGGTCCGGCGGTCGTGGCGTCGTTTGTGTACCTGGTGGCGGTCCTGAGCGTGGGCGCGTCGCTGTTGTGGTTCTGGCTACTCTCCCAGGGAGCCGCAAGCCGGGTGTCGGCGTTTTACTTCTTGACGCCGATCTTCGGCCTGGCCTTTGGGGCCGTGTTCCTGTCAGAGGCCGTCGGGCCCGGCGATGCCGTTGGGCTGGTAGCCGTTGCGCTGGGCATCTTGCTGGTGCAACGTTCGCGCTAGGTGTTCGCCTGCGACGAGGGCGGGCGAGTCCAGGGTTCGAGTCCCATTAGCGCGTGAGCGCATCGCGCCTGGCCTCGTCGATGACGCGCGCGGAGAAGGTGTGCCAGACCAGCGGGATGAGCACCAGGCCCGTAGCGGTGCCGAGCCAGAATGGTGCTCCGAGGCCGACATTCGAGGCGACGACGCCACCCAGCAGCGCACCGGGCGCCGTCGAACCGTGTTCGATGAAGCGAGCGGCGCTCTCGATGCGCCCGCGCAGAGCAGGCGGTGTCAGCTCTTGCTGCAGCGCGCTCGTCAGCGCTCCGAACACCACCGCGTGCACTCCGAAGAGCGCGAACACCATGCCAGCCTGAAGTGGCGTGCTGGACAGCACGAACGCCGCGGGGTAGGCGGTCTCGATCAGCACCGCCAGGCGCAGCCCGCGCGACATGCCGAGCCAGGCGACGGCGCGCTCCGCGACCAGGCTGCCGACAATGCCGCCGAAGCCGTACACCGACACCAGCGCGCCGAAGCCGGCTGCGTCGAGCCCGAGGCGCTGTTGCGCGAAGAGCACGATGATCGAGTTCTGCGCGACCAACGTCATATTCAATGGTGCGCTCGTGAGTGAGATTGTGCGCAGCAGGCGGTGCTGCCACAGCCAACGCACGCCCTCGACACTATCGGCCGTGAGGTGGCGGGTGCGCTCGACCGGCGCGCATCCGACACCACGCAGGCGCAGCACCAGGCCGCCGGCCAGCAGCAGGCTCATCGCGCCAAGTCCAAATGCCAGCGCGGGTGAAACGCCAAACAACAAGCCACCGAGTGGCGGGCCGACAAACAGATTGGCCACGGTGCGTGCGCCGGCGAGTTGCGCATAGGCGCGCGGCATACGTTCCGGAGCCACGACTGCTGGAACCAGCGTGGTGGCGGTGATGTCGAACAGCGTCTCACCGGTGCTGATCAAGAAGACGACGCCGTACAGCAGCGGCAGGCTGCCCGTGTGGACGATGGTCGCCAGCGCAAGCGTGCCCACGAGCACGCCTCGCACGCACGCCGCCAGCGCCATCGCCCGGCGTCGGTCGAAGCGGTCAGCCAGGACGCCGCTGACCAGCGCGAACAGGAGCCACGGGACGTGACGCGCGAGGGATACGCCGGCCACCAGGGCCGGATCGTGCGTAAACTCCGCGGCCAGCAGCGGAGTGGCGACGAGAATGACGCCGTCGCCAAGATTCGAGATTGCCGTCGCGGCCCAGAGTTTCTGAAACTCGGAGCCAGGTTTGATCGAATGCACGTTGATCTAGCTCCATGTAGGTGTGCAGCCGGAGTCGGCCGAGGGACAGACACGTCACCCCGGCGCAGGGGATGCAGGGCGGAAATCCGCCGTGGCTAGACCAACAAGTTGAGCTAAGGGTAGCGTGCTGTGCGTCGCAGCCCGAGTTACCTGCCAAGGATCAAGCGAGCAGCGGCGCCGTCATCGAGCGGATAGCTCCACGCGTTGCGTAGGGTGTTGCTGATGGCGAGCTCCGAGTCCGGATCGCGTCATTTCGCCGCTCATTTGCGCAGCAGTGGTGACAGCTCCGCACCGAACTACCTCCCCATCTCGCTCGTGCAAATGTCGGCGCACAGCTAGTGGAGTCTCGCGTACACGCCGCGAGTATTCGCTCGAGGCGGCAGTCGAGTACAACAGGCGCCACCATGGCAACGATTCACTCAGCTGGCGTGCCAATCCACTACGAGCTGATGGGCGACGGGCCAGCGATCGTCCTGGTACACGGCTTCTTCTCGAGTCTCGAGGGCAATTGGGGTCAGAGTGGCTGGATCGACTTCCTACTGGCTCGAGGCCGCGGAGTTATGGCGCTCGACTGTCGTGGCCATGGCTCGAGCGGCAAGCCACACACCTCCGATGCGTACGACGGCAATCAAATGGCCGACGACGTGATCGCGGTCATGGACGCAGCCGGGCTCGAGCGTGCGGACCTGATGGGTTATTCCATGGGCGCCCGAATCGCGATGAATCTGCTGGCGCGCTATCCGGACCGCTTCAGCTCGGTCGTCATCGGCGGTGCGGGGCTGCCGCCGGGCTCGGATGCGCCGATGCGAGCCACTCTCGCCGCCGCACTCACGACCGATGATGTATCGACGATCACGGACCCCACTGCGCTGTCCTTCCGACAGTTCGCCGAGAGTCGCAAACACGATCCGCGGAGCATCGCGGGTCTCGACAACGATCTCAAGGCGCTCGGCGCGTGCTATAGCCGCTACTACAAGGAGCTTCTGGATGAGGTGGACGTGGTCGCGCTGCGAGGAGTTCAGGTGCCGGTCCTCGTCGTGGTCGGCGACCGGGACGAGGTTCTCGCTTCGGCCCGAGTGCTCGCCGAAACCGTGCCTGGCGCGGAGCTTGTGCTCTTGCCTGGCGAAGACCACATAACTGCCACTACGGCCCAGAGTTACAAGGACGCCGTGGCGTCGTTCTTGACGGCGCACTCGCCGGTCGATCTTCTCGTCCGCTAGTCAGCATTGTCTGACATTCCCCGCGACGCCCGGTGTTGGGGCGCGCGCGGGCTACAGCTCACAAGAAACGGCGCGGCCGGTCGGTAGGGACGGCGTACAGTTGTCGTGCTTTGACACGCGACATGGCCGAGGCGCAGCGAGTGCCGCTTTCCGTGTTGGATCTGGCGCCCGTGCCGAGCGGGCGCACGTCGGCTGAGGCGCTGCGCAACTCGCTTGACCTGGCCAAACATGTCGAGCTGTGGGGCTACCACCGCTACTGGGTGGCCGAGCACCACAATATGCCGGGCATCGCGTCGTCGTCACCGGCGGTGTTCATCGGACACATCGCCGACGTCACGCACACGATGCGGGTCGGCTCGGGCGGTGTGATGCTGCCGAACCATGCGCCGCTGACCATCGCCGAGCAGTTCGGGATGCTCGAGGCCTTTCATCCTGGGCGGATCGATCTGGGCATCGGGCGTGCGCCGGGCACCGATCAGCTGACGGCGGCGGCACTCCGCGGGTCGCCGCATATCTCGGCCGACGCCTTTCCACGCGACCTGGGCCAGCTGCTGGCGTACTTCGAAGAAGGCCCCACCGAGGACCCACGGCGCGGGCTGGCGCCCGCTTGGGAGCCCCAGGACCCACGGCGCGGGCTGGCGCCCGCTTGGGAGCCCCAGGACCCACTGTTCGATCGGATTACGGCAGTGCCAGCACGGGGCAACGTGCCTGCCTTCTGGCTGCTCGGCTCGAGCGATTTCGGCGCCCAGGTCGCCGGCTACCTGGGCTTGCCGTTTGCCTTCGCGCACCACTTCATGCCGGACAACACGCTGCCTGCGCTCGAGGCGTACCGCGGCACCTTCCGACCCTCGAGCACGTTGCAAGAGCCGTACGCCATGGTCGCAGTCGCCGTCGTGTGCGCCCCTACGGACGACCGCGCCAAGACGCTGGCTCTACCCAGCGCACTGTCGTTTCTGCGTCTGCGGTCGGGTCGACCGGGGCTGCTGCCAACACCGGAGGAAGCGGCTCAGTATCCATACAACCCGACCGAACGGGCGTTCATCGAGCAGCGCCAGCGGCACCAGGTCATCGGCAGCCCGAGTACCGTCCGGCGCGGTCTGTCTGAGCTGCTCGAGCAAACCCACGCCGATGAGCTGATGCTGACCACGATCGTCCACGACCACCAGGATCGGCTGCGCTCGTACGAAATGGTCGCGACCCACGTCGCGGCGAGCCTTACTCGTCCGGGTCAGGCGGCGGAATAAGCACCCAGTCCACGATCGTCAGCCGCTGCACGCGTTTGTTGGCAGTGTCGGCGACATAGACCGTGCCCTGACCATCGACCGTGATGCCGCGCGAGGCAAAGAACTGGCCGGGCTCCTCGCCCGCATCGGGTATCGCACACGGCGGATCGCCGTCGAGGCAGTTTCGCCACTGGTCGAGGAAGGCGCCGTCGGGCGCGAGCTTCTCGACGCGCCAGTTGCCGCTGTCGCTGACATACAGGTTGCCCGCTGCGTCGACGCCGACGCCCAACGGCAGGTGGAACTGGCCGGGCTCCGGACTACGCTGCCCACCCCAGCGGCCGACCACGGCGCCGCTGCCTGGGTCGAATTTCGCAACCTGATCGTTGTAGCCCTCGGACATGTACAAGAACCCGCCCTGATCGAGCGCCAGGCTGCCTGGAATGAGCAGGGCGCCCAGCCGATCGAGGTTCCAGACCGCCTCGGGTTGACCGTTCGTCGACAGGCGCTGGATACGCAGGCCGGCGGCTTCGGCGACGTAAACGTGGCCCTGGCCATCGACGGCGATGCCCTCCGGGCCGATGAACCGTCCAGGTTGTTTGGTGTCGCAATAGAGATTGGCCTCGGACGGCGTGGCGCACTCACCCCAGGTCGCGACGACCTCACCGCGCGGCGAAAACTTCAGGATCCGGTCGCGCGGCGTATCGGTCACGTACACGTTGCCCTGGCCGTCGACGGCGACACCGCGTGGACTGCTCGACTCGCCTGGCGCACGCTCGCCTGGCAGCGTCCAGCGCTGCGTCGAACCGTCAGGCGAGAGCTTGATGACCTGGAAGTGCTGCGCGTCGGTCACATACACCGCGCAGTGGCGGTCGAGGGCGACGGCATACGGCCCGTCGTTCGAGCCAATCGTGCCCTCGACCCGCAGGACCTCGCGCCACTCCCAGACCGGCAGGACCTGCCAGCCTGGCCCGGGCGACTCGGGTGCCGGCCGGCCCACACAGCGCAAGTTCTCGGGCGCGCTCGGCGCCACCTGGTCGGCTGGTGCGCCCAGTGCCGGTGCTGCCCCCACGCTCAGTACCAGCAGCGCGCCACAGACTGCCATCGGGATCGCTCGTCGTCGCATGCCAAAACTCCCCTTCCGATCTGTACGTATCAGGGGTCCAGCCTAGGCACGCGCAGCCGGCAGGCGCATCCTTCAAAGTAGGTATGTACGGTCAGCTGCCTATGTAAAGCGACCGCGTCTTGCGGACAGTCCGAGCCCGATCAGCACCAGGCCAAGTGCGCTGGCGACAAGGGGCAGCGACAGCGGTCGATCGGCCGCGCCGGTCGCGGGCAGGCGCGACGGGACCTGCGCTGGTGCGCCTGCGCGGGCGGTCAGCGCGTCGGGTACGACGACCGGACCCCCGCTGGGGTGGTCGATGCGATAGACGACGTGCGTCGTGCCGCGCGACGGACAGCACAGTGGATCCGTGTCCGCGTAGCGGATGAAGTCGGCGGCGATTGTGCCGCTGGCGCCGATCGTCGCGACCTGGTTGGGCCCAGCCAGGAACAGCGAGCCATCGGTACGCGAGTTCATGTTCACCGGCGACAGGGTCCCGGCGTACTGGCCGCCTGAGAACACGAACACGTTGAACTCGAACGGGCGGCACATGCCGCCGTACTCGGCCAGCGCGCCGATCACCACAACACCGCCGCTGCTTATGGGCGGCCAGAAACTCTGGAGCTTCCAGCCGCGCGTCGCCAATTGCTGCTGCTCCGGCGTTGCCGCGGCGATCTCCGAGCTGTGACACGCTGGGTCCGGATTGGTCAGCGGCGGCGCGGTCGGCACCGTCGCCCCAGGCGTATTCCAGGTGGTGGGTGGCGAGTCGAGCCAGGACGCCTGAGCGGCGAAGGCGGTTGGCCAGCCGAGGGCCAGCCCGGCGACGACGATAGCGAGTGCGGTGCGCTGCATCACACGACCAGCGTAGTCGCACGCGTCACTGACCTGCAGCGCGCTATCGACCAGGATGCTGAGGCGCCGATTCAAGGGTGAAGATGAACCGGCGCTCCGGATGCTGAAGCGCGGATTCAAGGGCGAAGATGAACCGGCGCTACGTCTCGGCCAGCGGCATCTCCCCGCGCGCGAAAGACTCCAGCACCGCCTCGCGCAGCGCGAGCATGTCGACGCCCAGCGAATCCAGAATGCCAACCGCAATACCTTCGCCCTCGCGGATCAGGCCGAGGAGCAGATGGCCGGTGCCCACGAAGGCGTGATCGAGCTTCTCCGCCTCGCCCGCTGCCAGGCCGACCACGACCTTGAAGCGCGGGGTCTCCATGAGCGTGCCCTCGAAGGCAGCTTCTCGAGCGCCGCCGCCCTGCCTGGCGTGTTCTTTTCCCTGCACGACCGGTTCCATACTGGGGCCGAGGCCGATGATGAGCTCGATACCACGGGCGATCTCGTCGGCCGTTGCGCCAAATGATCTGAGCGCCCGCGCGGCGAATCCTTCGCGCTCGCCGGCCAGCGCGAGCAGGAGATGCTCCGTCCCGATGTAATTGTGGTGAAACCGCCGCGGCGCAGACGCGCGTGCGAGCTCGAGCACGCGCTCGGCGCGCGGCGTGAAGTTGTCGCGTCGAGTGCTGGTGACCCAGGCGGGCTTATACCTGCGCAGACCCAGGCCGAGCAGCTCGACCGCCACGCTGGTCACGGTGCGCCCTTCCGCAGCGGCGGCTTCTTTCAGGCGGTCATAGAGCCCGGCGGGGATCTCGACGCGACGACGATTCTTGCTGGACGGCACGGAGTGCATGGTAGCGGCCTTCTGATTT
>DASXRR010000389.1:0-3923 GCA_036506475.1 Chloroflexota bacterium
CGGCGCGCATCACCAACACCGCGGCGGCGTTCGAGGCCGCCGAAGCCGTTCTGATGCGCGAGCTACCACACCTGCAGGAGTGCCCCGCCCCGTTGGTGGTGCATTTAACTGACGGCATGTACACGCGCGAAACGGCGGACCCGGCGCCCGTCGCCAAGCGCATCAAAGATATGCGTGTGTCGGATGGCAATGTCCTGATCGAAACGATCTTCATCTCGGACGCAGTGCTGCCGCAGCCCATCCGCAACATTCTCGCCTGGGGTGGAATCATGCCCGACACGAAGCTCGCCGACGAGTATGCGGAGAAGCTGCGCGCCATGTCATCCATCTTGCCCGAGCGGTGGCGGCTCGGACTTTTGAACGAACACGGCTATCAATTGCAAGCCGGCGCGGTCATGTTGCTACCGGGAACGAGCCCGGAGCTGGTCAGTCTGGCGTTCCAGATGTCGGGCTTCTCGGGCATCGGCAAGCACGCGTAGGCCACGCCTGAATGCACAACGGGACACAGTACCGCGTCGAGCAGAGCGTCGATACGAAGTTGCAAGCAGGTGGCAACGACCATTTTTCGTGGCGCTATCTGTACGAACGCTCGTCCGAGAGTTTTCGAAACCTGCAACCAGGGCAGGACTATCTCACGTTCGATTGCCAGGATGACCTGTTCATATTCGCTGTGTGCGATGGGGTGGGCCAATCGTTCTTCGGCGATCTCGCGGCACGCTTGCTCGGCGACTGGCTCGTCGATTGGCTGCGCGAGCAGCAACCGCCCGTGACTCCGGACGGGAAAACGCTCCAGAGCACCTTGTCGAGCTTTCTCAAACACAAGACCCGCCAGGCGACGACACAGGTTGAGTTGTACAAGGTCGCGTCCGACGCACCCGGCATGGTCAGGCAGATCCTCAACGACAAACGAGGACTTGGCAGCGAGAGCACGTTCGTGTGTGCGCGGATCGACTTGCCCAGCTCCGAGCTGCCGCATGGTCGGTTGGTTGCCGCCTGGATGGGTGATACGCGGCTGCGCGCCTGGGGGCCACGCGATGAGCTGGCACGCGATTTTCCGGCCGAGCTGTTTCGCACCTCCGAACGGTGGTCAAGTAAAGATGGGCCAATGGCCGGCCAGCCGCATGTCGTGGTGTTGCCGCTGGTCTCGGCTGAGGGACAGGCGAGGGTCACCCGCCTGATGGCGTACAGCGACGGGCTTGCCCGGCTGGACACCTTTCAGCAGTCGCCGTCGGATCCGGAGCTCGAGGACGCAGTGACCGATTCGAGGAAAGGTCTCACCAGCGACGACACATCGTTCCTCGAATTGCAATTGCAGCGCGTGTCGGTCACGGGCGGCGCGACGGAGGCCCGGGCCAGCCTCGTGGCACCGCCTGAACCAGTCCCGGCGGCGTCACCGCGGGTCGATCGTCCGCGTCGGCGGCGACCGTTGGCGACCATGATTCTGTATGGCGTGGCGGCCGTCTGTGCGCTGGCCGCCATCGGCTATGCCGCAAATGAACAGTGGCCGACAATTGGCGCTCAGTATGTTCCGGCCGTCCCGACGAGCGCGCTGCCAACCCCCGCCGTGGCGGTGCTTGAGCTGGCTCGACCCAGTGCTTCGACGGTGTTGTGGCAGGTGGCGGGCGGAGCGCAGGCGGACGAGATCAAGCGCGGCTACATGCACTATTGGACGGTCCTGGCGCAGGCGCTGCGCGATCTCGACGCGTCGCGCCTGGCCGAAGTCGCGACCGCGGGTGAGCTGGAAATCAATCGTCAACGCATTCAGGAGCTTGCCGCCGAACGGCGCCCGGTGGACCTGACGGTGACGCACAAGATCGGCGAAGTTGGCATCCGGGCAGACGAGGCACTCCTGACGGACTTCGGCGGCGTGGCATCGACCGAAGAGTTCCCCGCGCGCGCCACGTTCGTGTTGGTGTTTCAAGACAACACCTGGAAAGTCGCCTACGCACAGTAGGCGCTGACAGCTAGCAGCTATGGCATTTCAGCCCAAGCCCGGCCACTCGCTGATGTTTCGAGGCGTGGATTACTTCGTCAATGCTCTACCAATGGGGCCAACCTACACACATGCCGCCAGCGGCCGCGTTGCCAAGGTCTATCGCCTGAGTGACGCATGGCACAGGCAGTTTGCGCTGAAAGTCTTCAAGGCGAAGTTCCGCTCGGAGTCCTACATTGAGCTGGCCGACCAGCTGACCACGCTCGCGAATATCCGTGGTATGGCGGCGTGCCAGCAGACGGTGATTACGCCCCAGCAGGACCGCGACCTCGTCGACCTCGAGCCCGACCTCATGTACGCCGCGGTGATGCCGTGGATCCAGGGACCGACCTGGGCCGACCTGTTGGGTAGTTGCAAGCACGTACTGAGCCACGATCAGTCGCTGCGCATAGCGTCCTCACTGATCGACGTGCTGCGTGGCTTGGAGGCGCGCGGACTGGCGCATTGCGACCTCTCGGGTACCAATATCTTGCTCCCAGGTTGGGTGTCCGGCTCGGCGTCGGGCGACCACTCGTTCGTCGAGCTGGTCGATGTCGAGCAGGTCTACGGCAGCCGTTTCCAGAAACCCACGAATATCCCCACCGGATCGCCGGGCTACACACATGAAGCGTCGGAGGATGGCCAATGGCGACCGGACGGAGACCGCTTCGCGGGCGCCGTGCTGATCGCCGAGATGCTCGCGTTCAGCGATCCGCGCATTCGCACGCTCGAGACGGAGTCATTCTTTTCGGAGCATGAGCTGCGCCAGCGGGACGGGCAGAAGTTCGATCTGCTGTCGTCAGTCCTGCACGAGCGCTGGGGTGCACCGGTTGCCGAGTTGTTCAAGCGGGCCTGGATCAGCGAGTCGCTGAACGAGTGTCCGACGTTCGCCGACTGGCTGCAGGTGTTTCCAAATACGGACCACACGCCCGCACCCAACGTCAGCGCGTGGCAGCACTCGCCGAGTGTGCGCCGTGCTTATGCCACCGAGCTCTATAGCTGGGTCGTGGCCTCGCAACGGGCAAGTCGCTGGGAGGACGCGACCGCCTTCGTGCGCGCGGTGGTCGACCTCGCGCCGGACTATCCCGTGAGCGAACAGGATCGGCTGCTGCTGCTCGAAGCGGCCACGCTCGCCGTTGGCCCCACGCCCGCGGGCGCGCAGAGTGCACGAGCGGAACCGCCCGTGCCGGAAACGCGCCTATGGCATCCAGCAGATCTCGGGCAGCTCAGGCCCTGGCTGCTGGTGATGCTAGGCGCACTCGCCTTCGGCGTCATCCTCGCAGTCGCCGTGTTCGCGACGTTGCCCGGTCGCGAGCTACCTGCGCCGCCCCCACCCGGTTCACAGCTCACCACGGTCGCCAAGCCTACGCCGCGTGCGCCGTAGGTTGAGGAGGCTATGCGGGGTATTGACAGATGGGTCCAGCCACCCTCAATATGCCTGCGCGCAGCGCCGGCGCGGCCGTGACAGGGCCGTGCCGTCGGGCGCGCAATTCATAATGGGCGGGGAGTGGCGGGGGGCCGCACGTTCCGCATGCGACTGCCCAGGGAGACGAATGGCATGATGCCCTCGAGCGCGCGAAAGCACCGCATTTTTGGCGTCGTCGTCGGTGCGGGACTCCTGTTCGCGCTGCTGGCGCCGCTGCAGGCAGCCTTCGGGCAGGCCGCCACGCCACCAAATCAGACGACAGGCAGGATCACCCGCCTCGGGGCGCGTGTTACCAGCGCCCCGACCGCGCGCGCCGTAGCAGGTGTGGTCGTCGCCCTCGATGCCAATGGGCAGGCTGTGCCAGATCTCGAGTCGAAAGCGCTCCAAGTAACCCTCGACGGGCGCCCGACTGACCTGAACCTGGTCTCGGGTCGGCCGCCCATCGCCCTCGCCGCGGCGTTCCTGCTCGATTCCTCGGCCTCACCTCAGGCGCGCGATGCCGTGGCCAACGCCCTGGCCGAGGGT
>DASXRR010000390.1:0-9054 GCA_036506475.1 Chloroflexota bacterium
CGACCGCGCGCGTTTCGCGCACCACCGTCACTTTCACCTGGCCCGGATACTGGAGCGTCTCTTCGATCTTCTTGACGATGTCGCGCGCCAGCCGCATCGCCTGCAGGTCGTCGACCTGCTCCGGCTTGACGATGATGCGGACTTCTCGCCCCGCCTGGATGGCGAACGACTTCTCGACGCCCTCGAACGAGTTGGCTACCTCCTCGAGCGCCTCGAGCCGCCGCACGTAGTTCTCGACGCTTTCCCGGCGCGCGCCCGGCCGCGCCCCGGACGCAGCGTCGGCGGCTTGCACCAACACGTCCTCAATGTCCTGATGCTCGGGATCGTGATCGTGATGGCCCATCACCGCCTGGACGACCGGCTTGGCCTCGCCGAAACGGCGAATGAAGTCGGCGCCGATGATGTGGTGCGGACCTTCGACCTCGTGCGTCAGCACCTTGCCAATGTCGTGCAAAAACGAGGCACGGCGGACCACGTTGACGTCCGCGCCCACCTCGGACGCGAGCATCGCCCCAATGTGTGAGGCCTCGATAGCGTGCTGCAGCTGGTTCTGACCATACGAGGTCCGAAACTTGAGTCGCCCGACGACCTTGACTATCTCGGGATGGAGCCCCGGCACACCGGCCGAGTAGGCCGCTGCCTCGCCCTCCTCCTTGATCTCCGCTTCGATCTCCTGCTTGGACTTGGCGACGATCTCCTCGATGCGCGCCGGATGGATCCGGCCATCCTGGACCAGCTTCGTCAGCGCCAGGCGCGCGATCTCGCGGCGTACCGGATCGAAACACGACAGCGTGACCGCGTCCGGTGTGTCGTCGATGATCAGGTCCACGCCGGTCACGGCTTCGAGCGCGCGGATGTTGCGGCCCTCGCGGCCGATGATGCGGCCCTTCATCTCCTCGTTGGGAATCGGCACCACGGTCGTCGTGATCTCGCCGACGGTGTCGCTCGAGTAGCGCTGAATGGCCATTGACAGGATCTTGCGCGCCTGGACTTCGGCGACCTGGCGTGCCTCCATCTCGATCAAGCGCGCGCGACGCGAGGCTTCGTTGCGCACCTCCTCCTCGACGCGCTGAAGGAGCAGTGTGCGCGCCTCGTCGCGGGTGAGTGATGCCACGCGCTCGATGGCCGCGATCTGGTCGCGGCGTAGTTGCTCGACCTCGCGCACGCGCGTATCGGTGTCCTCTTCGCGCTGCTGGAGTCGCTTCTGGCGGACCTCGAGCTCTTCCATTTTGCGATCGAGGTTTTCTTCCTTTTGCCGCAGCCGCCGTTCCTGCGACTGGATCTCGACGCGCATCTCGCGCGCTTCCGTTTCGGCCTCGGTGCGGGTTCGAATCGCCTCCTCTTTGGCTTCGAGGAGGATGGCTTTCTTTTCAGCATCCGCGTTGGCGCGGATTTCACCAGCGCTTTCCTCGGCAAGCAGTTGCTGCTTGTTGGTGGCGCGCTGTTTCACCATGTAGCCCAGCCCAACGCCGATAGCGATGGCAACTAGAGCCACGATTAACATTGTTAAGACGTCCACGATCGAATGACCTCCTTTCTCGAGGCTCATCCGCGCACCCGTGGACGCGGGCACGCCGGACCGAGACCTCCCTGAGGAGGTCCTGCCGCGATTGTAGGACCTAGACTCGCCCAGGGGGAGTCAGGCCAGAACGCGCGCCTTGCGCAGCAGCAGCAGCTGGTTGGGCTGCAGCTCCGGCAGCTCCTCGGGTGCGGCCCAGCGATGGAGCCCGGTCTCGTCTGACGGCGTATAGCTGCCGCTGAGCACGGAGCAGCGATAGAGCAGGTCGAGCTGTTCGTCGCCCCAGAAATCGGCCGCGAGTAAGGCGTCCACCGACACACGTAAGCCGGTCTCTTCCAGTACCTCGCGCGCCAGCCCCACCTCGGGCGATTCGGCGTGCTTGAGCCAGCCGCCAGGCAGGCCCCACGGCACTTCACGTCGGTAGGTGTGCTCCAGCACCAGGATTCGTCCGCGCTCGTCCTGGATCAGCGCCATCGCGCCAACCATGAACGACGGATTCAGAATGCGCAGGAAGACACGCCGCAGCCACGCGGGGAATGGCACGTCGCGCCAGATGCGCAGCAGCAATGGTTTGGCACGGAGAGGCACGAGACGACGGCTACTATGAATTTCACACTATGTCTGAATCAGGCACCGAACGGCGCCCACTGCGCCAGCGATTGGCTGAGCACGGGGCGCGGCCGCTGGTCATCGGCCACCGTGGCGCGATGGGCTACCGGCCCGAAAATACGATGCCTTCCTTTGAGCACGCCCTCGCCCTGGGCGCCGACTGCGTGGAGTTCGACGTTCATCTGACGCGCGACGGCGTGCCGGTGGTTATCCACGATGACGCCGTCGAGCGCACGACCAACGGCCACGGCCTGGTGCACGAGCACTCGTTGGGCGAGCTCCAACGGCTGGACGCGGGCGCATGGTTCAGCGCCGAGTACGCGGGCGCGCGCATTCCGACGCTCGACGAGGTGCTCGAGTGGGCGCGATTGAGCGGGATGGCCGTGGATGTCGAGATCAAGAACGCGCCCATCTACTACGAGGGCATCGAGGACAAGGTCGTCGATGCGCTGCGCCGCGCCGAGATGACCGAACAAGCCATTGTGAGCAGCTTCGATCACCAGGCGGTGCGCCTCGTGGGCCGACTGGACTCACGAGTCACGCTCGGCGTGCTCTACGGCGCCCGGCCAGCCGACGCGGGCCTGTGCCTGGCCGAGCTGGTCGGCGCACACGTACTCCTGCCGCACGTGGCCTATGCCAGAGGAGATGACGTGCGCGTGGCGCATAAGGCAGGGTTGTCGTACGTGCCGTGGACGACGTCCGACGCCGTGCGCATCTGCGAGCTCGTCAAGGCAGGCGTCGACGGCATCTGTAGCAATCATCCCGACGTGGTCCGACAGACGGTGGCCGCGTGAGGGCTGCCTGGCCGGGCGCCTTCGTGCGCGACCCGCGCGTGCAGCTCTTCTTGACCAGCTTCCTCGGGCTGTACGCCGAGCTGCTGTGTATCCGCTGGATGCCTGCCCACGTCCGTTTCCTCAGCTACTTCACCAACTTCATCCTGCTGGCATCGTTCCTCGGCCTGGGCGTGGGCATCCTGTCGGTGCGCCGCAGACTGCCGCTCGGACCGCGCACGTTCCCGGTGTTGCTGTTGCTCGGAGCGATCCTGATCGCGGTGACCAAGTTCGAGCTGCACATTGGCTCGGCCGGCGTCCTGTACTACGGCGCGGGCGAGGCCGGCACCGCGCCGGCCGAGAATGCTCTGGTCTTGCCCGCCGCTTTCCTGCTGGTGGCGCTGCTGTTCGTGTGCATCGGTCGACCGCTGGGCATGCTGCTCGGTCAAGTCACGCCACCGCTTGCGGCGTACGGCCTCGACATCGCCGGCAGCTTGGCAGGCATCGCCGCCTTCTTCGTGCTGTCGTGGTTCGAGCAGCCGCCCGCCGTGTGGTTCGGCGGACTGATTCTGATCGCCCTGGTCCTTGCCGGGCCGACCTGGCTGGATCGAGCCTACATGCTCGTACCGCTCAGCATCTCGGCGGTGATCGCGTGGAACATTGGCTTCGCCTACGAGTGGTCGCCGTACTACAAGATCGGTCTTACGCCGACCGACAATCGTCACGGCTATGAGCTCAACGTGAACGAGAGTGGCCATCAGGCCATGCTGCCGTCCGAGGAAAAGGAGCCGTTCTATCGCGCGCCATACGATCTGTTCGGCGCCGGCCAGTTCCAGCGTGTGCTGATCATCGGCGCGGGCAGCGGCTCGGACACCGCGATCGGCCTGAAGATCGGCCAGGTTGGCCACATCGACGCCGTCGAGATCGACCCGGTCATCGCCCGCCTCGGGCGCCAGTATCACCCCGAGCAGCCCTTTTCAGATCCGCGCGTCGCTGTGCATGTCGACGATGGTCGGTCATTTCTGCGTAAAAGCACAGACAAGTACGACCTGATCATCTTCGCCTTACCCGACTCCCTGACGTTGACGTCGCAGTTTTCGAGCTTGCGACTGGAAAGCTTCCTCTTTACTGAGGAGTCGTTCAGGGAAGCGCGCGCTCATTTGACCTCGGATGGTGCAATTGTTCTGTACAACTATTACCGCGAAGATTGGCTGCTGCGGAAGCTCGCGGGCATGCTCGAGACCGCGTTTGGCCAACCGCCCTACGCGGTTAGTTTCGGCGGCTGGGGCCGCGCCGGGGTCCTGGTCAACGGTCCGCGCCTGAATACGCTGTTGGCGCAGCGGCCCGAGCTCAAGGAACCGTACCGCGAGGTGCGCACGCCCGCGCCGCAGCTCGACGAGGATCCGAATGCCATCCTGCTGCCGCTGGTCGGCTCGGGCATCCTGGCCAAAGACAATCCCGCGGGCGACACGACGCTGACGCCGCCCACTCCCGCGACGGATGAGTGGCCGTTGATGTACCTGCGTGCGCCAGCCCTGCCCTTTCCGTACGTTTTCGGTCTGGCGATGGTTGGCGTCATCGCGCTGGGCCTGATTTTCGGGCTCGCGCCGCGCAGCGCGCGGCTCGGTTTCAACGGGCACATGTTCTTCCTGGGCGCGGCGTTCATGCTGCTCGAGACGCGCAGCCTGGTCACCTTCGCCCTGCTGTTCGGCTCGACCTGGCTGGTCAACTCGCTGGTGTTCTTCGCGATTCTGTGCAGCGTGATGCTGGCGGTATTCCTGTCGGCACGTTTCCCGTTACGTCCGTCGCCGCCGCTGTACGCCATCCTCGTTGCGGCGCTGCTGTTGGCATACCTGATCCCGCAGGACTCATTCCTGTCGATCGAGTCGCTACCGCTCCGCTACGCGAGCGCAAGCATCGTCGCGTTCCTGCCGGTCTTTCTGGCGAACCTGGTCTTTGCCGGCTCGTTCAAAGGTACCGGACCGACTGCCGACGTTGCCTTTGCCTCGAATCTGATCGGCATCATGCTCGGCGGCATGCTGGAGTACGCGTCGTTGCTGATCGGCTACCGTCATTTGCTACTGGTGGTGATCGCGTTCTACCTGGTGTCCGCGTGGCTGCTGCGCCGCCGCCGCGTCCCAGCGCCGGTCGCCGAGTCCGAATCGCGCGTGCCGGTTCCCGTCTCCTAGTGACGTCTGAGACGTTCCCGTTGGCTGAGCAGCCGCGGCTGCGGCCTATTGAGATCTTTCCCATCGACGATCGCGGGCAGCGCGGCCTGGTGCTGCGCGATCCGTCTGACCCGGATCTGCGGCCCATTGTCGTCTCGGATGGCGCGGCCCAGGTGCTGACGCTGCTCGATGGCCAGCGCTCACTCGAGGCGTTGTCGGCCGCGCTGCGGTTACGTGGCGCCGTGCTGACGGCGACGCAGGTGCGCACGTTCGTCGAACGTCTCGATCAGGCCGGCTATCTTGAAGGGCCGCGCGCCGAACATCGTCTGCGCTCGCGGCACGCGCGGTTCCTCGAGGCGCCAGTGCGGATTGCAGTCCACGCCGGCGGTGCCTACCCGAGCGGGCCGGACTTGCTGCGCTATCTCGAGGATGGCTACGTGCATCGCGATGGCCCCGGCTCCTTGCCAGGAGCCCCACTGGGTGCGCCGCCGCGGGCTGTCGTCGCGCCGCATGTCGACCTGCATCGTGGCGCACCCACGTATAGCTGGGCGTACAAGGCCATCGCCGAAGCCGCGCCCGCGGAGCTCTATGTGGTGTTGGGGACGTGCCACACACCTGTGGCGGGCAGCTTCGCCGCGACGCGCAAGCCGTACGACACGCCGCTGGGTGCGCTCCCGGTTGATGCGGACTTCCTGGCGCGAC
Organism: Chloroflexota bacterium; assembly: GCA_036506475.1. Taxonomy (GTDB): domain Bacteria; phylum Chloroflexota; class UBA6077; order UBA6077; family CF-72; genus CF-72. The sequence goes on from DASXRR010000390.1 coordinate 5,769, forward strand.
TGACAGGCCTGTGGGGGCGTGATCTGTTTGCGGGCGAGTTTTCGCATGCCAACGAGCACTCCATCGAGTTCCAGGCTGTCTATCTGCGGTCGCTGGGCATCTCGTCACCCATGGTGGCCATCCTGTGTGACTCGCTGCACGCCCTGGTGCCGCCTGGGAAGTCGCCTGTCGACGTGCCGCTGGTTACGGAATTCGTGGCCGCTGTGCACGAGGCAGTCGCCGCTGATGGTCGGTCGGTCACGTACATCGCCGCGGTCGACCTGGCGCATGTGGGTCGTCGGTTTGGCGATCCGTGGTTGGTCGACACGGCCCACATCGAGCAAGTTGGTGCCGCTGACCACGAGCTCCTCAACCTCTTAATAACGCCAGATGCCGAGGGCTACTACCAACACGTGATGCGCGACCGCGACGCGCGGCGCATCTGCGGTTTCACGCCGTTGTACCTGCTCGCGACGCTGATGCAAGGCGAGAACCGCCAGGGCGAGCTGCTGCGCTACACCCAGTGGATCGACACCGACCGCACGTCGAGCGTCACCTTCGCCAGCGCTATCTATCGTTAAGGCCCGACCAGGCGGCGGTCGCGCGGGTCCGCGTCGATGACGCGACCATGACCCGCGGCGGCGGACCGGACCCGCGATCGTAGCCACAGTCCGACGGCGCGTGGTCCGCCGATGCCAATGAACCACACTACAGCTCCGGCCGTCGCGCCATTGGCGCCACTAACCAACCAACCTGCAGCGCACAGGGCCACCAGCACGATCAGATCCAGCACCCAGCGCGATACTCCCAGGCGCCACGCCAACCGTGGAATGATGCCGACGTTCAGCCACAGCACAACGCCGAGCGCAGCCAGCAGCAGGGCGAGCCACAACAGCGCGAGCACGACCGCGACGGCAACCGCCGCCGCCAGCAGCAGCACCAGCAGCGCCCGCCATCCAGTCACGCGTACCACGGCCGCAAGTATCGTCGATGGACGCGCTATCACGAGTCATCGACCTCCCGCGTGCGCATTCCACTTCCTCGCGCTGCGCGCGCCTCCGGCTTTCCATGGGGTTCGAGACGGGCAACGGTCCGTGGGCGACCCGCACGGCCAACGCGGATGTCTGCTCGGTTGCCGGCTAGGCGGCGAGCTCGAGCTGCGGCTTGGCGCCGTGGACCTTCTTGCACATGGCGCAGTAGCGGCCGCCGGCGGGGCGCGCTTCGGTGTCGGTGGTGACCACCGCCACGAGCTGTTCGGGTGGCGGCGCCTGGCGCAGGACGGGCGGCACGGCGGGCGCGGGGCGGCCTGCCGCGGTGGCCGCCGTGGACCTGGTCGTGGCAAGTGCGGCGGCTTTGGCCACGCTGGCAGCTTTGACCTGGCCGCCCAGGGCGCGCAGCGTCTCCGGCGGCAACAGCCCTTGCTCGAACGGCGCAAACGGAGGCGGGGCAATCGTGGTCTTCATGCCAGGCTCGAGCTCGAGCATCATCAGCGAGTTGTCGCCGTTGGCGCCGAGCAGCAGGATTGGCTCACTGCCGATCGACTCGATCCGCCCGCCTGCCGCGCGCACCGCGCCCGATTCGCCGAGCTGCAACGCCAGCAAGCCCGGTAGCGACTGCACGACGCTCTGGGCCACGAAATCGTCAGGCGCGTAGCCGACGACACTGCTGTCGACGAAGACTCGCTGCGCCCAACCCAGGCCAGCTACGAGGTCGTACTGCGACTGATGGCACACCCGAGTTGCCAGCAGCAGGCCACCCAGCGACACGGCGCCGCCACCGACGCCGAATACCGGTAGACCAGCGCGCGCCTTGGCGCGCAAGTGGAACGCCAGGTCGGTGCTGTACAGCGTCAGGAACGTCTCGAGCATGTCCTCGGCGAATACCCACACGGCGCACGCGCCGGCCATGCGGGCCAGGGTGTGCTCGGACTTTGCGGTCTCGCGATCGCGCACGACCAGCGACAAGGTGTGGCGGCCGAGCTTTTGCAGCGCCCGGCCCGCTTCGATCGCCGCATGCGACGACCGGCCGATCTGTAAGAGCACGACCGGGCCTGGCACATCGGAACCGATCAGATCGTCGGCCATCCAGACGATCTTCTCAGGGTCATCGATGCGTGCTGCTGCAAGATACCGCGGTAGACCGCCCATCAGGCTGACTATCGACAGCCTGAGGTACGTGCGTCTCCCCTATTCAGGGGGGTCCTAGGGCTCCCACGCGGGCGCAGCCCGCGCCGTGGGTCCTAGGGCTCCCAAGCGGGCGCAGCCCGCGCCGTGGGTCCTAGGGCTCCCAAGCGGGCGCAGCCCGCGCCGTGGGTCAGGCGTTATCCTCGATCCAGATGGCCGGTCAATTGACGTATCTGGTGATCGCTGCCCACCCGGATGACCCCGATTTTGGGGTAGCCGGCACCGCGGCCAGCCTGACTCGGTCGGGCCATGCAGTGCACTACCTGATCTGCACCAGCGGTGACGCGGGCAGCGAAGACCCCGCCCAGTCACCGCATGAGCTGATGCGTATTCGCGAGGCTGAGCAGGACGCCTCTGGACGGATCCTCGGTCTGACCGGTGTGCACTACCTGCGGTACCCGGACGGCGAGCTTGAACCGACGCTCACTTTGCGCAAGGAGCTCGTGCGGTTCATGCGTCGGCTCAAAGCGGACGTGGTGATCTGCCAGGATCCGCGGGCGCTCGTCGACGACGACAGCACCTATTTGAACCATCCCGACCATCGCGCCGCTGGGCAGGCGGCGATCGACGCGGCGTTTCCCGCGGCCGGCAATCCGAGCGCGTTTCGCGACTTACTGGCCGAAGGGCTCCCGGCGTACAAGCCGCGGGAAGTGTGGCTGTACTTCACCTCGGGCGCGTCCGCCAATCACTGGGTAGATATCAGCGCCACGATCGATCTCAAGATCTCAGCTTTAGAAGCGCACGATAGTCAGATCGGCGAGTGGGCGCGCAGCGGCGGCTTACGCACCGAGATGCTCAAATGGGCCGCCGACGAGGCCAGCAAGCGCGAGCTGCCGTATCAGTACGCGGAAGGCTTTCAGCGCATCGTGCTGGAGTCTGAAGCGGAGAAGGGCGCCGAGGCCGCCGCGATGGAGGCTCAAGCAGAATAGCCATTTTGTCATCCTGAGCCTGCGAAGGATCCGCTTGTCGACCGGTGCCGTGCCAGCAGGCGGATCCTTCGGGTCGCAAGCTCCCCTCAGGATGACAACTGTTGCGCGGCTTGCTCCGGCGTCAGCGCCTCGTCGATGAGCATGACCGGGATGCCGTCGCGAATCGGATAATGGCGCTGGCATTCGGAGCACACC
>DASXRR010000391.1:0-24676 GCA_036506475.1 Chloroflexota bacterium
CTGCCTCCGAGCCCGCCGGGCGCCGCCTGGACCCTGCCCGCGGCCAGCTAGCCGGCTCTCGCTCGCGCCGCGCCGTTGCCCGCCTGCCTCCCGATAGCGCCGGGGCGCCGCCTGGACCCGTGCCCGTAGCCAGCCGGTCGGCTCTCGGCCGCGCCGCGCCGTTGCCTGCCTGCCTCCGAGCCCGCCGGGCGCCGCCTGGACCCGTGCGCGTAGCCAGCCGGTCGGCTCTCGGCCGCGCCGCGCCATTGCGCAGCCAGGCCCAGCGCAGCGCAGGCCCAACGCTGCCCGACCGGGGCTTGGGGACCCACTCCCCAATCTACTCATTGCCCTCGCCGCGGGTGAGCAACGGCCATCCTGATGTAAAATCACGGCGCAGCGTGTGAAGCGTCACCGTGCGTGGCTTTCTGCAGCCAGCAAGAGCCTCGCTCCGCATGGTCGGCGGCCATCCCTGACACTCAGACCGCCGCCGGCCGCACTGGTGGGGCCGACGGGAATGTAGGAGGAACAGGGTTCCTATGCAGTTCTGGCCAGTTGTCCTGCTGGCAGGCATCATCGCCGTGCTGTTCGCCGTGTACCTCGCGCGCGATGTCCTTGCGCAGGATCGCGGCACCAAAGCGATGCAGGAAGTCGCGAGCCTGATCTTCGAAGGCGCGATGGCTTTCCTGAACCGGCAGTACCGCACCATCGCCATGCTGGCAGTCGTTGCCGCCGTCATCATCGGCCTGCTCATCGGCGTCCTCGCCAATAGCCCCGAACAGGGCATCAAGACCGCACTCGCGTTTCTTGTCGGCGCGTTCTGCTCGGGTCTGGCGGGCTTCATCGGCATGTACATCGCCGTACAGGCCAACTTGCGCACCGCGGCAGCCGCCCAGCGCAGCGTCAAAGCGGCGATCAACGTTTCACTGCGCGGCGGCGCGGTATCCGGCTTCCTGGTCGTGGCGCTGAGCCTGCTCGGCGTCCTCGGAATCTACGCCGCGTTCGGTGGCTTCAACGCCGCCCCGTCTGGCGCCGACGCCGCCGCTCGACTCCGTGACGGCGTCGCCAATGTGCCGTTCCAGATCGTCGGCTTCGGCTTCGGCGCGTCGTTCGTGGCGCTCTTTGCCCAGCTCGGCGGCGGCATCTACACCAAGGCCGCCGACGTCGGCGCCGACCTGGTCGGCAAAGTCGAAGCCGGCATCCCCGAGGATGATCCGCGCAACGCAGCGGTGATCGCCGATCTCGTCGGCGACAACGTCGGCGACTGCGCCGGCCGCGGTGCCGATCTCTTCGAGTCCACCGCCGCCGAGAACATCGGCGCCATGATCCTCGGCGTCGCTCTGTACGTCGCCAGCGGCAACACCGCGTGGGTCTTCTTCCCGCTCGTGGTGCGCTCGATTGGCATCATCGCCTCGATCGTCGGCATCCTCGCCGTGGCCGTGGGCGAGGTGACCGATCCACAGCGCAAGCTCGACCAGGGCTACTGGGCCATGACGGTCGTGGCAGCGATCGGCATCGTCGGCACCGTGTACGTGATGCTTCAGGGCAACTACTGGTTCGCCCTATCAGGCCTGGTCGGCCTGGCCACCAGTGTGGCCTTCGTCTACATCACCCAGTACTACACCGCTGGTAACTGGCGACCCGTCCAGGAGCTCGCGCGCGCCTCACGCACTGGGCCGGCCACGAACATCATCTCGGGCGTCGCCGTCGGCCTCGAAAGCACGGGTGTCACGGCGATCATCATTGCCGTGGCGCTGGGCCTGTCGTACTGGTTCGGCTCGCAAGCGGGCAGTTTGACGCCCGAGCTCACGCGCGGCGGAGTCAACCCCGGCCTGTTCGGCACCGCCGTGGCCACGATGGGTATGTTGACGACCGTCGCCTACATCCTGTCGATGGATACCTTCGGCCCGATCACCGACAACGCTGGCGGCATCGCCGAGTTCTCGCAGGCGCCAGCCGACGTGCGACGCATCACCGACGTGCTCGATGGCGTGGGCAACACCACCAAGGCGCTCACCAAGGGGTATGCCGTTGGCTCGGCGGCGCTCGCGGCGTTCCTGCTGTTCTCGGCCTATCTGGACGAGATTCGCGTGCGCACTGGTGTTCAGTCGTTCCCGGTCGATCTGTCGAAGGTCGAGGTGTTTCTCGGCGGCTTCCTCGGGCTGATGTTGATCTTCTTCTTCAGCTCGCTGGCCATTCGCGCCGTTGGTACGGCCGCGGGCGCGATCATCGAGGAGGTCCGTCGCCAGTTCCGCGAGCACCCCGGCATCATGCTCGGCACCGAGCGCCCGGACTACGCTCGCGCGGTCGATATCACCGCCCGCGCCGGACTTCGAGAGATGATCCTACCTGGCTTGCTGGCCGTGCTGTTCCCGATCGTTGTCGGCCTGGTGCTGAAGGCCGAGGCCGCGGCAGCCCTGCTGATGGTCGGCACCATGGGCGGCATCTTGATGGCCACGGTGCTCAACAACTCCGGCGGCACCTGGGATAACGCCAAGAAATTCATCGAGCTGGGCCACCTGAAAGGTGAAGGCGACATGGTCCTGGGCAAGGGCACCGACGCCCACGCCGCCGCCGTCGTCGGCGACACGGTCGGCGACCCGTTCAAGGACACCGCCGGCCCATCGTTGCACGTGCTCATCAAGTTGTTGAGCACGATCACCCTGGTCATGGCGCCACTGTTCATCGGCCGCTAGCGTCCGAGCGCCTCGCCAGTCCACAACCCACAACCCACAACCCGGATACCGCGCCGCGCGGCCGCTGAGATACGCTGCCGCGCGTGCGCCTGCGTGCCGCCCTCGACGAGACGCCAACGCCAGTGTTGCGGCGGATCGCCGCCAGCCACGGCCTGCCCGAGGACGAGGCAGCGACCCGCGCCGAGCTCGTCGATCGACTCGTGGAGCGTCTCGCCGATCGCACCTATCTCGCCGAACTGATCGCCGGCTTGGCCGAGGACGAACGCGAAGCACTGCTCGCCGCTCGAGCCAGCGGCGGTGAGATGCGCGGTTTGCTCATCGACCGCGATCAGCCCGGCGCGGCGACTGCGCTAACCGAGCGCGGCCTGCTCTTTCGCACCTTCGCCGCCGCCGGCCCGCGCCGCGGCGAGATCTTCGCCCTGCCCGACGAATTGCTGGACGTGCTGCCCGAGCCGCCGGCCCACGCGCCGCCACGCACCCAGGCCGAGCCGCCTGAGGAACGCCGCGCGACCGATCCTGCGTTCAGCCTCTTCGCCCTGGCCAGCAGCCTTGCGCGCCACGGCTCGCACCTCGGACACGAGGTCGTCGAATGGTCAGCCGAGCCCGGCGGCTTCGAGTTTCCCGCCCGATGGAACTTCTTACGCCATCTCGCACTCGCCAGCGGCTTGCTGGACGAGCACGGGGCGGCGCCTGCGTTGCGGCGCGCCCTCAACGATCGGGCTGCGCTGGCCGACCGCCTGCGCCGAGCGTATCTGCGCGATCGCGCGATCTCTGAGCTCGCCAACAGTGGCATCGGCGTCGAGCACGCCGAGCTCCTGGCCGAGCCGACGCTCGTCCGAGCCGCCGTTGTCGACGCTGTCGAACACCTGCCCGAGGGGGCCTGGCTGACGATCGACGACGTTTCGAGCTGGCTCGAACGCACGCGGCCTGACTTCCTGCGCGAGCAGCTCGACGCGCGCGCCCTCGTTCTGCTCGAGTCGCGCCCGTGGTCCGACGTTGAGCGGCCGCTGCTGCGCTATACGCTGCTCGGCCCGCTGTACTGGCTGGGCATCGTCGCCGCGAGCGCCGATGGCCAGCTGATCGCCCGCCGCAGCGTCCACCGCGCCGCCGCACCCGAAGCGTGTACCTGGCACACGTCGACCGAGCCGCCCGCGCCAGCCCACGCCGAACATGGCGCGCTACTCGACGCCGATCTGCCTGCGCCTGCCCACGACGACCGGCCCGCCCCAGCCCGCGCCGAGCTGCCCGCCCCTGCCAGCGCCGAGCACGGCACACTGCTCGACGCAGATCGGCCTGCCACAGCCCGCGCCGAGCTGCCCGCGCCTGCCCAGCCCGAGCTGCCCGCGCCAGCGAGCTCCGAGCCGGCTGCGCCTGCCCGCCCCGAGCTGCTCGTGCCGGCGCGTGCCGAGCTCGGCACGCTGCTCGACGCCGAGCGCTATCTGGTGCTCGAGGAGCGCGGGCGCATCTCCCGTTATCGCCTCGTGCAGCAGCACGTCGCGGCTGCGCTCGGCAGCGGCGGATCGATCGACGAGTGCCGCAAGCTACTCGTGCGGCTCACGCGCGGCCCCCTGCCCGCTGCCATCGAGGACGCTTTGCGTGCCTGGCGTGAGCGTTTCGGGGCGCTAGTCCTGCGGCCGGCCGTGGTCCTCGAAGCGCGCTCCGCGGGCGAGCTTGATGTAGCTTTGGCCGAGGAGTCGGTGGCGCCGTTCATCCAGCGCCGCCCGGGCCCGACCACCGCCGAGGTCGCCGCCGCCGACGCGCTCGCCCTGGCCGCCGCGCTGCGCAGCTCGGGCCATCTGCCGCGGGTCGACGCCGCGCTGCGCCTGGTCGCCGATCCGCGCCACGGCTACAGCGGTCTGGTCGACGAGCACGTCCTGGAGTTCTTGCTGGTCAGTTTGCTCGCGTTCCAGCACGCGCGACCCGAGCGTCTGGCCGAGCTCGAAGGTGCGCTGAGTCTGCTGAGGCGCCTGGAGGGCCAGTTTCCGGCCGAGCGTCTGGCCGAGCTGCGCCACGCCGCGCGGCGTCTGGCGGGCGAGCTGCACACGGCGCCCCCCAAGGCGCCCCCCAAGGCGCCCCGCAAGGCGTCGCGCACCGCGTCGCCCAAGGCGTCGCGCACCGCGTCGCCCAAGCCCACGCCACAGCACTCCGCCGCCGCCGCCGCCGCCCAACGTCCTTCGCGCCCCTCGCGCCGCCCACCGACCTGACGCCCCGCCCGCCCGGACCCGCCCGGCCCGCCCGGCCAAACCCGAACCTGACTTGACGGAACAACCGTCACGGCGGACATAACAACCGTCACGCGTGACGCTTTGGCCGTTTTTGTGACACACATCCGACGGTGCCGCTGACGCTTTTGCGCCTTCCCGTGACGGTTCGCGTGACGCTGCCGATGGATACTCGGCGCATGACCACCGCAGCCCCTCCGCCCATCGCCAGGCGCGCCGTGCGCCTACCTCCGGCGAGCCCGCACCGACGTCCGTTATACTCGCCCAAGGTACCCGACACGCTATGCCTGAACTTGCTGACCTGCTGCAGCTGCCGCGCCGTAGCGACCTGCCCGCCATTCGCCCGGGCGATACCGTGCGCGTCCACGTGCGCGTCGTCGAGGGCAACCGAGAGCGGCCCCAGATGTTCGAAGGGGTGGTGCTCGAGGTCAAGAAGCCCAACGCGTATGACGGCTCTTTTCGCGTCCGCCGCGTGACGCATGGGGTGGGCGTGGAGCGCACCTTCATGTTCGAATCGCCGCGCGTCGAGAAGGTCGAAGTGGCCCGCCATGGCGCGGTGCGCCGCGCCAAGCTGTTCTACTTGCGCGGCCTGACTGGCAAAGCAGCGCGCATCAAGGAGCGCCGCGTCGGTCCGCAGCGCGGCGCGCGCTCGACCGCCTGACCTGCGCGGCAGCGTTCGGCCCGGCCGTCCCAGCCGTGACGCCGGTTGCCGGCACTGCCTCTGTGCACGGCGCGCGCGAATGCAGTCCACTGACGGTGGCCCATGCAGCACGTCCACAAACGCCCGACACACCGGTCGATCACGGAAGGCCCCGCCATGCCTGCCCGCGGCAGCGATCACCCGCCCGTGACCCGCCCATGATGCGCCGCCCGAAGCGCCGCCCCGTCGCGGCACGCACCACGGCCATCATCGTGCCGACGCTGGCGCGCGAATGGGCGCTCTGGCGAGGTGGCGCGCAGCGCGTGGCCGGCGTCGACGAGGTGGGCATGGCCTGTCTGGCCGGGCCGGTGGTCGCGGCGGCGCTCGTGGTGCGCCCGTACTGCCGCAAGATCCCCGGCGTGCGCGACTCGAAAACGCTGTCGCTGCAGCAGCGCGAGCGGCTGTACGAGCTGATCCTGGCCAAGGCATACGCGGTCGGCGTGGGGGCCGCCTCGGTGCGCGAGATCAACGAGTTGAACATCCTGCGCGCCTCGCATCTGGCGATGCAGCGCGCTCTGCGGCGCGTCAGCCCGTACGATCACGCGCTGATCGATGGGCGCGAGATTCGCGAGCTCGACCTCGGCCCGCATACGGCCATCGTCGACGGTGATGCGCTGTCGTACGCGATTGCCTCGGCGTCGATCGTGGCCAAGGTGACCCGCGATCGGCTGATGAATCGGCTCGCGGCGCGCTATCCAGGCTACGGCTGGGAGCACAACGTCGGCTATGCCACGCGCCATCATCTGCAGGGCCTGCGCGAACAGGGCCTGACGCCCTTCCACCGCACTGGCTATGCGCCAGTCAAGGCGTTTCTGCTCCAGCCGACCACGCTCGACGATCTGATCAAACAGCTCGACGAGACCGAGCTCCTGGCCGTACAGCAGATGGATCCGATGCCCGCCCTGGCATGAACGCGCTGGAACCGAGTTCGGCTGTGGCTCCACTCGTCAGGGCCAGCCGGCGCCGCGGCAACCGCTCCACTTGGCGGGCACTCCAGCCGGTCGCCGGTCCGCTTGAACGACCGGGCGCCACCACGAGCTGCCGCTTCGGCATGCACGGGGTGTGTCTGAGTCTCGATCCGGCATGAGCATCTCAGATTCGCAGCTCGTCGGGCGGCTGGGCGAAATGCTCGCGGAGGCGCACCTGCGCGGATTGGGCGCGCACATTCTGGAACGCAATTACCGCTCGGACGGCGCCGAGGTGGACCTGCTCATGCTGCACGAGGGTGACCTGGTCGCCGTCGAGGTCAAGACGCGCGCCGAAACCGACCTCGAGAAACCCGAAGAAGCCATCACCTGGTGGCAGCTGCGGCGCATCGTGCACGGCCTGGCGGCGTACGCAGCAGAGGCCGAGCTGCTCGATCTGCACTGGCGTGTGGACCTGTTGGCCATCGAGACCGACCTGTTCGGCAACGTGCAGCGGCTGGAGCACATGCGCGACATCTATCCGCCGTGAAGGAGCGCCTGCACAAGGTGCTCGCCCACGCCGGCCTGGCCTCGCGGCGCGCCGCGGAGCGCATGATTCGTGACCAGCGCGTGCGTGTCAACGGCGCGCTCGTGCTCGAGCTCGGCACCCAGGTCGATCCCGAGCACGATCGCATCGAGGTCGATGGCCACCCCGTCGCGCGCAGTCAGGCGGCACATCACTATCTGGCCGTCAACAAGCCGGTCGGCGTGGTCAGCACCGCGCACGATCCCGAGCGACGCCCAACCGTCCTCGACCTGATTCCGGAGCACCAGCGCGTGTATCCCGTGGGCCGTCTGGACATCGACTCGGAAGGACTGGTCTTGCTCACCGATGACGGTGAGCTCACGTTCCGGCTCACCCATGCCCGATTCGGGATCGAGAAGGAATACCACGCGCTGGTGCGCTGTGCCGACTTCGGCGAGCCGCAGCTCGAGCAGCTGCGGCGCGGCGTCATGCTCGAGGACGGCCTGGCGCGCGCGGTGCGAGCCGCTACACTCCAGACAACACGCGAGGGCACCTGGGTACGCATCGTGCTGATCGACGGGCGACAGCGCCAGGTGCGGCGCATGCTGGCCGCGATCGAGTGCGTCGTCGACCGATTGCGGCGGGTACGAATCGGTACGCTGAAGCTGAATGACCTCGAGCTGGGCGCTTTTCGGCGAGTCCAACAGCGCGAGATCGCGATGTTGCGCGAGTCCGTCGGCCTGGAGGCGTAGTTGAACATGGAGGCCTTCGTCATCGCCCTGGATGGACCGGCCGCGTCTGGCAAGAGCACGGTTGGCATCGGCGCGGCCAGTCAACTTGGCTTGCGCTACTTCGACAGCGGCCTGCTCTATCGCGCGCTGACCTGGCTCGCGCTCGCGCGCGCGATCGACCTGGACGACGCGGACGCACTGTCGCAGCTCGTCGACGATCTCAATCTGGACGTGGACGAGGTCGGCCAGGTCTGGCGGGATGCGACCAACGTCACGCCCCAACTGCAGTCGGTCGAAGTCGATGCCAATGTGTCGAAGGTTGCCGCACATCCCGCGGTGCGTGCCTCGCTGGTCCCGCTGCAGCGCTCACTGGTGCACCCACCCGGGCTGGTCATGGCCGGTCGGGACATCGGGACGGTCATCGTGCCGCACGCACCGCTCAAGGTCTGGCTGAACGCGGGGCAAGAGGAGCGCGCTCGACGCAGGGCGCACCAGACCGGTGAGGATTTCCAGACGGTGCTCGAGGGTATGCGCCAGCGCGACCATCTCGACAGCTCGCGCGCCGTAGCGCCTATGGCGCGCGCCGCCGACGCCGTCGTGCTCGACACGGATGATGTGCCGCCAACGCAAGTGATCGCGCGCATCGTCGAGCTGGCGCAAGAGCGCGGCGTGGTTTCCAGCGGACGTCTCTCGGGCTGCGCGTGACTGCGCTCGCGCCGGCCATCCCCGTCGGCCTCGCCGTGCAGGCTGTCCAGCCCGCCTCCGAGCTGGCGCGCATTGGCCTGCGAACCAGGGACGCCATTCTGGCCATCGATGGTTTCGTGCCGCGCGACGTCATCGACCTGCACCTGGAACTGCCCGGCGCCACGCGTCTGCTCGTCGACCGCCCTGGCCACGGCCGAATCGAGCTGCGGACACCGCGCGGCATCGCCGATACAACAGGACTGGTTCTAGACGAGCCCGTGCCAGGCGGCATCCGTGAGTGCAACAACCACTGCGAGTTCTGTTTCATTCGCGGCCTGCCGACGGGCCTGCGCTCGACGCTGTACATCTTCGACGACGATTACCGCTACTCATTCCTGTGGGGCAACTTCCTCACGCTGACAAACCTCGACGAACAAGATTGGGCACGCATCGGCTACCAGCGCCTGTCGCCGTTGAACGTCTCAGTCCACGCGACTGACCCCGCCGTGCGCAGAACGCTGCTCAACAATCGTCACGCACCGCCGATCCTGCCCCAGCTACAGCGGCTCGCGGCGCTCGGGATCACCGTCAACGCACAGATCGTTCTGTGCGCCGGCATCAACGACGGGCCTGTCCTCGAGCGCAGCATCGCCGACCTCGCGCAGCTGTATCCCACTGTCAAGAGCGTCTCCGTCGTCCCCGTCGGGCTGACGCGCTACTCGCGCACACGCAACATTCGTCGGCCCTCGCCCGCCGAAGCAGACCAGGCAATAACTACGGCTGAACGCTGGCAAGCGCAGTTACGGCCAGGTCTCAACGTTGGCTTCGTATACCCGAGCGACGAGCTGTACTTGCTTGCCGGCCGCACCAACCTACCGTCAGCGAAGGACTACGACGGCTTCCCAGTGTTGTCCAACGGGGTCGGCATGCTGCGCAGCATGCACGATGCCTGGGACCACTTGTTACACAAACAAAAACCCAAGCCACCGCCAGCCAAACGCCAGGTCTGGCTGAGCGGCCAGCTCGCCGCGCCGGCCCTCGAGCGTATGGCCGAGCGCTGGCAGCAGTACGCCGGCTGGCGTCCATCAGTCGAAACAGTCCGCAATGATTTCTTCGGCGATCAGGTCACCGTCAGCGGTTTGCTCGGCGGTGCCGACCTGCTGCGGACCATCCAGGCGATCCCGCGTGAGCTCGAAGATGTCGTGTTGCCACGCAGCGCGTTCGGCTTCGATGGCCAGCACACCATCGACGGCATCAGCGCCGCAACAATCGGCGCAGCCCACCCCGGTCGCGTCCACCTGGTGTCGACGCCGGACGAGCTGCTGGCGATCCTGACTAGCTAGTGGGGTAACTCTCTGGCCAGAACTGGCCGCCAATCTCGCGCAGCTTGGTCGTGCCGTCCATGCTCAGCGGCACCGCCGCGCTCAGGTGCTCGTCGTCGCCGTCGTCGAACATGCGCAACATCTCTTGCGCCGACAATTGGAACAGGCGTACCGCGGCGAGATAGCCATCGTGCGTCGCGCGCAGCGTTGGCGGCGGTTGGAGCGCCTGGACCTCGAGCTCAGCCAGGCGGTACCTGGCCAGGCCCTGCGTGAGCCGCACGCGCAGCTCGCCCCGATCGATCTCCTGGCTGCGATAGAACGCCGCGCCCAGCCCGACGCGGGCGATGGTTTGTTCCACGCGCGTGTTGATCGACCACAGCGCGTCGGCATAGCGCTCCTCGTCGAGGGCCAGTGGCGGTGGCGCGGGCACGACTGCCGCCCGAGGCAGTACGTCCAGCGCAAGAGGATCGTCGGTGACGGCGGCGACCTCGTCGGCGCTTGCGGAGGCGAGACTGCTGCCGAACCAGGGCAGCCAATCATCGCGAACCATGGAACCCAAGAACCCAGCCAATGCGGCCAGTAGCGCCGCGATCAGGGCCAACCTGGCCGTCGACAGTTGAGACCTATCCGAGCGCACGCGCCGCGAGCGGAGCCGCAGGCCCGCCCCCAGCGCAGGCGCACTGTGGGGCATGTCTTCTCCCTGTTAGATCTCGGATGCGTCTTCCCCGATGCCGCCGCGATCCGGGGCGATCCTATCAGCAGGCCGGGACGCGTTCAACCAGGGTTAACCCTAGTTAGCCGGCGCGCGCCGAGAGCATGAGCTCGCCGAACGCGCCAGCTTGCTCGACGTCGATCAGCCCTCGCCGGAACAACTCGAGGACGGCCAGGAACGCCGCTACCACCTGATCCACCGTCGACCCGGCGACGTCGCGAAAGCTCACCGTGTTCGTCAGCCGCAGAACGTCCAGGATTCGGACGCGACACTCGTCCACGCTCGCGCGCATGACCGGCGGCAATTCGACCTGCACTGCCGACGGTGCCTGTTGCAAGCGTCGCCAGACCTGAAGCAAACCCTCGGGCGCGACCGGCGCCAGGGGAGCCGGGGCGGTGCTCACCTGCGGCTCACGGATCGTCGTGTACAGGCGCTCGTTGCGCTGCTCGAGCTCGCGCAGCAGCTCGGCCGCGGCACGAAAGACTCGGTAGGTCGCCAACCGCTCGGCAAGGTCGGTGGCGACCTCCTCGAGCTCGAGGTCTGGCTCCTCCGACAGCAGCAGCGCCCGTGACTTCAACAGCAGCAGCTTGCCTGCGATCAGCAGAAAGTCGGCCAGCAGCTCAGGGTCGAGCTCGGGTAGCGCGTGCACCTGGGCCAGGTACTGATCGGCGACCTGCGCGAGACTGACCTGCGTGATCGGCAGCCGACGCTGCTCGATCAGCAGCAGCAGCAGCTCGAGCGGGCCGTCGAAAGTCTCAAGATGAAGCTGGAGCTGGATGGCCACGTGACAGTGCTGCGCCCTTCATCTCGGTAAGGTACTCACGCGCCGCGGCCAGCGGGTCGGCCGATCGCTCGACGAGGTCGACCAACGCGCTGGCCACGATCACGCCATTCGCGCCGAGGTCGGCAACGCGTTGGACATGGTGCGGCTGCGAGATGCCGAAGCCAACGACGAGCGGAGCATTCGTCTCCGTTCGAATCCGCCCCAGAAAGTCCTCGAGCGCACTGGACAGATCCTGCCGCGCGCCCGTCACGCCGACGAGCGCCACGCAATAGATGAACGCAGGCTCCAGCGCCGCGACCGCGCGGATGCGCTCGAGTGGGCTCGTGGGCGCCAGAAACGGAGCCAACCCCAGGCCTTCAGAACGCAAAGCGGCAAACAGCGTGGCGGCCTCCTCGGGCGGCAAGTCAGGCACGATCAGGCCATCGGCCTCCGCGGCGGCAAGGTCGGCCGCGAAGTGCGCATCGCCACGCGAGCGGACCGGGTTGTAGTACGACATCAGCGCCACGGGTGTCTCGGGTGAACGCGCGCGGATGAAGCGAGCCAGCTCCAAGGCGGTATCCAGGGTCGCTCCGCCTTCGAGCGCACGGGCGTTGGTGCGCTGCATCGTCGCGCCGTCGGCGAGTGGGTCGGAGAACGGCACGCCGATCTCGAAACCATCGGCCCCGATGTCCAACGCCACCTCGGCGAGTGCCCGACAGGTCTCAACGTCCGGGTAGCCTGCCGTCAGGTACGGGAACAGTCCGCATGCACCTTCGTCGCGCAATCTGGCGAAGGTTCGCGCGAAGCGATTCATGCCAGGTACTCCTGGTGACCCGAGGCCGTCGCGACCGTATGGATATCCTTGTCGCCGCGGCCCGAGAGCGTGACCAACGTGCTGCCCGCAATCGGGTTCGCGCGTACCCAGGCCAGCGCATGGGCCGGCTCGAGCGCGGGCATGATGCCTTCGGTATGGGTGAGCAGAAAGAAGGCCTCGAGCGCGTCGGCGTCGCCGATCGACGTGTAGCGCACGCGCCCGGAATCTTTGAGGTACGAGTGCTCGGGCCCGACGCCCGGGTAGTCGAGACCAGCAGAGATACTGTGCGTGCCGGCGATCTGCCCGTGCTCGTCTTGCAGCACGTAGGAGTGGGCGCCATGCAGAATGCCCGGGCGACCACGCACCAGCGTCGCGGCATTGTCGCCCAGGCCAAGACCGCGTCCGCCCGCCTCGACGCCGATGATCTCGACCTCACGGTCATCGAGGAATGCCGTAAATGAGCCGATCGCGTTCGATCCGCCGCCCACGCACGCGATCACCCGATCCGGTAGTCGACCTATCTGCTCGAGCGACTGGCGGCGTGCTTCGTCGCTGATCACACGCTGGAAGTCGCGCACGATCTCGGGATACGGGTGCGGGCCGACGACCGAGCCGATCAGGTAGTAGCTCGAGTCGATCGTGGTCACCCAATCGCGGAAGGCCTCGCTGATGGCGTCCTTGAGCGTGCGCGTGCCAGCGGTCACCGGCCGTACCTCGGCGCCAAGCAGGCGCATGCGATACACGTTCACCGCCTGGCGGTGCATGTCCTCCTCGCCCATGTACACCACGCAGTCGAGCCCGAGCATGGCGCACACCGTCGCGCTCGCCACACCGTGCTGGCCAGCGCCGGTCTCCGCGATGATGCGGCGCTTGCCCATCCGCTGCGCGAGCAGCCCCTGCCCGATGGCGTTGTTGATCTTGTGCGCACCGGTGTGCGCGAGATCCTCGCGTTTGAGCCAGACTGGGCCCGAACCGATGCGTTCGGCGAACCGGCGCACCTCAGACAACGGTGTCGGCCGACCCACGTAGTTGCGCAGCAAGTCATCCAACTGCTCCCCGAACGACGGGTCGGAACGCGCTGCTGCATAGCCGCTCTCGAGCTCGGCCAGCGCCGGCATGATCGTCTCAGGGACGTACTGTCCGCCATACGCACCAAAGCGACCGTGGCGCGTCTCGAACGGACTACTGGACGTGGGTGGCGATGCTGAGGTCATGAGAACGCACTGCCTCCAGGAACGCGCGAATCAGGCGCGGGTCTTTGCCGCCGCTCGGGAACTCGACGCCACTCGAGACGTCGACGCCGAGTGGGGTCAGCACGGTGAGTGCCTCATGGACGTTTTCCGGGCGCAGCCCGCCGGCGACCAGGCAGCGCGGGCCAATCGCGCGCAGCGCTGGCCAGTCGAACGGGATTCCAGTCCCGCCAGGCAAGGCCTCGGTATGGGTATCCAGCAAGTACAGATCAGCCCCCAGGGCATCGTTGGCAACTAGTTCGGCGGCGTCGGCTTCGTTGCCGGCGCGGACGTGGATAGCCTTTATCGTCGGCCGCGGCATGGCCTGAATCAGCTCCGCCGGTTCATCCCCCGACAACTGGACATAATCCAGGCCGCACGCATCGCTTGCCTCAGCCGTATCAGACGCCAACGGATCGACAAACACACCGACGGCTGACCAGTCCAGCGACTCCTGCCGCAACGCCGCGATGATCCGCGCGGCATCGGGTGGTGTGACAAACCGCTTGCTGCGCGGCCAGAACACGAAGCCGAGCAGGTTCGCCCCCGCCTCCAGTGCCGCGTGGCCTTCGGCAATGGAGCGAATGCCACACACCTTGACCATCGTCATGTCGCTGCTCGCTCGCGCGGGCCCGCGTGGACCAGGTCGCGCAGCTTCACGCCCGGGTCAGGCGCGCGCACCAGCGCCTCGCCGATCAGCACCGCATCGGCACGCGCCTCGCGCAGCAATGCAATCTGCTCGGGCGTAGACACTCCGCTTTCGGCAACGTACACGTGCTCCGGCGGGACAAGCGCGCGCAGCCGGAGCGCCAGCGTCGCATCGGTCACCAACGTGTCGAGGTCACGGTTGTTCACCCCGATGACCCGCGCACCAGCGTCCAGCGCCTGCGCCACCTCGTCTGCCGAATGCGTCTCGACCAGCGCCGCCATGCCCAGCTCGTGCGTCCTCGCGAGCAGCGCCGCGAGCTGGACTCTACTGAGCGCCCGCACGATGAGCAGCACCGCGTCCGCGCCGATGGCCCGCGCCTCGTAGACCTGGTACTCGTCGACGACAAAGTCCTTGCGCAGGACGGGCAAGCCACTCGCCTCGCGTGCGACGCGAAGATCGTCATCGCTGCCACCGAAATACGTCGCATCGGTCAAGACCGACAGCGCCGCCGCGCCACCAGCCGCGTACATCGCGGCCAGAGCTGCCGCCGACGCGCCCGGCCGCAGTTCGCCGCCCGATGGCGACTTGCGCTTGATCTCGGCAATCACGGCCACGCCATCGTCACGTCGGAGCGCGCGGTCGAACGCACGAACTGGCACTGCGCTCGCAATCTCCGCCTCGACGACGCGCAGCGGGCGCAACGCTTTGCGCTCGGCGACTTCGCGCTGCTTGTTCTCGAGGATCGTGTCGAGGATCACGCCACTTCTACCGCCGTCGCCAACTCCGCCTTGATCCGCTGCGAGGCGGCCGCGACGTCGACCATCTTCTGCCGCGCCCGGCCACTGTCCAGCGCCGCACTGGCTTGCTGGATGCCGTCGGCGATCGAGTCGGCCAGCCCGGCGACGTACATCCCCGCACCCGCGTTCAGCAGCACCGCGTCACGCGCCGGCCCAGGCTGGCCATCGAGCACGCGGCTGGCCAGCGCAAGATTGGCCTCGACCGTGCCGCCGCGCACATCGGCCGTACTGGCCCGCGTCATGCCGAAATGTTCGGGCTCAATGATGTAGGTACGCCGCTGACCGTGGCGGGTCTCGTGGATCTCCGTCGGCGCGCACGGCGAAATCTCGTCCAGGCCATCCTGGCTATGCACTATCAGTGCATGCTCGGCGCCGAGCAGGTCCAGGACTTCGGCCAGGATCGGCCCCAGACCCGCGACGGGCACACCCGTCAGTTGCCGCCGGGCGCCGGCCGGGTTCGTGAGCGGCCCGAGGATGTTGAACACCGTGCGTACGCCGATCTCGCGTCGCGGCACAGCGGCATGGCGCATCGCAGGGTGGTACAGCGGCGCAAACATGAAACCGAAGCCTGTCTCCGCGACGCATCGCGCAACTCCCGCCGGCGGCAAGTCGATGGCCACGCCGACCGCTTCGAGATAGTCGGCGGCGCCACACGCGCTGGTCACGCTGCGATTGCCGTGCTTTGCTACCCGTCCTCCGGCGGACGCCACCACGAGCGCGCTCAACGTGCTGATGTTGAACGTTCCCGCCCCGTCGCCGCCGGTTCCGACCAGGTCGACCACGTCGGCGCCCGCGTCCACGTGCGTCGCCGCGCCGCGCATGATCTCAGCCAGGCCGGCGATTTCGTCAGCGGTTTCCCCTTTCATCCGCAGCGCGATGGCGAACGCGGCGATTTGCGACGGCGTCGCCTCGCCCTCGACGAGCGAGCGCATTGCCGACCGCGCTTCCTCGCGCGTGAGATCTTGACCCAGGACGAGTTTGCCGAGAGCCTCCCGAATGCTCATGCTGCCACCACGCTCTGAGGTTGCCGGCGCAGGAAATTCCGCAGCAGGTCCTTGCCGTACTCGGTCAGGATGCTTTCAGGGTGAAACTGCACCCCTTCGACTGGATACTCCCTGTGGCGAATGCCCATGATCACGCCGCTGTCACTGCGCGCGGTGATCTCGAGCGAAGGCGGTAACGTTTCCGCCGTCGCGCATAGCGAGTGATATCTGATGGCCGAAAACGGACTCGGCAGCCCAGCGAGAACACCTGCACCATCATGGATGACGTTCGACGCCTTGCCATGCATGAGCTCCGGCGCGCGCGCTACGACGCCGCCGAACGCCTCGGCAATCGCCTGATGACCGAGGCACACGCCCAGAATCGGCACCGACGGACCCAGCTCACGTATCACTTCGACGGACACGCCTGCGTCGCGTGGCACGCCTGGCCCTGGCGAAATCACGATGTAGTCCGGCGCCAGCGCGCGCACCTGGTCCACCGTGATCGCGTCATTGCGGACGACGGTGACGCGCGCGCCGAGCTCGCACAGGTACTGGTACAGGTTGTAGGTAAAGCTGTCGTAATTGTCGATCAACAGCACATGGCCTGCGGCAGGCTCAGAGCGAGCGGAGCTCATGCCACGACCTCCAGCTTGACCGGCGCTGGCTGGCGGCCCTCCATACGCTCCGCCTCGGCGACGGCCGACAACACCGCATGGGCTTTGTTGAGCGTCTCCTGGTATTCGGTGGCTGGATTGGAGTCGGCGACGATGCCCGCGCCCGCCTGAATGTGGGCGACGCCGTCCTTCAAGACCAGCGTGCGAATCGTGATCGCCGTTTCCAGGTCGCCATCGCGATTGAAGAAGCCGATCGCTCCGCCGTACGCACCCCGTTGATCGGCTTCGAGATCGGCGATGATCTCCATCGCCCGAATCTTGGGTGCGCCAGTCAACGTCCCGGCCGGGAAGCACGCGCGCAGTGCGTCGATCGGACGTAGCCCGTCGCGCAGTCGCCCGGTTACGTCCGAGACGATGTGCATCACGTGCGAGTAGCGCTCGATCTCCATCAGCCGCGGCACGCTGACCGTGCCTGGTTCGGCGACCCGACCCACGTCGTTGCGCCCCAGGTCCACGAGCATGATGTGCTCGGCGCGTTCCTTCTCGTCTGCAAGCAGGCGCTGGGCGATCGCCTCGTCCTCTTCGGTCGTTTGACCACGGGGCATCGTGCCGGCCAGTGGCCGCGTCGTGACCAGCCCGTCTTCGACCAGCACCAGCAGCTCAGGTGAGGCACCCACGATCTGGTAGTCGCCAAAGTTCAGGAAGTACATGTACGGACTGGGGTTGATCGAGCGCAGCGCGCGATACAGGCTCACCGGAGTGGCGGAGGTGCGCGCGGACAGGCGCTGCGACGGCACGATCTGGAAGCACTCGCCCGCGGCGATCGCCTCCTTGGCCTGCACGACCATGTCCTCGTACTCGGCTTGCGTCGTGTTCGACACGACTCCGTCGGGCCGGGCGCGGCCAGGCGCATCTTCGAGTCCTGCGTTGTGCGAGCCGCGGCGCAGTCGATCGAGCAGATCGTCGAGCCGTTCGCAGCCGCGCCGGTAGTCGCTCGGCAGATCGTCGGTGAGGGGAATGTACGTGACCGCTTTGATGGTCCGCCGCAGGTGATCGAACACCAGCAGGCTGTCGACCATCATCAGGTGCGCCAGCGGTAGATCGAGCGGGTTGTTGCGCGCGCGCGGGATGCGCGGCTCGAACTTGCGCGCCAGCTCGTAACTCAGATAGCCGACCGCACCGCCACCGAAGCGGGGCAGGCTCGGCAAACGCGCGACGCCCTCGCGCGCGACGAGTCGGTCGATCAATTCGAGCGGATCGGCGTAGCTCAGCTCGGCCGTCCCCTCGGCACCGCGATACAGCGCGCGGTCGTCCTGAATCTCGAGCGAGCGCTCGAGGCCGGCGGCCACGAACGAGTAGCGCGCGACGAACTCGGCACCCTCGACGCTCTCGAGTAGGAAACTGCCTGGCCCGGCGCCGAGTTTGAGCAGGGCCGAGACCGGGGTCTCGAGATCGGCCAGGACTTCGCGATAGATCGGCGCGTAGTGATATTTCGCCGCCATGCGGCCCAGCTCGTTCAGGCTCGGATAGACATGTGAGCTCATACCAGCGACTCCACCTGCGCGCGCGCCTTCGGGAAATAGTTCAAGCCCATCGCGTCCTTGGCCAGACGCAAGGTTTCGCGCGCTTCCAGGCGCGCCTTGCGGCTGCCTTCGGCCAGGACATCCTCGAGATAGCCTGGCTGCCGTTCGAGCTCAGCTCGCTTCTGCCGAATCGGTTCCAGGAACGTGTTGAGCGCAGCGACGAGCTTCTGCTTGACCTCGACGTCGCCCACTCTGCCCTTGGTATAGCGCGCCTTGAGCTCGTGCACTTCGTCGTGGTCTGGATTGAACGCGTCGTGGTAAGTGAAGACCGGGTTGCCGCGCACGTGCCCCGGGTCGGTGGCGCGCAGGCGGGTCGGGTCGGTGTACATCGACATGACCTTCTTGCGCACCGTCTCAGCGCCGTCTGACAGAAGAATCGTGTTGCCGAGTGATTTGCTCATCTTCGGCGAGCCGTCAGTGCCGGGCAGCTTGGGAAAACGGCCGACGAGGCCTTCCGCCTCGGGGAACACCGGCTCATAGAGCTGGTTGAAACGCCGCGCGACTTCGCGGGTCAGCTCGATATGCGACAGCTGGTCCTTGCCGACGGGCACGACCTCGCCGCGGACCATCAGGATGTCCGCGGCTTGCAGGACGGGGTAGTTCAACAGCCCGAGTGACGCACTGTCGAGCTTGAGGTCGCGCACCTGCTCCTTGAGGGTGGGGATGCGCTGGGCTCGATTGGCCGACACGAGCATCGTGAATAGCAGGAAGAGCTCAGACACCTCTGGGATGAGCGACTGCAGATAGAGGGTGCTCTTGTTCGGGTCGATGCCGACGGCCAGGAAGTCGAGCACGCCCTCGCGAATGTCGTCGCCGATCTCGCGAGAGGTCTCGTAGCCCGTGGTCAGGGCATGGAAGTCGGCGACGAGGAAGAAGCAGTCGTACTCGCCGCTGTTCTGCAGCTCGAGGTCCTTCTCGAACGTGCCAACGTAGTTGCCGAGGTGGTACCTGCCCGTTGGCCGCAAGCCGGTCAGGAGCCGCTTGCGGCGAGGGACGGCGCCATTCTTTCGCTGTTCGGCCATGAAGGGTGTGCTCCGTTAGAAATCAAAAAAGCCTCTGTCCTGGACAGGGACGAGAGGCTCGATCTCGTGGTGCCACCCTCATTCGCCACGCCCGTTCGGGTCGCGGCCTTCGTTGCGGACGCCGCCTGGCAAATCATGGCGAAGTCCTGAGCTCAGCTAACGGGGCTCTTTCCGGCGACGCCTACTGATCCGCTGGGGATGTTCGGGTAGCAACTCGCAGGTCCATTCAGCGTCTGGCGCAGCACCGGCTCACACCTTGCCCGGCTCTCTGAGCTCGCCCGGAACGCGTACTCGTCCTGGTCAACGTCTGTATGCGATTGGTCCGGCACTATACGGCTCGACCGGTGCGTCGTCAACCCATATTGGACGCTGTGGACGAGGTCGGCGTAGCATCCGCGACCGTAACGTAGGTCACGGCTCCGGAGGCCCAAGGGCCCGCGCCGACCCGGCGACATGGCGCGGTTGGGGAGCCGACCCTCCGCTGTACGAGGAGGATAGGCATTCATGCCGAACGAGACTCCGCGCATCGATTCGTCTACCGCGCCTGATCGCGTGACCCGCCGCCAGGTCGTCCGCAGGGCCTTTGGCTTCGGCTTGGGACTACCGATCATCGGCAGCCTGCTCGCCGCCTGCGCGCAGCCCGCCGCGGCACCCACGGCTGTGCCAGCCGCGCCAACCGCGGCACCCGCCGCCAAGCCAACCACGGCACCTGCCGCAGCGCCGACCACCGCGCCCGCCGCGGCCCCGACGACCGCGGCTGCCGCCAAGCCCACGACTGCACCCGCCGCCGCCCCGACGACGGCCGCGGCTGCAAAGCCGACAACGGCACCAGCCCAGGCCGCGTCGACTCGGCCGCTCACGCCGACCTTCTACGACTGGATCGTCAGCCTGCACCCGTCGATCCCGCAAGTCAACGATGCCTTCAAGCAGAGCGGTGGCGGGCTCAACTTCCAGATCGCGCCCGTGCAGGGCTTCGGCATCGACCGCTTTGTCGCCGAGGCTCGCGACAAGAACAGCACCTGGGATGTCTACGTGGGCATGACGCCGTTCGTCGAGATGTCCGCGCTGATCCAGGCCGACGTCATCGAACCGTGGGACAACTACATCCCCAAAGACATCCTGAACGACATCATCCCGTCCATCCGCGACGAGTGCACCGTCAACGGCAAGCTCTATTCGTGGCCGTTCTTGCTCGACATCATCACCATGGGCTGGAACAAAGGCCAGAGCGATGCCGCGGGCATTTCGGCGATGCCTACGACGTGGGACGCGCTGCTCTCAGCCAGTCAGACGATCATGGACAAGAAGATCGCCCTGTACGGCCTCGTCTTCGATGCCCATGGCTGGCGGTCGCTGGCGCCCATCACGCACAGCATCAGCACCAAGGTCTATACGCCCGAAGGCTTCTTCAACTTCAACAGCGAGCAGGCGCTGCAGGCGCTCGAGATCATGAAGAAGATGAAGGCCGTCTCGACGCCGAACATCCTGAACGCCGGGACGACCGACGCGGGCGTGAACAACACGCCGGACGAAGATGCCTTCGCCGCCCAGCAGGCGACGTACTTCGTGAAATATCAGAACGCGCCGCTGCGCTTTGCCGAGACCTGGCCGGATCCGAAGAAGCTGTCGCTTGGGCCATTGCCCAAGAGCACCGGCGGCGAGGGCTCGACCGTTTTCTGGACGACCGGCGCCTGCCTGTTCAAGTACGGTCAGAACAAGGACAAGGCCGCCGAGTACATGAAAGCGCTGACGTTCAACGACGGCATCTGGAAGGACTCGATCGCCGGCTCGCCGACGGCGCATCCGGGCCAGGTGCCGCCATACACGTCGTACTACGACAAGTGGAACAAGGCCAAGCCCGAGTGGTGGCAGGATTGGGTGCCGCTGATTGTCGATCAGCTCAAGATTGCCAAGGCGATTCCCAACCAGAAGTTCGGCCTGACCCAGTTCCAGATCGGCCAACCGCTGTGGGAGAAGTACCTGAAAGGCGAAGAAAGCGATCCCAAGAAGGCCATGCAGGCTGCGTGGGACGCCGTCCAGGCCGAGGCGAAAAAGTCAGCCTAGCGGCAATTGCTGCGTACTATAGTTAGGCAGTTGCGTGTATCGTAAATTAGCTTTCAGCGTTCCCGTGACGGTTTGGCCAAATCCGTGACACAGAAATGACGGTTACGGCCAAGATTGTGACGTCGCGATGACGGTTTCGCGGCTTCCCGTGACGGTTGGCGTGACGGTTCAAAGTTACGCTTGAGCCATATGCGACGGGCGGGCGGGCGGCGGCGACGCGGGGCATGAAAGCGGTAAGCGCACGGCCCCCAGCGGCGAGCGAGGCTCCCCGGCGGAAGCGAGGGATAGCCTAGGTGGCCTCGACCACCGCGGTCAGGCTCGAACGGACCGCCGCGTCACGGCGCGCGGCGCTGTTCGCGCAGCAGGGCATCAACTGGATGTTCCTGGTGCCAACGCTGATCTTCTTCATCGGTTGGCAGGTCTACCCGATCTTCCGCGTGCTATGGATGAGCTTCACCGACTATCACTTCCTGCGCACCAGCGCGCCGGTCGGGTGGGTCGGCCTGCAGAACTACATCAACGCGCTGTCCGATCCGTTGGTGCTGCTGGGCCTGCAGCGGGCGGCGGCGTTCACGGCGCTGTTCCTGCCGGGCATGATCTTCCTCCCGATGCTGCTCGCGATCATGGTCGATCGCGTCTCGCATCAGGGTCTGGCGACGACGTATCGGCTGATCCTGCTCATCCCGGCGGTCATCCCCGGGCCACTCGTGTTCGTGCTCTGGAAGTGGCTCTACAACTTCACCATCGGGCCGATCAATTACCTGCTGATATCGGTCGGCCTGGTCACTCCACAAACGGCGCCGCAATGGCTGGGCGATCCGGGCCTGACGCTCCCCGCGATTGCCTTGATGGAGGTGTGGTGGGGCCTCGGCTACCACACCATGTTCTATCTGGCTGGCCTCGCGGCCATTCCCAAGGAGCTGTTCGAAGCGGCGCGCGTCGACGGTGCCAACGAGTGGCGCCTGTTCTGGCACATCACCCTGCCCCGCTTGCGACCGATCCTGCTCGTGCTGGTCGTCCTGCGCTTCGGCACGGCGATGGCGGTGATCGACGAATACTTGATCCTGGGCGGATTCAATCGCGCCCTGCCGACCTATACGTGGACCGTCTACATGTGGGACACCGCGTTCCAGATCGGCGACTGGTTCCAGGCGTATGCCGCGGCGATCGGGTGGATCGGCGCCGCGGCAATGCTCGTCGTGGTCGGCGGGCTGTTCTGGGTCTTCAGGCCACGTGATGGCTAGTCCGGCCCTGCCTCGACCCAGGCAAAAACCGCTGCCGATCGGCACCATCGTCCGCCACGTGGTGCTGGTGATCTTCATGCTGATCATCGTGGTGCCGCTCGCGTGGGTGCTGCTGCTGTCGATCAAGTCGATCCCGGACGCTTACCGTCCCGGCTTCTGGCCGCAGGCGTTCGACTTCACGCATTACGGGTATGCCATCAACAACATCCCCACGTTGGCGCGCAACCTGGTCAACAGCGTCGTCGTGACCACGCTGACGGTGATCATCACCTCGGCCTGCGCGGTGATGGGCGGCTATGCGCTGGTCCATCTCAATCTGGCTGGTCGCGCGGTGGTGCTCGCGCTGCTCGTCGCCTCACTGTTTTTTCCGACCCGGGTGACCTCACTTATCGCGATCTTCGAGACCCAGCGGGCGCTCGGCCTGATCAACTCGACGCTCGGTCTGGTGCTGCCGTACGTCACACTCAACCTGGCCTTGAGCGTGTTCATCATGCGCGGCATCTTCGAGCAGATTTCGCACGAGCTCGTCGACGCCGCGCGCATCGACGGCGCCGGAGCGTGGCGCACGCTGCTCAGCGTCCTCCTGCCGCTGACCCGCAACGGCATTGTCGTGGTCATCATCGTCAACTTCGTCAGCGCCTGGGGCGAGTATTTGCTGGGCGTGACGTTGACCAACGACCAGGAGGTACGCACGCTGCCGGTCGTGCTCGCCGGCGCCTTCGGCGGGATGGGCCAATGGGCCTGGCCGCGTATCGCGGCGGTCTACGTGATGGCCATCGCGCCCGGCCTGGCGGCGTTCGCGCTGACCCAGCGCTGGTACATGCGCGGCCTTCAAGAAGGCGCGCTCAAGTACTGACGGCGCGGTAGCGGCACCGGATCTGGCTCCGACCGCGCGTCGGACCCCAAACGAACGGCACCCGTCCGAATGGCAGGGTCAGGCGCGGAGCGGGTACGTTCCGAGGGCGATATAGCTCGCGCCCTTGGGGCTGAGCTTGCTCTGGAACAGCACCAGCTCGCGCAGCGGGATCGTGCCCGACGGAATCCGGTCCGCGGACGGCGGCCATTCGGGCCGGCCGGCCGCAGCGCGTTCGTGGCGCCGCGCAAGCGTGATATGTGGGCTAAACGGTCGGTCCTCGAGCACGAATCCGCCCGCGCGTAATTCCCGCGCGAGGTTGGCTTGAAGTGCAAGCAGGTCGGGCAGACCACCGCCCAGCCCGACCCAGAGCACGCGCGGTGCGCTGCGTGGGCCGAAACTGCCAGCTTCCGCGAGACGTAGCTTCCCCGCGCTGGAGCCGCCGGCGGCGGTGGCGCCGATCTGCTCGAGTTGCGGCAAGGCCTCTTCGGGCTGCTCGCCCAGAAACGCCAGGGTCATGTGCAGCTGGGCCGCGTCGACCCAGCGATAGTCGTCACCGCCGCTGCGCAAGCGCCCCAGCGCCGCCCGAACTTCGGCGGGCAGCTCTACGGCGAAGAACAGCCGCACGCTGGCGCTACGGCGCGGTGGCGGGCGCGATGTCCCACTGTTCGATGTTCCAGGTTTCGCCGCGCAACGCGGGCGTCGGACGAAAGCCCGTGAGGCGCAGGGTCGTCGCCGTCGTAATTGGCCGCAGCAGCAGCGGCAGCGCAGGCAGGTCCGCCTGCCAGATGGCCTGAGCTTCGGAAAACGCGATGTGGCGGAAGTTTGGATCGAGGCTTTGCTGGGTCTGGTTCAGCAGCACGTCGGAGCGCGGGTTGCGGTAGTTGCCGTAGTTGCCGCCGCGGTAGGCGTTGGTGCGCGACGGCACCGACGCGGAATGCATGCTGTAGATCGCGTCCAGGCCCGGGTCGTACGCGCTCACCCACGCGAATTCGACAATGTCGAACTGGCGACGGACCAGCGCTTGCGCAGACGCCGCCGACAGATCGAAAAACGCCGCGCTCGGAAACACGTCGACGGTCAGCTGGATGCCGACCTGGGCCAACTGGTCCTTGAGCATGGCCATCAGGCTCGGACGGAACGGCGCGGGCGTGCTCCAGAACTTGAAACTGAGCCGCTGGCCATCTTTGGCGCGGACGCCGTCGCTGGCGCGGACGTAGCCGGCCCGATCGAGGACCTGCTCTGCGAGCGGCGGGTTGAACTCGTAGCGCGCGGTGCCGGGCTCGAACGCCCACGACCACGACGGCACCTGGCTCAGCGCGACCTCACCCTTGCCGTACAGGATGTTGTCGTTGAGCGACTGCCGATTGACCGCCATGGCGATCGCCTGGCGCACCTGCGGATCGGCCAGAATCGGATTGTCGAGGTTGAACGTCAGGTGCTCCCAGGCGTGGCCCGGTGTGTAGCGCGCTTGGATGCCAGGCAGCGTGTCGATGACGGGCGCGTCGCCCGCGTCAAGGGTGTCCTGGGCAATGACTTGCACTTGACCGGCCGAGAGCGCGGTGAGGCTGTCGTTCTTATCGG
>DASXRR010000392.1:0-8974 GCA_036506475.1 Chloroflexota bacterium
TCATCAGGCACGAACGCGATCCAATACGGGATGCCAATTGCGCGCGCGGCGCGCGCCGCCGCGACGGCTTCGGCGACCGAGTTCACCGTCTCGATCAGCAGCAAGTCGGCACCGGCGTCGGCAAAGACCTGGGCAACCTCACGATACTCCGCTGCAGCTTCGGTCGACGGTGGGGCCAGGTCAGGTCGGAAGCACCACTCGAGCGTAGTCATCGCGCCGGCAATCGCGACGCGCTCCTGTGCGCCAGCCTGGGTACGGGCTTCGGCGGCGAGCCGCACGCCAGCCGTCAGCATGTCGGCCCAGCGGGTCTCGAGATCCGCCGCGCCGATATGGCGCATATGTGCCCGGTCTTTGAAGTGTTGGCGGAACGCACGCCGCGTGAGCTGGAAGGTATTGGTCGAGATCACGTCGGCCCCCGCGGCGATGTAATCGGCGTGGATGGCGCGCACGACTTCCGGCTTCTTCTGCAGCTGATGGTCCGCCCAGGTCACCTCGCGGCGCAGGATCTCGGTGCCGGTCGCGCCATCGAGGATCACGGTTTGGCGTTGTGCAAGCTTGTCGGCAACGACGGCGTAGCTCATCGCGTAAGCGCTCGCACGTGGTCGGGCGTCGTGCCGCAGCAGCCGCCCACGATCTGGGCGCCCCACTCGCGCGCCGCTTTGGCATAGCGCTCGGGCGGCCATTCGTCGGTACCCGTGAACTGTGGGAAGAACTCGAATTTCCAGCTGGGCGGGTCGAACTTGCCAATATGTGCGTAGCCGCCATCGAGGTGATGCCTGGCCACTGCGCGACCGATGTCCTCGGGCGGAGCGCAATTGACCAGCACGGCGTCGGCCTGGACCTCGGGTAGCGGCTCACCGCTGAGCAGGTTGCCGTCCGCGTCGACGACGAAGCTGACCCACACGGGCAGTCCAGTAGCCTGCGCCGCCTGTAGCGCTGCCCGGCTTTCGCGTTCGCTGTTCATCGACTCCAGCAAAAGGAAATCGACGCCCGCTTGCGCCAGCAGGCCAGCAATTTCCGTATGCTCCGGCAGCGCTTCTTCGAACGATGGCGCCAGGTCAGGCCGGTAGCAGTGCTCCAGTGGCGACATCACGCCCGCTATCGGAACTTCCGGTCGACCCGCGTCGTCGCGCGCCGCCTGTGCGAGCTCGACCGCGCGCGGCACGAGCTCCGGCACGCGCCGATCGAGATCCGGCGCGCCGATGTGGCGCATATGCGCGGCATCGCGGAAGACGTCCTGGTAGATGCGTCGATTCAACTGGAAGGTGTTGGTGCGCAGCACCTCCGCGCCGGCCGCGAGATAGTCGGCGTGCACGGCCTGGACTTGTGGGGCGTCGAACCGCAGCCCGAGGCTGCGCCAACGTATGCCACGCCGCACGAGCTCCGAGCCGGTCGATCCATCCAGCACAATCGGGTCGCCTCGATCGAGGCGTTCGCGCAGCGCCGCGTAGGCAGAGGACTGCATCGGTGTGTGGGCCCGATTGTGGCGGGCTAGTGCGCGGCGGTTCAATGATGTGGCGTGCACCTCGACCCACTGCTCGAGGAGACACTGGCCGCCGCGGTCGCGGTGGCGATGCTGGGCGCGGTCATCAGCATCATGGTCTGGCTGCTGACCGGCCTGTCGCCCTGGCCAGGCGTCATCGTCGGCGAAATCGTCGGCCTGGGCATGGGCGTCCCGCTGCTGGCGCTCACCTCGCCCCGCCGCCGCCGCTAACAGTACCCTGGCGGGCGTATGTACGCCTTGATCGTGACCCTGCAGGTTAAGCCCGATAAGCGCGAGCCGTTCCTCGCCGCGGCCGAAGACGATTCGACGTGTTCCGTCCGTGACGAGCCGGGCTGCATGCGCTTCGACGTTTTGCACGACAACGAGGATGAGAACCGTTACTTCTTCTACGAGGTCTACCGCGACGAGGACGCCTTCAAGGCCCACGGCACGATGCCGCACTTTGCCCGCTGGCGCGCGGCGTCGCAGGAGTGTGTCGATTCGGTCTCGCGCGCAGTCGCCACGGTGCTGTTTCCGAGCGACTACCACTGACGTAGGCTAGCCCTCACAAGGAGCGCCGCCGCATGTCATCACCGTCGTACGTCCATGGCGCCAGCACCGACCCATTGCTCGGCGAAACGATCGGCCAGAACCTGTGGCGGACCGTCGAGCGCGACGGCGACCGCGAGGCCCTCGTGGTGCGCCACCAGGGCTATCGCGCCACCTATCGCGAGCTGTGGGAGCAGACCACCCGCGCCGCGCGCGGGCTCCTGGCGCATGGGGTGGGTAAGGGTGACCGGGTCGGGATCTGGTCGCCGAATCGCTATGAGTGGGTCGTTGTGCAGTACGCGACGGCACGCATAGGCGCCATCCTGGTCAATATCAACCCTGCCTACAAGACGGCCGAACTTTCATATGCACTCCAGCAATCCGGCGCCTCGCTGTTACTGTTAGCGCGGGCGTTTCGTACGGCTGATTATGTCGGCATGCTGGACGAAGTGCGGCCTTCATGCCCTGAATTGCGAGAATCGCTCGTCTTGGACGACGACTGGGACCGACTGCTGGCTGATGGCGCCGACATTGCGCTCGACGATCTGCGCGCCTTGGAGGCGTCGTTGCAGTTCGACGATGCCATCAACATTCAGTACACATCGGGTACTACCGGTTTCCCCAAAGGCGCAACACTATCCCACCACAACATCCTGAACAACGGCTACTTCATCGGCGAAGCCCTGCACTATTCCAGCAATGACCGCGTGTGCATCCCAGTGCCGTTTTACCACTGTTTCGGCATGGTCCTGGGCAATCTCGCGTGCACCACACATGGCGCGTGCATGGTCGTGCCCGGCGAAAGTTACGACCCGTTGGCGGTGATGGAAACCGTCCAGGCCGAGCGCTGCACCGCCCTGTATGGCGTGCCGACGATGTTCATCGGCGAGCTCGACCACGCCGAGTTCAGTCGCTTCGATTTCTCGTCGCTGCGCACGGGCATCATGGCCGGCTCGCCGTGCCCGGTCGAGGTCATGAAGAAGGTCCAGTCGCAGATGCACATGCCCGAGGTGACCATCTGCTACGGCATGACTGAGACCGCGCCGGTCTCGACCCAGAGTGCGACCGACGATCCACTCGACAAGCGCGTGTCGACCGTGGGGCGCATCCATCCGCACGTCGAGATCAAGATCGTCGACGCCAATAGCGGGCACATCGTGCAGCGCGGCGAGACAGGCGAGCTGTGCACGCGCGGCTACAGCGTCATGCTCGGCTACTGGAACAACCCTGAGGCGACCGAAGAAGCCATCGACACGGCGCGCTGGATGCACACGGGCGACCTGGCCACGATGGACGCCGAGGGCTACGTGAACATCGTGGGCCGCATCAAAGACATGATCATTCGCGGTGGCGAAAACGTGTACCCGCGCGAAGTCGAAGAGTTCCTGTACACGCACCCTGACATCAGCGACGTGCAGGTCATCGGCGTGCCCAGTGCGCGCTACGGCGAGGAAGTCATGGCCTGGATCAAACCGCGCGAAGGGGCCGTCTTAACCGACGAGGAGCTGACCGCGTTTTGTCGAGGCAAGATCGCGACGTTCAAGATCCCGCGCTACTGGAAGTTCGTCGACGGCTTCCCGATGACCGTGACCGGCAAAATCCAGAAGTTCAAGATGCGCGAGCAAGCCGTCGCCGAGCTAGGTCTCGAACAAGCCGCCGCGATCGCCACGGCGTAGATGGTCAGCCAAGAGGCTGCGCGCATCCGCGCGGGGTTTGGCGATAAGCGCGCGGACTTGGGCAAATCGCCTGAGGTGGAGCGGCTCGAGTGGGACGCGGCGGCTGACACGGAGGTCGTGCCCGACGGGGTGGCGGTGCGGGCGGGCGACGGGCGACGCGGGCTGTGGGTGGAACAAACCGATGGCGTCGCGCACGGTGTGCTGGTGTGGGCGCACGGCGGCGGGTTTACCAGCGGCTCGGCGAAGACACATCGCGGCTTTGGGGCGCAGCTGGCGCTGGCGACGAGCAGGCGGGTGTGGCTGAGCGATTACAAGCTGGCGCCGGAGCAGCCGTGTCCCGCGGCGATCGAGGACGTCGTGGGCGATGTGCGGTGGCTGCTCGAGAATGGCGTGCCGGCGGGTCAGATTGCGATTGGCGGCGATTCATCGGGTGGCGCGCTGGTGCTGGCGGCGCTCGTGGCACTTCGCGAACAGCGCGCGGCAATGCCGTCCGCGGGCGTGCTGATCTCGGCCTGGCTGGATTTGACGTTGTCGGGCGAGTCCATGCATGCGCGCGACGACGTCGACCCGCTGGTGTCGTGCGAGGGCCTGAGCATCGCCGCGCGGCACTACCTGGGCGGCATCGACGCAAGCGATTCTCGGGCTTCACCACTCTTTGCCGACCTCCGTGGGCTGCCGCCACTACTCATCCTGGTCGGCGAGGACGAGGTGTTGTTCGACGACGCGCGCCGGCTCACCGAACGTGCGGTCGACGCGCAACTCGTCGTGGGCGAGGGCATGTGGCACGTGTGGCCGATGTTCGCGCCCGACTTGCCCGAGGCGGTCGACGCCCTGGCGACAATCGCCGAGTTCCTCGGGCAACACTTGCGCGCGTGACCGCGCAGTATCAGGGTGCAAAAGTTACCTACGGAGTGCTGCCTGGACGGCCCGAACGTAGGTACGCACAGCGAGCAGAACCCGTTCGCCGGCGCTGTCGGCGCGTTCGGCCAATCGTGGCGTATGCGGGTTTTCAATCGCGACGCCGGCCACTTCCATGGCCTCGACCTCAGCACCAATCAGGCCGACCAGCGCATCCTGCACCGATGGCGGCGCGGCCCGCTTCTCCAGACGCAACCGTTCGGCCGGGTTGGGATCATCCGAGGGCCACAGGAGCTGGACGGCGCCGCTGGCGGCGACCAGACCAGGGACGCTCCATAAGAGCAGCCTGACGGCAAGGCCAAAACTGGCCACGAGGATTCCAAATCGGGGCATACGCGGCGCGGATTGAACGTGTCTGCGGTTGGCGCAGCGTCGCCGCCAGGTTGCGGCGGGGTGGCTCCCAGGCGTAGGCGCTGGGTACGATGGCCGGTGCACCCTAGGGAGGTCGTTCCATGTACAACGGCGTAAAAGTTCTGGACGTTCACGGCCACGTCTCGTCGCCTGAAGCCACGAGCAACTATTTGATGCTCATGATGGCCGCGAACACGCCTTTTCCGAGTCCGCTGCCCACGGGCGGGGTGCCAGCCGCGGGCGGTCGAACGAGCCCAGGCCTATCGCCGGACGACTTCATGAAGGCGTCCCAGCGACACATCGACTACATGGACGAGCGCAGCATCGACGTGCAGATCATTGGCCCGCGCCCATTCCGCGTCATGGGCTTCATGGAAGATCACCTCATCCCGAACTGGGCGCGCTTCGTCAACGACTGCATCAAGATTCAGTGCGATCAGTTCCCGGAGCGCTTCCTCGGCGCGGCGCAGCTGCCGCAGAACAGCAACGCGCCGGATACCAGGCACGTGCTACCCGAGCTCGAGCGCTGCGTGAACGAGCTTGGCTTCGTCGCCACGTACGCCAGCCCCGATCCGGGCGGTCGGCGCACCACGCCGGGCATGTGGGAGCCGTACTGGTACCCGCTGTATGAGAAGTGCCAGGAGCTCAAGCTGCCCATCATCGTCCACGGAACGAACGCGCTCGACAAGCGCTTCCGCGTCGTGCCGCACAACTATCAGCTCGGCTTCTACACCGAGCAATACCTGGCCACCCAGTTCCTGGGTCACTCGGATGTGTTCCAGCGCTATCCCGAGCTGAAGATCATCATCTGCCACTGTGGCGGCGGCCTGGATCGCTTCCACAAGTCGGACCCGCATCTGCCGCAGAAGGACCTGTCGAAGAACCTGTACTTCGATACGTGCGCCTACGATCCGATCTTCCTCGAGTGTGCGATCCGCCAGCGCGGCGCCCAGCGCATGGTGTTCGGCAGCGAGGCGCCGGGTTCAGGTCGGCATACCAACCCCGAGACCGGCCTCAGTGGCGACAACCTCGTGCCGGTGATCGGCGGCTTCTCGTTCCTGAGCGAAGCCGAGAAGCTGTACATCCTGAACGAGGGCCCGCGCGCGGTCTTCCCCGTGTTTGCCAAGCTCGATCCCGCGGGCACGAAGGCGGCCGCCGCGACCGCGTAGCGAGTGAACGAGCGCGTCGAGCCCTGGCGCTGGGACGAATCGACCTGGCGGGGTCACGTGGAGCATGTCCGCGCCGGGCGGCGTTTGGTGCCCGACGTGTGGCCGGGCGGCGCGCGCGTGGCAGTGGCGTTGTCGTTCGACTCAGACCACGAGACGATCCCGCTGCGCGATGCCGAGACCAGCCCGGGCAAGCTCAGCCAGGGCGAGTTCGGCTCGCGCGTGGGCGCGCCGCGCATCATGCGCTTGCTGCGGGACAAGGGCATCCAGGCGACGTTCTTCATGCCTGCCGTCTCCGCGCTGCTGCATCCGGGCGAGGCGCGTGGCTACGTCGAGGCCGGCCATGAATTGGGCATCCACGGCTGGATCCACGAACGCAATCAGCAGCTGCGCGCCGAGGACGAGCGCGAGCTGGCCTTTCGAAGCATCGACACGCTCGAAAAGCTGTGTGGCGTGCGGCCGGTCGGTGTGCGCACTCCATCGTGGGACTTCAGCGCAGCGACGCTGAGCATCATCCGTGAGCTCGGGCTCGTCTACGACTCGTCGCTGATGGCCGACGACGAGCCGTACGAGATCGTCGAAGACGGTCAGCCGACCGGGGTGGTCGAGATCCCGGTTGAGTGGATCCGCGACGACGCGCCGTACTTCACGATGGACCGCTACACCGCCGTCCGACCTTTCACGCCGCCACGCGGCGTGCTCACCATCTGGCAGGACGAGTTCAACCGCGCCTACGCCGAGCGCGGCTTGTTCCAGCTGACCATGCACCCGCACGTGATCGGCCATCGGTCGCGGATGGCCATTTTGCAGGAGCTGGTCGAGTACATCGCTGGCCACTCAGGCGTGTGGTGGGCGACCCACCACGAGATCGCCGTGTACGCGCGCGACCACGCGCTGGCCTCAACAACCCCTTAACGGCGTTCGCTGGCGATGCGCTGGGGCCGGCCGCTGGCGAATGCTGCAAGCAGGCTGTCGATGCTGGCGTCTACGGCCGCGCTGTACGGTAAATCCAGCCACTGCTGGTGCAGCCGCTTCTGGGCGGCGATGACCTCAGGCGCGTGGCGCGTCACCTTTCTTAGCAGTTCGGCCGCTGCATCGATCAGTGTGTCTGGCGGCGCCAGCCGATTGGCCAGACCCCAGGCCAGCGCGGTTTCGCCGTCGATCGGATCGCCAGTCAGCAGGAGCTCGCATGCCCGCCCGGCACCAACGTGGTGCATCAGCATGACGGCGTCGATCACCGACGGTATGCCGAGGAAGACCTCGGGCATGCCCAGCCGCGCATCAGGCGTGCACACGCGCAAGTCGCAGCACGCGGCCAATTCGAGCGCGCCGCCCAGGCAGTGGCCCTGGATGGCGCATGCCACGGGCTTCGGCAGGGTGCGCACCGTCTTGCATAGCAGCTGCAGCGCCATGATCAGTGCCTGTCCCGACTCAACCGTGCCGTCACGGAACTCCTGCAAGTCGACACCCGCGCAGAAGCTTGGACCGTTGCCCGCCAGGAGGACACCGCGCACGTGTTCTTCCTTGCCCGCTTGGGCGATGGTCTGGGTCAGCTGTTCGATGACGCCGCGCGTCAGCGCATTGCGCTTCTCCGGCCGATCGAGTGTGATGAGCCGCAGTTCGCCCAGGTCTTGGGTGAGGCGCAAGCTAGAGCGGGCCGTTGAGCGCCGGGTCGAGCTCTGGATGGTCGACAAATGCGCGCCGCAGCTCGCGCGTCGCTTCAACCCAATCCGTGCCGTTGGGCAGGAGCACGCCGCCCGAACGAACACGGTACGCGTCGGGCGCATCCACGCCAGGCGGGACCTCGCCGTACTGCATGTGCGCGCGCACCGCCGCGAGCAGACGTCGACGGACAC
Source organism: Chloroflexota bacterium (assembly GCA_036506475.1). GTDB lineage: Bacteria > Chloroflexota > UBA6077 > UBA6077 > CF-72 > CF-72. The sequence goes on from DASXRR010000392.1 coordinate 8,000, forward strand.
GAATGACCATCGCATCGCTGCTGCCCAGGTGCTCTCTGGAGCGGTCGTAGATCGGGCCCATGCTGGTGGTGACGCACGCGTCCTGCATGGCGATGCCGTTCACGCCCGTATAACCCGACGGTCCCACGTTGCGCCGCTGCACATCGCGGTCGATCAGAAAGTCGTTTTCGGGCTGGACTTCGGTCTGGAAGCGGCCGTACCAATCGGTCGTATGCGGCTTGACCGGAATCGGGTTGAGCACCTGGTTCGGGATAGGCCCGACCCCGAGGCTGCCGCGACTCACCGACATCTGATAGGTGATTGTGTGCTGGTCGTCCATCGGCACTTCGACGGCGTTGCGCTTGGCCAGGCCGAGGACGCCGGGCGGCGCCATCGAGAACGACGGGAAGAGCCACTGCGCGATGCGCCAGTAGGTCTGATCCTCGCCAGCGGGACGGCTCGCTGCGTAGGCTGCGCCGCCAGCGGTGTCGATGACTTCGAAGCGCGCATGTCGGTTTTTGAGCTGGAGCTCTGAAAACGTGCCTGGCGGCTGGTCTTCGGCTTTGAGTCCGCCGAAATGCAGGAAGCCGACGTGCACAGTGTCTATGTGGCCCTCGAGGATTTGCATCCAGTTGGCTGACTGCTGGTACGCCCAGGCTTGTGCGCCGGGCAGCATGTTGCCCTCTAGCTCGGGAAGCGCAGGCGGCGTTGTGCGTGGGCCCATGTACGCCCAGACCACACCGCCGCGCTCTTGTGTGGGGTACGTGGTTGCCTTGACTTTCGTCCGGAAGTCCGACTCAGCCGGTTCGTTCGGCATGTCAACGCAATTGCCCTCGGCGTCGAACTTCCAGCCGTGATACACGCATCGCAGACCACACTCTTCATTGCGCGCGAAGAACAGTGAAGCCCCTCGATGCGGGCAGTTGTGGTCCATCAGGCCGACTTTGCCGTTGGTGTCCCTGAACCCGATCAGCTTTTCGCCAAGCAGCAGCACAC
>DASXRR010000393.1:0-13976 GCA_036506475.1 Chloroflexota bacterium
ACCCCCGACCCCCGACCCCTGGCCCCCAAACATGACAGCGGTGCTGGCGTATTCGGGTGGCCTGGATACCTCGGTTGCCATTCGTTGGATCAACGAAAAGTACGGCGTCGAGGTCATCGCCCTGACCGTCGACGTGGGCAACGAGAAAGACTTCGAGATCGTGCGCCAGAAGGCGCTGCGCACCGGCGCCATCAAGGCCTTCGTCGTCGACGCGAAAGAAGTCTTCATGCGCGATTTCGTCTTCCCGGCGCTGCAGGCGGGCACGCTGTACCAGAACGTGTACCCGCTAGCGACCGCTCTGGCGAGGCCGCTGATCGCCAAGCTCCTGGTCGACTACGCCCGACAAGAAGGCGCCAGCCACGTCGCGCACGGTTGTACCGGTAAAGGCAACGACCAGGTGCGCTTCGACGTCTCGATCCACGCACTTGCGCCTGAGCTCAAGATTATCGCCCCGGTGCGCGAGTGGCGCATGACCCGCGACGAGGAGATTCGCTACGCCCAGGAGCACAACATCCCGGTACCGGTGACGGCCGCCAGTCCGTACTCGGTCGACGCCAACCTGTGGGGCCGCAGCATCGAGGCGGGCGTCCTCGAAGATCCGTGGAACGAGCCGCCCGAGGACGCATACGAGTGGACCATCAATCCACGCTTCGCGCCCGAGGAGCCGACGTATCTCACCATCGAGTTCGAGCGCGGCATCCCGGTGGCGTTAGGCGACGAGCGGGGTGAGCGCGTTGAGCGGCTCGACGGCGTCACGCTCGTGACCCGTTTGAACGAGCTGGCAGGGTCGCACGGCATCGGCCGCATCGATCACGTCGAAGATCGGCTGGTTGGTATCAAGTCACGCGAGGTGTACGAGGCGCCGGCCGCGATCCTGTTGCACAACGCGCATCAGGCACTCGAAACGCTCACGTTGAGCCGCGAGCAGCGCCGCTTCAAAGAGATCGTGGCGGCCGAGATGGCCCAGCTCATCTACGACGGGCGGATGTTCTCGGGCCACTACCGCGACCTGTCGTACTACGTCGCGAGCACCCAGCGGAGCGTCACCGGGACCGTGCGCATGCGCCTGCTCAAAGGCCAGGCGGTAGCCGTCGGTCGCCGTTCACCGCAGTCGTTGTACGACTTCAGTCTGGCGACCTACGAGACAGGCGATCAGTTCGATCACGATGCGGCCGTGCATTTCATCAAGCTGTACAGCCAGGGCCTGATCACGCAGGCCAGAGTCCAGCTCAACGCTGGGCGCGGCGGCGAAACGGAGATTCGGCGCCTGGTGGCGCCCACGATCGACGACGACGTCCAGGGGGACGGGGGACGGGGGACGGGGGACGGCCAGGCGTAGTCGCCCGCTCAGAGCGATTCGCACGATGGGCTCCCTGACCCCTGACCCCCGACTCCTGACCCCCGCGTTGTGGGGCGGACGTTTTTCCAAGCCGCTCGACGAACGCGCGCTGCGCTATACGACCTCGCTGCCAGTCGATCGGCGGCTGTTCGAAGTGGACGTGCTGGGCAGCATTGCGCACGCGCGCATGCTCGCGCGGCAGGCGATCATTCCGTCTGATGACGCTCGGGCGATAGTCGATGGACTGGCGGCGCTGCTGCGCGACGCGCCGGCCTTGGCCCGTCAACAGGCTCAGGATGAGCGGACCCCGTATGAAGACATTCACTCGCTGATCGAGGCCGAGCTCACGCAGCGCATCGGCCCGGCCGCCGGGCGATTGCATACGGCGCGCAGCCGCAACGATCAGATCGCCACCGACATACGGATCTTTACTCGCGGGGCGCTGCTCGAAGGCATCCTGGGCATTTCGGACCTGCTCGGTGCCCTCCTGGAAGTGGCGGACACGCAAGGCGACGCGGTCATGCCCGGCTATACGCACCTCCAGCGCGCTCAGCCCGTCCTGCTCGGCCACCACTTGCTCGCCTACGTGGAGATGCTCGAGCGTGATGCCGCCCGCCTCCAGGACACCTACCGCCGGGCTGATGTGCTGCCGCTTGGTGCCGCTGCGCTAGCCGGCTCGACGTTTCCGCTCGACCGCGCCTACGTAGCCGAGCTGCTCGGTTTCGCGGAGGTCAGCCGCAACAGCCTCGATGCGGTCAGCGACCGTGACTTTCTGGTCGAGCATCTCGCGGCGCTGTCCGTGATCGCCATGCACCTGTCGCGCCTGGCCGAGGAGCTGGTGCTGTGGTCGACCGCCGAGTTCGGCTTCGTCAGCCTGGACGAGGCGTTCACCACCGGCTCGAGCATCATGCCTCAAAAGCGCAATCCGGACGTCGCCGAGCTGCTGCGCGGCAAGACGGGCCGCGTGTTCGGCGCGCTGCAAGCGTTGTTGGTCACGCTCAAGGGCCTACCGCTCAGCTACAACCGTGATCTGCAAGAGGACAAGGCTCCATATTTCGAGGCGGTCGACGTCGTCCACGACGGCCTGGCCCTGGCGGCGGCGATGCTGCGCGGCGCACGCTTCCGCACCGACCGCCTGGCCGCTGCGGCTGACGATCCACTGATTGCGGCGACCGACCTGGCCGATCACCTGACGCGCCACGGTCTGCCCTTCCGCCAGGCGCACGAGGTCGTCGGCCGGATCGTGAAAGACGCCGAAAGCAATAGCCGGAGTCTGGCGGACTACAGCCTGGCCGAATTGCGCACGTTCTCGCCCCTGTTCGAAGCCTCGGCAGTCGGCCTCCGCGCCAGCGATGTAGTCAATGCCCGCCAGACCGAAGGCGGCACCGCCCCCGCGCAAGTGGCGTTGCAGCTTGCGGCGGCTCGTGGGCGGCGCGACGCACTGACGGAGTGGGCCGAGGCGTATGGCCAGCGGCTCCCAACGCTGGAACGGGTGACCATGTCATCCTGAGCTTGCGAAGGATCCGCTTGCCGGAACATGTGTGCTCGCGGATCCTTCGCAGGCTCAGGATGACAAAAGCGCCTTTATGTGCCAGCGAGGCGCTCCACGACGGGCGCAAAAGCGTGCATATCACCCAGGACCAGCACATACGAGATGCCGAAGCGCTCGCGCAGACCTTTGATCTTGTCGACGAGCTGCTCGACGGTGCCATAGAAGACATGCGGTGAATCGAGCAGCTCATCTTCGGTGAGCTCGGTGCCATAGCGCTCCTTCAAGCGCCCTGACAACTCGCCCGCGGCAGCACGAGGGTCGTCGGTTACCTGAATCGGGCCCAGGCAGGGGTACGTATTGAGCTCCAGCTCAGAGAACCGATCGCCGGCGGCCTCACGCACCCAGCTGACCTTTTCCAACGTGGCATCGGCCAGGACGCTACGAATGTCGGCATTGGCCGGCGACGGAAGCCGTGGCGCCAGGCCGACGATCTGTGCTTCGCGCGCTGCGAACTGGAGCATGCGTTTGCCGCCACCGCCAATCATGATCGGCGGGTGTGGCCTCTGCGCGGGCTTGGGCAAGCCCTCCATCTCGGTGATCCTGTAATGGGTACCGTCGAAGGTCACGGCGCCCTCGCCAAAGAGCCCCTTGAGGATCCGCAGCGACTCAGACATACGCTTGAAGCGCACCGGATGGGCATCGAAGTCCAGACCAGCGGCGGTGTATTCGGGCACATTCCAACCCGCCCCGAGCCCGATATCGAGGCGACCGTCGCTGAGCAGGTCGAGCGTCGCCAGCTCCTGGGCCAGTAGCGCTGGATGGCGCAGGTCGTTGTTGAGCACGAACGTGCCGATGCGCATGCGCGCGGTAGCCTGGGCAATGGCGCTTAGCGCCAGCAGCGGCGCCAGCTGATCGAGCAGATGATCGGCCACGAGGACGGTCGAGTAGCCCATGGATTCAGCAGTCCGCACGTGGTCCATGAGTGGCGCGCGCTGCTTCAGTCCATTGGTGCCAATGGCGAAACGGAACGGGTGCCGCGGCATCAGCTGCCAGCGTAGCCGGTCAGCTCGACGTAGCCGACGCCATGGCGGTCACCGTCGACGCGCACGGCGCCCTCCCAGTAAATCGTGCCGCCGAAGCCAGGGAAATACAGCTCCTGATCTTGCAACACCGGCGCGATGTCCAGCCGTTCACCGCTCGACAACATGAGCCGCCAACCAGACGGGTAAGTCGCGCCGGTGTGCGGACTGGTCCACCTGCCGAGCGGGATCGCGGTGATAGTGTTTGGCGCAAGCTCCCGGGCGGTGCCGTCGGGCAGGACTTCGGTGCCGTAGACGCCGGTGAGCTGGCCGCCGGCGTCGCGAATGACATACAGCATCAGCTCGGAGCGGTCGTCGAGCTGCAGGCTGTACCAGTCCCAGCCACCTCCGCCGGCGATGACGAAGTCCCCCCACTGGTGATCCATCCATGCCTGGCCAGTCACGTGCTGCCTGCCGAGCTCGCCGTCGACCGCCATGCGTGTACGCGAGTAGTAGTACGAGCCACCGGGCGCACCCATGTCGATGTAGCCGCCATGGTGGAGCGCCGGCGGCTTTTGTTCGACCATGCGCAGCCGCAGCCGGTAGGCTGCTTCGACTCCCGGACCAGGCTGCATCGTGGCGTCGATCGTGTCGCTATCAAGCGTCCAGCCACCGACGTCGATCGGGAACGCGGTGCGCGCCTCGCCCTGCGCAAACCGCGCCTGATGGCTGAAGCGCTGCCCGAGGATGTCGGTGATGGCGAAGTGGGCCAGGTAGCCCGTCGGCGCGTTCTGTCGGCGGACCTGAAAAACGGTGAACTCGAACCCATACTCGCGCGCGTCGTCCGTGGACAGGTGGCCTGTGTAATACCACCACTCGGTCAGCGCGTCATGAGGCAGCGCGTCGCGCGGGAGCTCGACCGGCGGGGGTGGAGTTGGCAGCGCGGTTGGCACCGGCGGCAGCGGCTGGACCGGCCTGGCGCAGCCGACCGTCAGCAACGCCACCAGCACGAGCCTAGCGAGACGCATGCATGCTGCCTGAACGCAGCCAGGGTCGGAGCCAGCCGGGCGACCACCAGTTCCATTCGCCAAGCAGACGCATCGTCGCCGGTACCAGCAGCGCGCGCACGAGCGTCGCGTCGAGTAACACGGCGATGGCTGTGCCGAGGCCGAGCGCTTTGATCAGCACGATGTCGGCGGCGACGAAAGACAGGCTGACCAGCACGACGATGCCCGCGGCGGACGTGATGATGCGGCCGGATCGTTCGAGCCCGCGCACGACCGAGGTGACGTTGTCGGCGCCAAGCAGGTGTGCTTCCTGCACGCGCGCCAGCAGAAAGACCTCGTAGTCCATGGACAACCCGAACAGGACACAGAACATCAAAATCGGCAGCGAGGCCTCGACGAATCCCAGCGGCTGGAAATGCAGCACCTCGGCCAGCGCGCCGTCCTGGAAGATCACGACCAGCGCACCGTAGCTGGCCAGGATCGACAACGCGTTCATGACCACCGCCTTGAGCGGGATCACGACCGACCCGAAGGTGCGCAACAGCACCAGGTAGATCGCGACGACCACGAGCAGTGCGGCACGCGGGAACTGCTCGTACAGCCGATCGGCGTAATCGATGACGCCGGCTGTGCCACCGCCGACAAGCATTCGAAAGCCTGGTGGAGGTGGCGTCGCGCGGATCGCTCGCACCAGGGCCTTAGACCGATCGTCAGTCTGACCAAATCGGCTGGTTGCGCTCGCCACCAGGATGTCTTGTCGTAAGGTCGTGTCGGCCGCGATGCGCGCGTAGACATCGGGAATCCGCCGCGGATCGGCGTACAGCAAGGCGTACTGCGCGGACGTGATGCGTGGATCCAGTGACACCGGACTGGCCACCCGAGCCACGGCTGGATGCGCCTCGATTCGTTTGACGAACTCGACCAGTCCGGGCAGCCGATCGGCACGCACGGGCGAGCTGCCGTCGTCGGTCTGGAAGACGATCATGATGGGCGAAAGCTCACCGTCGCCCCAGTGCGCGCGCAGCAAGTCGAAGCCACGTCTCGACTGCACGTCGGTCGGCAGAATCGACGCGTCGGGCGCGCCGAAGTCAACTCTGAGGAACGGCACTCCGAGCGCGACTAAGAAAACAAGCAGCGGAACGAGCACGGCTAGCGGCCGGCGCATCACCCATTCGGCCAGGTGTGTCCAGATGCCTGGTGTGTCAGGGGTGCTGGAGAGTGGCCGGATCGGCAAGGCATCGATGCGCCTTCCAAGCACGCTCAACACTGCTGGCAGCAGCGTCAACGCCGCGAGCACGCTCAGCGCCACCACCAATGCTCCGGCGATGCCCATCGAGCGCAGCGCGCTGATATCGAACGTCAGCAGCGCCAGCAGCCCGATCATGACCGTCGCGCCTGAGTACAGGACCGCCCGACCAGCCATTGCGACCGACCAGCCGACGCTGTTCGCAACCGATCTGCCTGACGCGAGCTCTTCGCGGAAGCGGCTGACGATGAACAGCGAGTAGTCGATGCCCAGGCCCAGGCCGAGCATGGTGGTCAGGTTGAGCGAGAAGATCGACAGCTCGAGCAGCTGGCTGAGCACGGCCATGAGCGCCAGAGTGACGGCCACCGCCGTGCCGCCGACCAGGCCGGGCACGATGCCCGAGATCACCGAGCCGAACACCAGCACCAGCGCCACAGCCGCCATCGGAATGGACAGCAGCTCAGCGCGGCGCAGGTCGCGTTCGGTGACCTCGAAGATGTCGGCATAGAAGACCGGCGCGCCGGTCAGCGTCAGCTCGAGCTGCGTCGGCTGCAGCGCGCCTTCGACCGCGCCCAACAGGGCGTCGAGCGATTGCGTGTCACCGCGCACCGCGAGGGTGACGTACTCCAGCTGACCATCCGGCGCGATCTGACGCGGGTTATCAGCGCCGGTGGTGACGCGCTCGATGCTCGACAGATGGCGAACGTCGGCGAGTGACGCTTCGACCTGGGCCTGGAAGCGCGGGTCGGTGGCGGGCAGCTGACCGAGCGGATCTCTGTAGACGAGGACGAGGCTGGATGGATTGGCGCCGAAGCGATCGCTGATGAGCTGGCCCGCGCGCGCCGCCTCGAGGTCAGGGCTGGTGAAGCCACCAGCAGTGAGCGAGCGGAAGACGCGCGGCACAATCGGCAGCGCCGCAAGCAGCACGAGCGCCCACACGACGAGCATGGCGAAGCGATACCGATAGACCACGCCGCCGAGCGACAACAACACCTGCTTTACCCTAGCAGCGAGCGCTCAGGCGGAAGATGGATACGCCGTCGAAGCGCATGGGCGGCTCGGGGACCAGTGATTGCGCATAGGTGGCGGCGGTAATACCCGCTTCGGCGGCTTGTCGCGCGTCGTCGTCGCCGGGCTGATAGGCGGTTACCAGCCAGCCGCCGGTGTGCGGGCGCAGCACCTGACACAGCTCGCTGTAATCGTTCGTCTCGAGCACGTGGCCTGGCTGCCCGACCTTGTAGTAGTCGAACGGCGCCGACGTAAATGCACCCAGGTGCAGCACCACATCACTTGTCTGCCGCGCTGCCTGCACCGCATGCGCCGCCCCACGGAGGTCCGCGCGACTGTAGCCCGGATCGACATACAGCGGTGGCAGGGATACCAACAGCGGTGCGAATGCGACAGCGCCGGCGATCAATACGGCGGGTTTCGGCAAGGCGGTAATGGCGCGCGCGAGCAGAAACCCGAACGCCAGGCCAATCGGACTCACGTAGCGCACCGCGAACACCGGTGCCACCAACACCGACATGCCCAGCGCCAGTCCGAGGGGCAGGATGCCCAGCAGCAGCGCTGCGCGTTGTCGTTGGTTGCGCGTCGCGAGCACGCCGCCCCAGACCAGCAGCCCGGCCTCAACGACGTAGGCGATGCGCAGCGGGATGCGGAACGGCTCGTCGGGCGGCGTGTGCGCGGCGAGCTCGCGAAAGGTGACCCACAACGTCGTCCAACGCGGCGCTTCGATCCAGTAGTCACCCTGGATGTTGCGCGCTTGCTCGGCCAGCACGGGCAGCCAGGGCACGAACAGGACGCCGGCCACGAGCAGTGCCGCCAGTGCTTTGAGAGCCGCTGGCCGTGACGCGCCACGCAGCGTGAACAGCACCGTTGCGCCCTCGGCCGCGAGCAGGAACGCGGCGTAATAGTGCGTGTACAGCATCAGGCTCGCGACGGCTGCGTACGGAACCAGGGTCGTCGACTTCGGGCAAGTCAGGACAGAGTCGAGCAGGAGCAAGCTGACGGCCGTGAGCAGCAGCAGCAACCCGTACATGCGCGCTTCCTGGGCCAGGTCGATCTGGAGTGGCGCGAGCGCCACGAAGCCGCCGGTGAGCAGCGCCTGCCCAGGCGTGCCGATACGTCGCGCCCATGCCCACGCCACCACGGCCGCTGCCGCGCCCAGCACCGCCGCTGGCAGGCGCAGCCAGAAGTCGCCCGCGTCCACCCCCGGCCACAGGTGATAAAGCACGTAATTGAGCGGTGGATGCACGTCCGAGCGAACCGAGTCGAGCAGCCCTGACCAGGGCGCGTGCGCGTCGAAGTAGGTAATGGCCTCGTCGAACCAGACCGACTTGCGATCGAGCCCAAACAGCCGCAGCGCCAGTGCCAGCGCGCCGATCGCAAGCGCGACTACCCAACTTGTACCCTCACGCGCCACGCCGTGACGGTACAAGGCTGTGCTAAAGGTTTCCCCGCCGCCCGTTGGTGACTAGACTCAGCCCCGACATGACCTGGGCTGCGCGCGCGCTGATCATCATCGCCGCGGGGGCGATGCTGCTCCTGGCGGGCTGCGGTCGGGCGATCGATCGGCCGCTGCGCGGCGCGGCACCGGGCACCGAGCCGCCGGCCCCGACCATTGGCGCGCCGCCGACGCTGGCGCCGAGCGACGCGTTGCGCTTTCGACCGCTGCCCAGTCCGTCACCGGGCGCGGTCGCCTCACCTTCGCCATCAGTAGCGCCAGCGCCGCCGATCGTGCGCACCATTGCTCCGCCGGCCAACGGCAACGTAGCGCCGGGTGCGCCCGTAACCGTCTCGGCGATCCTGGTCGGCCGTGGTGCCGACCTGGCCACGGCATCGCTCACCCTTGATGGCGCCGACACCGGCGCTCAGATCGACAAGCGCACCGCGCGCGAGTGGACCATCCACAGCACACGACCGCTGGGTGCGGGCGCACACACGGCGCGCGTCCTGGTCCGTGATAACGCTGGCGCGAACGGCGGCTTCACCTGGCAGTTCACGGTCGGCGAGCCCGAAGGCGGACCCGCGCCCGAGCCCGCGGTCACGCCGGCGCCGGCACCTCGTCCCGCGCCGACGGCCACGCCACGGCGCAGCTGAGCGCGGGTCAGCAGCCTACACTCCGGCAAGCACATGACCGGCCGCGAAGTCGGCGTCCTGGGCGGTGGCGCACTCGGCCTGGGCGCTGCGCTGCGTCTGGCCCAGTCGGGCCAGCATGTCACGTTGATCGAGCGTGAGCCGCAGCTTGGCGGCCTGGCAGCGGGGTTTCGCGTTGGCCCGAACGCCCTCGAAAAGTTCTACCACCACATCTTCAAGACCGACACGACGATCATCAGGTTCATCGACGAACTGGGCCTGGGCGAGCGCCTGATCTGGGGCCAGCCCAACACCAGCACGTTGTCGAATGGTCGCATCGTCAGCCTGGGCTCGATCCCCGCGCTGCTGCGCTTGCCCTTGCTCGCGCCGCCCGATCGGCTGCGTTTCCTGGCCGGCATGGCCATCCTGAAAGCCATCCCGAACGAACGCGTGTTCACTGGCCACACCGCGGCCGAGTGGATGCCGCGGCTCATGGGTCGCCACGTGTACGACGTGATGTGGGAACCGGTGTTGCGTGGCAAGTTCGGCGCGCGGGCCGAGCAGATTGCCATGAGCTGGCTGTGGAGTCGCGTCCATGAGCGGTCGCTGCGCCTGGGCTATATCCGTGGCGGCTTCCAGCAGATGTACGACGCGTTTGGCGAGCGCATTCGCGCGCTCGGCGGCACGATTCTCACGGGCACCGCCGCGACCCTGATCAGGCACGACAACGGCGCCGTACACGTGACCACTGAAAAAGCTGGCGAGCACCGGTTTGATCAACTCCTGGTAACGCTGCCGACGCGTCTGTTCACGCGCCTGACGCCAGACCTGCCCGCGGAGTTCGTCGAGCGCTACCCGGGGCCCGAGCACTACGGCGCGCACGTGCTCATCCTTGGCCTGGACCGACCATTCATCGAGGGCGTCTATTGGCTCAACATCAACGACCGCGACCTGCCGTTTCTGGCGCTGGTCGAGCACACCAACTTCATGCCGCCCGCAGACTATGGCGGGTTGCACCTCATCTATCTGGGCAACTACTTGCCGATGGATCACCCGTTGTTCGCGCAGTCAGATGAGGAAATTCTGAAGAGTTATCTGGAGGCACTGCGCAGGCTACGGCCCGACCTGGATCCGAGCTGGGTCAAGCAGCACTGGGTCTTTCGTGCGCCCTTCGCGCAGCCCATCGTGACCACCGACTATCTGACCAAGTTGCCGCCGCACGTTACGCCACTGCCCGGTGTGTTCCTGGCCAACATGGCCCACGTCTATCCCCAGGACCGCGGTCAGAACTACAGCCTGCGCCTGGGCGAGCGCATGGCGCGGCTGATGCTCAGCCCCTGGTCATCCTGAGCTTGCGAAGTGCCATCCCGTGCCCGCGGAGTTTCGTGCCAAACCGTGGAAGGGAGATCCGCTCGTCGATCGTGTAATGCCAGCAAGCGGATCCTTCGGGTCGCGGGCTCCCCTCAGGATGACATGCGGCATGTAACGTTTTGCGCCGGCCGCTCGTTGTGGTCACAAAACGCGGCAGGAGGCGCTCATACCTGCGATGCCGTACCCGGAGTCGTGTCCAGAGTGTGGCAGTCAATTTCGCAACACCGGAACGCACTTTACTGCGCGACGCAATGAAGTCGGCCGCCACGTGCTGCTCGAGCTCGGCTGTCAGAACACCAGCCGTCGCTACTGGTGGGACTTCACGGCTGGCCAGCTGTCGGACGAAGGCCGCCGCATGCCCGCCCCGCGCGAGGCGCTCGTGACCTCGGGCGCCGTGAGCAACGGCGCGGCCGAGCACAGCACCAACGGCAACGGCCACCTGACCTTGCCGACCCTCAGTGTGGCGCCCGCCGCCGAGGAGGATCTCGACCTCGTGCCCGAGCCAACGGTTCTATCTACGCCTCCGCTCGCGGAGCTTGCCCCGGTTGTGGCCGAAACTGTCCCCGCGATCGCCCCGGTGCCGTCCGTGGCCATCGCCCCGCCTGCCCCCGATGCGCTCAAGGATGCATTCGTGCGCCAGCTGCAGCTCGATCGTCTGACGTTGCGCCAGATGCGCTCACTGCTCATGTCCGAAGAAGCGCGGCGCGCGATCGAGGTCGCGATCGGCGCCACGGAGGCCACCTATGAGCGGCTGGCACTGATTCTCTTCGGCGCCGACCTGCCGCAGCTGCTGGGCAAGCCACTGGCGGCGCCTGCCGCACCGGTCATGTCCGCCGAGGAGCGCCTGGAGCTGCAACGCGAAAAGGCGCGCATCCGAGCGCGGTTGCGGCGCGCAGCAATCAAAGCGGCCAAAGTTAGCAGTTAGCTATTGGCTACGGTCCCAGCTAACAGCTAACAGCTAACGCTCGACGCGTCAGCCACAGCAACGAGATGGCGCCCAGCGCGACGCCGAACCACAGCGTGCACAGCCGAATCAGGAGCGTCGCGGCCGCGGCGACGGCGCTCGGCTGGTGCGCGACGAGGTCGAGCACGGCGGCGACCGTCCCTTCGGCAGCGCCGATGCCGCCCGGTAACAGTGAGGCTGAACCGACCAGGCTGCCCGCGGCCAACGCAAACGTCGCCTGATTGAGCAGCTCCAGACCCGGCACGGCGCCGAGGCCGAGCAGGATGACGTACAGGGCGAGGCATTCGCCACCCCACGACAGCACGCCGACCATCACGGCGGCGGCGAGGCGCGGCCACGTCAGCAGCTCGCGTGCGCTGTCGTACGCCGTGTCGAGCACATTCGCGATGCGCGCGAGCCGCGGCCGCTGCGCCATTCGGTGATGGATGCCATGGATCAGCGAGTCGACTTGCAGCAGCGTGATGGCCAGACCGGCGAGCCCGGCAACGCCGAGCAGGGGCAGCACGCCGAATCTGAAGCTCACCAGGCCAGCGGCAGCCAGCAGCAGCATGGCGATGCCATCGACGAGGCGCTCGGCGAAGACGATCGGCGCGGTCCTGGCCAGCGGCGCATTTGACACCCCGGCGAGCTCGCGCAGCCAGTAGCTCTTGGTCAGCTCACCTGATTTGCCCGGTGTGAGGCCCATGGCGAAGCCGCTCAGAAACACGAGCGCGCTGTCCAGGTGCGAGATGCCGTTGACGCCCAGGACGCGCAAGTACACATGCCACCGCACGAACCGCAAGGCGTAGTTCCACAAGGTCAGCAGCAGTACGGGCACGACGTACAGCGGCGGAAATGCGGACAGCGCGCGCAGCACGGCTGGCGCGTCGCCCCAGGCCACAACGAGCGCCGCCGCGGCGATGCCCAGCAGCGCGGCCAGGACGATGGCGCGCGAGAGTGAGGAGCTCAGGCCTCGGACAGCGACTCGAGGACGCCCGCGGGCAGCTGTGCTTCGCCGACGTCCCACGGATAGACGATCCACGCGTCGGTCTCGTCGACGAAGAAGTCGGGCCGCGTGTCGGGGAAGGCGTTGCGTTGCGGCTTGTAGTGCAGCACCGCCGTCTCGGGATAGCCGCCGGCCTGGCGCACACGCTCACGCACGGCCATGATCGTGCGCCCGGAGTCCCAGACATCGTCCACGATCAGCACGCGCTGGTTGTTGAGCAGCGGGTCCGACGGAAACTGCAGGAAGATGGGCTTGTCCAGCGTGCGCTCGACGTTGGTATAGAACATCACGGCCGCGACCAGGATGTTGCGCACGTTCAGGCGCTCGCTAACGATGCACGCCGGGACCATGCCGCCGCGGGTGATGACCAGCATCACGTCGTAGCCCGTCGGCAACCGATCGGCCAGGCGGATGGCCAGGTCCTCGATCTGGTTCCAGGTCAAATGCTGCTTGTTCACGGGGAGTGGGGAGTGAGGAATGGGGAGTGGGCCGTCTGAGCAGTGTAGCCGCCCATCCGTGATCCCCCCACCCCTCACTCCCCACTCCTCATTCCTGTGATCCAGACAGAGCGCAGCGACGTATGGATCTCATGGACCCGGCGAACTCAGCACCCGGGCCCTGTCCGAGGAGCGCGCGCTGGCCACGCGCGCAACTCGCGGCCAACCCCTTGCTCGCTGAAGCACAGGAAAGGGAACGAGAACAGTGAAGCGTCCTCTCGCTTTCATCGGCGGACTCGCCGCCTCGGCGGGCCTCCTGGCGGGCACTCTGGTCAGTGCCCCGCTGACGGGAGCGTCCAGCCACCGCGAGGCGCCCATGATCGCCGGTGACCCGTATGCCGACCTGACTGACCTGTACGCGTTTGTCAGCCCGGATGCGCCCGACACGGTCACCTTCATCATGAACGCCATCCCCTACCAGGACCCGATGGGCGGGCCCAACTTCTACAAGTTCGACGACAAGGTGAAGTACGTCCTGCACATTGCCCAGGCGGGCCGTAATCAGGACGACATCAAGTACAACGTCGAATTCACCACTACGATCAAGAACCCGAACACGTTCCTGTACAACTTCGGCCCGTTCGCCAAGGCTGGCGATCCGAACCTGAACGTCGAGCAGACGGCGACCGTCACCAAGAGCGTGCGCGGCGTCGGTGACACGGTCATCGCCAGCGGCCTGCCGGTCCAGCCGGTCAACGTCGGTCCCCACTCAAACCCAACCGCCGAGGGCAGCACCAACAATCCAGGCGGCATCAGTGGCACACCTGCCGTCTCGGCCATGGCCGAGGGCGAAGGCTGGTTCTATGCCGGCCAGCGCGCCGACCCGTTCTTCCTCGACCTGGGTGTTTTCGATCTGCTCGCCCTGCGGCCACTGCAGAACCTGCACAAGGTCGTGGCGCTCAACCCGGTCGACGGCGTGAATTCGTTCAACGGCTTCAACGTTCACTCCATCGGCTTTCAGATTCCGATCACCAAGCT
>DASXRR010000394.1:0-5826 GCA_036506475.1 Chloroflexota bacterium
GCGGAGGCTGCCCGCGGGCTGGAATGCATCCAGGTGCAAGGGTCCTCGCGCTTCGCGCGCGCTCCGGCGTGCGCTGAAAGCTTTCCAGAGGCGCGGGTGGTGCCAGGTTGGCTCAGGCGGGCGGGCCGCATCCGTTCCGAAGGGCCTCGCGCTTCGCGCGCATTCCGGCGTGCGCTGAAAGATCTGGTTAGATATGAGGCCCGGGTCCGACAGCGGATAGTGCAGTGCCATCGAGCGGGTCCGGCCAGAGGCCAGGCGCTGCGCTTGCAGGTTCCCAGAGGCGCGGGTGGTGCCGGTTGCCTCCGGCGGGCGGGCCGCATGTTCCGAAGGTCCTCGCGCTTCGCGCGCATTCGGGGGTGACCCAATGGCTTGGAAGGTGAGGTGACGGTTGGCCTCAGGCGGGCAGAATGACCATGCGCTCGAGCGTCTCGGCACCGACCAGTTTGATGCCCGTGACGCCTTTGCGGTCACGCGCTACGACCGGCACCCGATCGGACGTTACCCGCGCAGTGCCCCCGCTTGCCGTGATCAGCAGCGCATCTTCGCTCCCATCGAGCACAGAGGCGCCGACGATCGAGCTGCGCGGCAGCAGCTGCATGGTGGCCACGCCACCGGTTGCGCGGCCCTTTCGGGGGTAGTCCGAAACGAGGCTGCGCTTGATCAGGCCGGTGCTGCTGGCGACCCACAGCATGCGCTCGTCGCCGTCAGTTATCCAATCGGCCCCGACCACGGCGGCGTTCTTCGCTAGCCCGATGGCTTGCACCCCTTGGCCAACCCGTCCAGTGGGTCGCAGGTCGGCATCGGAGAAGCGCAGCGTCTTGCCGTCCGAGGTCGTCACCAGAAAGTCCCCGCCACCGGGCGTGACGACTGCCCGCACGATGGCGTCCTTGCCCAGCAGGCGCAAGTCGGGCGCGCCCTTTTCGTCGACCCGCACGTATTCGGACAGCGCCGTCTTCTTGACCTTGCCCTCACGGGTAAACACGACCAGGTACACCTCTTCGGAGAACGCGCTGACTGGCGCCAGAGCGACCACGCGTTCGCCGGGATCGAGGCTGATGAACGACCGTGCCAGCTCAGACTTGCCCGCGCGGGTCGTTTCGGGCAACTTCGCGGCGCGCACCGACGCCACACGGCCGGTCGACAGCACGCACAACAAGTAGTCGGTCGTCTGCGCGCGCTGTACGCCGAGTAGACGTTCGTCGCCGCGCACGGTACCCGCGTTGGTTTTGCCCGCATAGGTGTTGGCGGGCATCGCCTTGAGGCCGCCATCCGTCGTGAGCGCGACGAGCACTGGCTTGCTCTCAATGGCGCTCTTGATTTCGGCAACGGGGGCCGCGGCATGCTCATCGCCCAGGATGATCGTGCGTCGATCGTCGCCGAACTCACTGGCGACGGAGTGCATCTCCTCTTTGAGCAGCGCGACCATCTTGGGCTCGTGCGCGAGCAGGTCCTCGAGGTACGCAATGGTCGTCTGGAGGTCTTTCTTTTCGGTGCGGTAGCCAGACAAGTCCAGGCGTGTGACCTGGGCCAACGTCATTTCGCTGATCCGCTGGGCCTGGATCTCGCTCAGCTTGAAGCGCTTGATGATCTGCTCGCGGGCCACGGTGCGGTCCTTGGCCGCCTGGAAGATCTTGACGATCTCGTCGGCGTTGACGGCGCCAATGATCAGGCCCTCGACCAGGTGCAAGCGCTCTTTGGCGCGCGCGAGGTCGTATTCGCTGCGCCGCCGCAGCACGTTCAACTGGTGCTCGTTGTAACGGTGCAGCAGATCGACCATGCCCACGGTGCGCGGCGTCCGCGCAGGCTCGTTCTCGGCGCCAAAGAGAAACGTCATCTGCACCGAGAAGCTCGTTTGCAAGCTGGTCGCGTGGTACAGCTGGCTCAGGACGTCGGCGGGGTTGGCGTCCTTGCGCAGCGGGAGCACGATGCGCGTGCCGTTCTGGTCGCTCGACTCGTCCGGGATGTGGCCTTCGAACACCAGGCCGGGCAGCTTGCCCTCGTTGAACGCTTTGGCAATGCTGGTTTTGACGTTGGCGCGGCCTACGTAGGGCACCTCGGTGACGATCAGTTTTCTGCCGCGCTGATCTTCTTCCAGTTTTGCGGTGCCGCGGTGGATGATCCGTCCGCGGCCCGTGGCCAGGTATTCGCGGATTCCCTCGGTGCCGACGACGGTCCCGCCGCTCGGGAAGTCAGGGCCGGCGACATAGTTCATCAGCTCCAGCACCGACATCTGAGGCTGATCCAGCAAGGCGATGCATGCGTTGAGCATCTCTCTCAGGTTGTGCGGCGGGACACGCGTAGCAAACCCGAGTCCGACGCCGTCCTGGCCATTGACCGCGGGCGGCACGCGCGCTGGCAAGTAATACGGTTCGACGACTTTGGGATCCTGCTTGTAGGTTGGCACCAGCGGCACGGTGTCTTTGCCGATGTCGCGCAGCATGACCTCGCCGATCCGTGACAGGCGCATCTCCGTGTAGCGCATCGCCGCCGCGGGATCGTCGTCGTCTGAGCCGAAGTTGCCCTGGCCATCGATCAGCGGATACCGCAGCGAGAAGTCCTGCGCCAGCCTGACCGCCGCGTCATAGATGGCCTCCTGGCCATGCGGGTGCGCCTGGCCCATGACGGTTCCCACCACCTCTGCCGACTTCACCGTCTCGTGTGAGGCATCCCAGCCCAGGCGGTACATGAAGTACAGGATTCGTCTCTGTACCGGCTTCAGCCCATCCCGAGCGTCGGGAATGGCCCGCGCATTCGAGGAAACCCCGTACTCCGCGTACGAGTTCTGAATCGCCGCCGAAAATTCTTCCTGACGAATCTGTTCGGTGTCGAACGCCATCAGGTATTAGCCATCAGCTATCAGCATTCAGCAGTCAGCAGCTTTGCTTCAAACGCCCAAAGCATGCGTTTCACTTCGATCACTTGCGACGTGAGCTGCTGGAACATCTCTGTTTCCATGAAGCTCAAGTCATGAGCGAGCATCAAATGGTATTCAAGCTCACTTGCGGACCCGCTTGCAAAATGGAGAAACCGTGCGAAATCGGCAGTGCTGTGCCGGCCACAACCTTCCGCTATGTTTGCTGGCACAGACGACGCAGCACGCCTTAGCTGGCTCGTTAGTCCATACATCTCCTGCTTCGGAAAGTCGCCCGTGGCTCTGTACACGCCGAGCACTAGCTCGTGTGACTTCTGCCAGATTATGAGATCTCGGAATGCTCGCATACTTTGTGCTGACTGCTGAAAGCTGATTGCTGATAGCTAGACGTCCAGATCCGTCCGGCGCGCGGCTTCGGCCAGGAACTCTCGCCTCGCTTCGGCTCGGGCTTCGTCCATCAGGTCGCCGACCACCTGGGCGGCCAGGGCGCTGTCTTCTAGCGTTACTTGCTTCAAAGTACGCGAGGAGGGGTGCATGGTCGTCTCGCGCAGCTCGGCGGCGGTCATCTCGCCCAGGCCCTTGTAGCGCTTGACGGGTGAGTTGCGCGCTTCAGGCGTGCGGCTCAGGAATTTGCGCAGCGCGTCGTCGTCGGTCAGCCAGTTGATGCGACCCTTGTGCCGCACCGAATACAGCGGTGGCATCGCCACATACACCTTGCCCGCTTCGATCAGGCCTGGCGTTTCCTGATAGAAGAGCGCCAGCAACAAGGCGCGGATATGGCCGCCATCCACGTCCGCGTCAGTCATTAGAATCAGCTTGTCATAACGACATTTATCGAGGTTGAAGGCGCCCCGTACGCCGGTGCCGATCACCGAGGCCAGGAGCGCGTATTCCTTGTTTAGCTGGAGGCGCTCGGGCCGAGCGTTGATGACGTTGATCGGCTTGCCACGCAGAGCCAGGATTGCCTGATACGAGGCGTCACGGCCCTGTTTGGCGTTGCCGCCGGCGGATTGGCCTTCGACGATGAACAACTCGGCGCGGTCCGGATCAGTCGTGCTGGCACGTGAGAACTTCGAGGTGTCCAGGTCGACGGTCTCGGCGCGTTTCTGGCCCGTGCGCGCCAGGTTCTCTTCGGCCTGCAGGCGATTGGCCAGTTTCTGATCATCCTGGATTTTCTTGAGCCAGTCCTTGGCCTGGCCTGGGCGGGCCTCGAACCACTCCTTGAGGCCCTCGATGACCACCGAGCGCACAATGCCTTCCACGGGCGCGTTGTTCAGCTTGTTCTTGGTCTGGCCTTCGAACTGCGGGTCCTTGAGCTTGACGGAGATCGCCGCGACCAGGCCCTGCTGAATAACCTCGGGTCGGAACGCTTCCTTATCGCGGTTCTTGATCACGCCCAGTCGCGCCGCGTAGTCGTTGGCAACACGCGTCAACGCGGCCTTGAACCCGCGTTCGTGGACCCCGCCTTCGGGCGTGCGCACCGCGTTGGCGAACGAGTGCAGGTCGAGCTTGTAGCCGCGGTTCGGCTGCAGCGCCACGTCGACGAAGATCTCCTCGCGCACCTGGCTGAACGTGATCGGCTTGCTGAACAGCGGCTCGGCGCCCGGCGGCGCGGCCTGGCGCACGAAGTCAGCCAGGCCCTCCTTCGAGTGGAAGGTGCGCTCGACGACGGTTTCCGTTTCGTCGTCCCAGATCGCCAGGTGCAGCGCCAGCCCGCGATTCAGGTGCGCGGCCGCCAGCAAGCGGCGCTCGATCATCTCGCGCGGGTAGTACACATCGTGGTCGAAGATCTCGCGGTCGTACTTCCAGCGCAGGCGCGTGCCGTGTTTCTTGGGGTCGCACGGCTCGATCTGGTGCGGTCGCGGCTTGCCGCGCGCGAAGCGCTGGCTGAAGTGCTGGCCTTCGCGCCAGATATCGAGCTCGAGCCATTCCGAGAGCGCGTTGATGATCGTCGAGCCGACGCCATGCAGACCGCCCGCGGTCTTGTACGCGCCTTCGGTGAACTTGCCGCCCGAGTGCGGCACAGTCAGCAGCACGGTCGCGGCCGGCAGCTTCTTGCCCGAGTAGGTCATGTCGTCGAAGGGCATTCCGCGACCTTCGTCGGTGACCGTGAGTACACCGTCGCGGTCGACCTCGACCCAGATCTGGGTGCCCGTGCCCGCGACGGCCTCGTCGACGGAGTTGTCCAGCGCTTCCCAGAGCAGGTGCACCAGGCCGCTGGTGCTGGTCGCGCCGATGAACATCGCCGGCCGGTGGCGGATGGCCTGGACACCCTCGAGGACCTGGATGTCGCTGGCCGTGTAGGCGCCCTTGGAGCGCGAAAAGTCCTCCGTGGCGTCGGTGACGACGTGGCCGTTGGTCTTCGGCGTCACAGTCGAGGAGGTGCGCTGGGCCATAGTCAGAAGATACCGGGTGGCCTCAAGGGCCAACCGTACCAATATCGTGATGATAGAACAGGCGTTCCTCCCTCCGGTAGTCCTTCGTTGCCGCCCGGATTGCAGTGTCGACGGCCCTCGCGCCGCGCGCGCATCCGGCGCGGGAGCGGAAAGGAGGGCTTTGGCCGGGCGGGGCGGGTGCGGCGGCTGGACGGCCCGATGGCGGTGCGGCGGCGCACGCTGACGGGAGCGGTATGTGAAAGCATGGGCGCGGGCGGTTGGGATGGCATATCGTGGGGACCGATGGCCACGCCTGAGTCCGCCGTTGCGGTCGAGTTTGACGTCGCGGTGCCGATGCGCGATGGCACGCTTTTGCGCGCCAACGTCTTCCGACCACAGACCAACGGCCGCTGGCCGGTGCTGCTGACGCGGCTCCCATACGGCAAAGACTTGCCGGTCGCCTCGAGCGTGCTCGATCCCGTTCAGGCGGCGCGGCGCGGGTATGCCGTGGTCGTCCAGGACACGCGCGGCCGGTTCGCCTCCGAGGGCGACTGGCGACCATTCGAGACCGAGGCGATC
>DASXRR010000395.1:0-3405 GCA_036506475.1 Chloroflexota bacterium
CGGCCAGGCACTCACGTCTATCGACTAAAGAGCCACCACGCCCCGAGGACGATGACCGCCAGTACGAGCAGCGCCACGATGCCCATCGGCCCAGCCAGCGCGCCGCCGCCGCCACCCCCGCTGAAACTCACCATGCCGTTCGCTATTGTCCGGCGCCGCGAACGCTAGGGCAAGTACCCCCGGGGGTGGCAAGATCAGCTGGCAGGAAAGGGACCAAGTTGTCGGAGCAATCACGAACCCTCGCCGACGATCCGTTCAGTGGTCGGTACCCAACGAGTCACGAACGGATGACAGGACTGCCCTGGGATGCGTCGTACCACGACGGCCCCGCGCCCTGGGATACTGGCCAGCCGCAGCCAGCGATAGTGCGTTTGGCATCCGCAGGTGGATTCGCCGGTGCGGTGCTCGATGCAGGCTGCGGGACCGGCGAGAACGCTCTGCACATCGCCTCGCTGGGATTGTCGGTGCTGGGCGTTGACGTGGCTGATACGGCACTCGCGACCGCCCGCAAGAAGGCCAACGAGCGTGGGATCAAGGTTGAGTTCGCCACGGCTGACGTGTTCCAGCTAGAGCGTTTGGGGCGCAGGTTCGAGACCGTGCTGGATTGCGGTCTGTTCCACACCTTCGACGGCGCCGAGCGACCAGCATACGTGGCGAGTCTTGCGTCGGTGACCGAGCACGCTGGCACCCTGTATGTGTTGTGCTTCAGTGACCAGGGTCCGGAGACTGGCCCGCACCCCACCAGTCAGCAGGAGCTGAGGGCGGCGTTCAACCCCAGCTCTGGATGGCATGTCGCCGCCATCGAAGCGGACCGGGTTCAGACCAGATACCACGACGACAACGGCGCGCCGGCCTGGCTCGCCACCATCAAACGGATCTACGCCGCTACAGCAAGCCCAGCCAGTGCCAGTACGGCACGCTGACGAGCAGTCCGACCACCGTCAGCAGGGCGCAGGCAATCGCAACGGGCCGCGCCTGGGCGTGGCCAAACATTCGCGCACCCGTGCCCGAGTACAGCGCCTCATTGCTCATCGCCGCCAGCGCGCCTGGCTCGGCGTAAATCCCGAATGTGCCGTGGCTGAGCAGGTAGAGGCCGTCGGCCACGTCGCCTGCCGACACACCACCTCGCCCGCACAGACGGTTCGCGACTCGAGATGCGCCGCCAACTTGGCCAGCGTGAATGCGATCGAGCCCGCTGAACAACTCCAGCCGACTGAGCAACGCGGCGTGGTCTTCGCCGAGAGTCGGCACCGGATTTACCAGGTCCAGATCGCTTTGGTGTACGCCAGCGCCATCCCAACCCGGCGCAGGTTGCGCTCACTCGCGCTCGCCGGCGACGCCTGCACCGCAATGAGATCGCACCCCGCCTCGTGGGCATCGTTGATTCGTTTCCTGAGCAGCGCCGTTTGCAGGCCTCGCCCGCGAAACTCCGGCAGTGTTGCCGCGGCCGCACACACCGCCACTCTGTCGGCGATATAGAGCGCGCCATACGCGGCTGGTGTGCCGTCCCCGTTGGCCACATAACATCGCCAGCCCCGAGAGAACTCCGCCTCGAGCAGCGCGGGCGTCTCCGATCGCCAGAGCTCCACGAAGTCCTGCCGCTGACCTTTTGGGACCTCGTGCACGTTTGCCTCGGGCTGCGCGACGGACGGCGCCCCGACGAACAGGCTCATGAAGTTCGACTGCCGCAGGCCCGCCCCGTGGAGTTCCCCCAGCAACACCTCAGACGCGAACACTGGCGCCAGCCGAACGAACAGCGGGCACCCACGATACCATTCCACCAGCGTCGCCACCTCGCCGACGTTGGCATCGCGCAGCTCCCGTGGCCCACTGAAGTAGTGGTAGTGCCCCACCGCTCGGGCGACCCGATCAGCCAGCACGTCTCCAAACCGCCAAGTCTCCAACTCGAGTGGATTTCCCGCAACGGATGCCACGCCCAAAACCCGAGCCGCCCCCGCCGCCGCCAGCGCACGTTCGATGCGGTCCGCCACCTCGAGCGTCAACACCACGGTCACGGCGTTCGCCATTATCCAACCCCTGGGCTATGCGCTTTTTGCTCGGTCCGCTTCTTGCACGCCAGGGCAGGTTTTCGGAGGAACATTCACGTCCTATGAGGACTCGGGCGGTAGGCGCGCGCCATTTCTGGCACGCGGGTTGGCTGCGCGCCCATTGTTGTAGGTAGCGCAGCTCGTTTCCACCGTGCCCGCGCCATTCAAAGAAACAGCTCATGACACCTTCAAGCTGGGCATGGCTCGCCGCGGTACCACTGGTGCTCGCGAGCGCAAGCGCCTGCCGCACACCTGACGACCTGACGACACCGCGCGCGACGGTCCGCCCCGCGCCGACGGCCGTCCCCATCGACGAACCTACGCCAACGCCCGCCGCCACCCCTGGCGCGGGAGCTGTACAGACGCTCGGACAGGCTGGCATGCGCTCGCCCCTGCCGCTCTTGGGCGAGTACGCGGTGACCGCGAACCGTGACGATCGCACGCTGTCGGTGATCCCGATCGGGCTGGCCAAAGCAGTCGCCACGGTGAGCCTGGATGTGCCTCCGCACGGCGTCGCCACAGCACCTGACTCGGACACTGCCGTAACCATTTCCGAAACGCCGTCGCTTGGCCTCGCGAGCTTGAACAGCAGCACCGTCCTGGGCAGTGTCGACGCGGCGTCCATGCCGATCCAGGTGGTGAGTCCGCCGGCCGAAGGCAGCGGCGTGGTCCTCGTGCTCAGCGATGGCGATCGAGTGCAGGCGGTGGATACGTCTGCGCGGACGCTCGGACCGCTCGTGCAGCTCGATGCTGGCCCACACGCGGTAGGGTTTGGCCGCGCCGGCGTGCCGCCGGTGCCGCGCATCTACGTGGCCAACGCTGACGCTGGCTCCGTCTCGGTTCTTGATGCGGCCGCGACGCGCGTCGATCGAGTCCTGGCCGTGGGCGGTCGACCCGTGGGTGTGGCCCAGACGATCGACGGCCGCCTGTGGATCGCCGACGCTTCAGCCGGCGCCGTTGTCCTGGTGGACGCTGCGGATGGCCGGCGCATTGACGCGATTCCTCTCGGCCCGGGCGTGACCGGCCTGAGCGGCCTGGCGGCGACGCACGATGGGCACTACCTGGTGCTGTCCTCATCCGCGGCCGACCACGGACTGGTGTCGGTCGACCTCTTGGCTGTCGCCCTGGGCCGCACGGACGCGGTTGTTCGCTCGCTGGCCGTTGATGGCGGCGTTCTGGCGCTCGCTACGGGCGCGGAAACGACGCGCGCTTATGCCACGACTGGGCGTGGCAGCCTGCTGTACTGGGATCTGGTAAGCAACTCGATCTCCGAGACCGTCGCGGTGGGTCAGGGACCCGTCTCGCTGGCGCTGGGCATGGTGGTGCCCCTGGGTGCTGCTCCGCCACCCGCCAGCGC
>DASXRR010000396.1:0-8064 GCA_036506475.1 Chloroflexota bacterium
ATCATCCGCGAGGTCCTTGACGGCCTGGCCGCGCGGCTGGCGGCCGGCCGCGCCTCGGACACCGACCTGATCAAGCTGCACCTGCTGATGGAGTTGATGCAGGAGAGCGCCGCTGCGCAACGCTGGGAAGCCGTGGTGCAGATCAACATCAAGTTCCACGAAGTGCTGTACAGCGCCGCGGGTAATGATCGCCTGGCATTGATCGGTCGCTCGCTCCAGGATGCGGTACGCCGGTATTCACCGCGCGCGCTATCGGATCCCGAGCGCGTGGCCGCGGTGCTACGCGAGCACGCCGAGATCGTCGCGGCCCTCGAGCGGCACGATCTCGACATGGCCGAGGCGTATGCGCGACGGCACCTCGCGGCAGCCCGCCAGAACTTTTCGGCCCTCTTCGGGACCGAATCGTCGTCTTGACAGGCTGTGTATACAATGCACGCCGATGCGACTTGGTTTCCATCTCACGCCGTTCTGGAGCCCGACTGACAGGCCTCCCCACCAGATACTGGATGAGGCCATCGAAGTCGTGGCCGCGGCGTCGAAGATGGGCTTTGACTGGGTCTCCATCGGACAGCACTGGATTTCGCACCCAACCATCTGGCCCCAGCCCTTTCCTTTCCTGGCGCGCATCGCACCCGAGACTGGCTCGATGCAGCTCAAGACGTCGGTGCTGCTCGTGCCGCTGCTCAACCCGGTCGACATCGCCGAGACGGTGGCTACCCTGGATCACTTGTGCCACGGACGGCTGGTGCTGGGCGTCTCGGTCGGCTATCGCGAGCAGGAGCTTGTGGCTGTCGGTCTTAGCCGTCGAGATCGAGCAGCCAAGCTTGAAGAGTCGCTGCAGATTATGAAGCTGCTGTGGACCGGCCAGGAGGTGAACTTCGAGGGTCGGTACACGCGCCTCGAAGGCGCGCGCATGGGCTTCGCGCCGTACCAAAAGCCACATCCGCCGATCGAGATGGGCGCCCAGAGCACAAAGGCGGTCAGGCGCGCTGCGCGGATCAGCGACGGTGTGTTCATGGGGCCGCAGGTGGCGTGGCGCGACGTCGCCGAACTGGCCGGCGTGTTCCGCCAGGAGCGACAGGTGGTCGGCAATGGCACGCCGGGCTCGATTGGCGCATCGCGCTGCCTGATGGTCGGCCGCGACAAGGAGGACGCGGCGTCGCGCGCACGGCAGTACCTGGACAAGACCTTCCATATGTACGACTCGTGGCGGATGCAAGAAGCCGACATGGTGCCGCTGCAGCTCGATTCAAGAATCGAGCTCGATGATTGGACCATTCACGGCTCCACGTCGGACTGCGTCGAGACGCTCCTGGCGGCGCGTGACGAGCATGGGTTGGACGCCGTTGGGTTCACGATCTACAGCTTGCCGCGCACGCCCCAGGCGCGGATCGAGTACTTGCAGCAGATCGCCGAGGACATCGTGGCGCCGGTCAAACGCACTACAGGGCGGCCAAGCGCAGCAACGGACGGAATCGCGGCCCGGCCTGTGACCGCGTGATCATCGACCAGCGCGTCACGATCTCAGCCCCCACGGAGCGCGTATGGGACTTCATGATGGATGTGCCTGCCGTCAGCCGCTGCCTGCCGGGTGTGGAAACGGTCACCCAGGTTGACTCGGACACTTACGCTGGGGCACTGCAGGTCAAGGTCGGTCCCATCGCCGTGCGCTTGGAGGGGCGCGTCGTGTTGGCCGAGCAGGACGCCGACAGTCGTCGAGCGCGGATGGAGCTCAAAGCGGCCGACAAGCGCGTCAACGGCGCGGTCAACGCCAGAATGCTGATGCAGCTGCACCCGCGGGATGATGGCCAGACCGACCTGGCGATTCACACCGATGCCACCGTCATGGGCAAACTGGGTGAGTTCGGCCAGGCCGTGATCCGCAAGAAAGCCGATCAGATGGTGGCCGAGTTCGCGCGTAATTTGTCCGCCCAGGTTGCACTTCCGCGTTAGCGCGTTGGCCGCACCATGCGGCCGCGTGGCTGGCCGACCAGCTCGCCGTTGCGCATGACCACCTGACCGCGGATGACCGTGGCCACCGCCTCGCCGCGTGTGCGACGACCCTCGTACGGGTTGTGATTGTTGCGGCCATGCAGACGCGCGGCCTCGATGACGCCCTCGCGCTCGAGGTCGACAATCGTCAGGTCTGCATCCGATCCGATCGAGATTGCGCCCTTGCGCGGATACACGCCCCAGGCCCGCGCCGGCCCTTCGGACGCCGCGCGCGCATATTGCTCGAGCGTCATGTGGCCAGCGTTGACCGCGTAGGTCAGGAACAAGCGGACGCTCGTCTCGACCCCGGCGAAACCCGAAATCGCCTTCCAGATATCGGTGTGCAGCTTGTCCTCGATCGGATGCGGCGAGTGGTCGGTGGCAATGGCGTTCACCGCGCCCGTCGCGAGCCCGCGTAACAAGAACTCGCCATGGCCTGGCTCACGGACAGGCGGATTGATGCGCAGCATGGCGCCCAGCTGAGCCATATCTTCGGAGGTCATGAAGCAGTACTGCGGACAGGTCTCGGCGGTGATGTCCACACCCCGCCCGCGCCAGTCCAGCATAGTTTCGAGACCCTGGCGCGACGACAGGTGAAAGATGTGGATGCGCGTGCCCGACAACTGCGAAAACAACGCAACGCGCTGGATCGCTTCGACCTCGGCGATCGCCGGTCGCGAGTCGAGGTGGGCCAGCGGATCGGTCCGCCCGGCCGCCTTCAACTGCCGAATCCGGTGCTGCAGGATGGCGTTGTTCTCCGCGTGGAAGCCGAAGCGCAAGCCGGCTTCGCCCACCTGGTGCATGGCATCCAGCAGCACGCCGTCATCCGGCGTCGGAATGCTGCCGATCGATTCACCGAGAAAACACTTGAAGCCGGCGACGCCGGCCTCGGCCATGGGTAGGATGTCGGCCACGTTTTCCTGAACGACGAGGCCGTACAGACCAAAGTCGCAGTAGCTTTTGGCCTCGGCTAACTGGCGTTTCGCCTCGACGAGCTCCGCTGTGCTGGTCGGTGGCAGCGTGTTCGGCTGGTCGAACACCATCGTCACGCCGCCCATGACCGCCGAGCGCGACCCGCTACCCCAGTCCTCCTTGTGCTCGAGACCCGGCTCCCGAAAGTGCACATGGCAGTCGACGACGCCTGGCAACACAAACTGGCCTGCCGCATCCAGCGCCTCGACCGCCGCGAGAGGGTCCAGTCGACCTGGTGCCGCGATGGCGACGATCTGACCATCCGCCGCCGCAAGATCAGCCGCGTATCGACCGCCCGAGGTGACGATGGTGCCGCCTCGTACGAGCAGGTCAACGCGCCGCTCAGCCATCGTGTCGTTCGCCCTGTTTGGCTAGACGATCGCGTGCGAGCAAAACCGCGGCCATGATCTTGGCGTAGCTCCCGCAGCGACACACGTTGCCGGCCAAATAGGCGCGCACCGTTGCCTCCGATGGACATGGATCCTCGTCCAGCAGGGCCTGGGTTGTCAGGATGAAGCCAGGCGTGCAGTACGAACACTGAAACGCTGTGCAATCGACAAACGCCTGCTGGATTGGATGCAGCTCCCCGTTCGGTCCCTCCAGGCCCTCGATGGTCACCACGCGCTTGCCAACCGCCAGCGGCGCAAGAACCAGGCAGCTGCTCACAGGATTGCCTTCGAGGAGCACTGTGCACGCCCCACACATGCCGACTCCGCAGCCTTCCCGTACGCCAAACAGCTTGAGCGAATCCCGCAGCACCTGCAACAGGCTGTGCTCAGCACGTGCGACCACACGCTGCTTGCGCCCGTTCACATCGAGCGTTAGCACCAGACGACCTTCGGCATCCGGTGTCATGCGGAGGTCGCGCGGAGGGCGCGCAGGAGTTTCTCGGGCGTGATCGGCAGGTCATAGATCCGCACACCCGTGGCCCGAAACACCGCGTTGCCCACGGCGGCCATCACCGGCGGCAACGACGTCTCGCCCAGGCCGTGAATTTCGGCACGTTGCGGGTGCTCGAGGATCGACAGGCTGACGGGAGGCATGTCGTCGATGCTGGCGACCATGTATTCAGCCAGGTTCCCGTTCTGCAGCTGGCCGCCGTCGTACAGCAGCTCCTCGAACAGCGCCTGCCCCAGCCCAAAGGCAACGCTGCCTTCGGTCTGCAGCTCGGCCTGAACCTGATTGATGATGCGACCGGCATAGACGGCCGCGTGGTAGCGCAGGATCTCGACCTTGCCGGTCTCGAGATCCACCTCGACCTCGGCGGCGCCAGCGGCCTGGTGCCAGTGCACCGACCCGATGCCCTGGCCGGTCTCGGGATCGAGCCCGCCCTGTGACTGAAACACGCCGTTGCCGAGCAGGTTGCCGCGCCGCGCGCGACGCACGACCTCGCCGACGCCTAGGGCCTGATCCGGCGCCCCCCGCACCCGCACGCTGCCCGCTTCGATCTCCAGGTCAGCTCGATCTGCTTCCAGCATCTCAGCACCGAGATCGAGCAGCTGCCCACGCACCTCGGCCATCGCCGCGATCACCGCGCTACCCATGGCATGTGTCGACCGGCTCGAGCTCGTCTGCTGGTCATAGGGCGTCACATCGGTGTCCACATCGGACACGGAGACCAGTTCTGGAGAGATGCCAAGCTGCTCGGCAGCGATGATCGCCAGCCCGGTTTGCAGACCCTGTCCCATCTCGACCGAGCTGGTCAGCACATCGATGCTGCCGTCTTCGTTGAGCTTGACGCTCGCGGTCGAGGTCGACGGCGTGGCCGTGCTCTTGGTGACGCAGCTCAAGCCTTTGGCGCGAACGCGTGAGCCGCGCCGTTCAGGCCCGTTCGAGGTATGCCAGTCGATGCCCTGTGCGGCCGCGTCCAGCAATTCGACGAAGTGGCAATCCTCGGCCACGTCGCCGGTCGCGAATGTCTGACCGTCGACCAGCAGGTTGCGGCGTCGAACCTGATAGGGGTCGAGACCAAGCCGCGCGGCGATCAGGTCGAGTTGGCTGTCGTACGCCCACGCCGCCTGCGACACGCCGTACCCTCGAAACGCGCCGGCGGGAGGCACGTTTGTATACAGCGCGTACGAGTCGACCCACATGTTGCTGATCGCGTGCGGCCCGCCGGTCGCATAGCCGGAGTTCTTGATCAGCCGCGGGCCGATATCGGCGTACGCGCCCGTGCTGTAATAGCACGTGCTTTTGCGCGCCAGGATGCTGCCATCGGCGCGAACCGCCGTCTTGAGCGTGATATCGGCGGCGTGCTTGGTGATGGTGACGAATTCTTCCTCACGCGACAGGTGCAACCGCACCGGGCGGCGACTGCAATACGCCAGTACAGCTGTTAAGGGCTCGATCGACGGATAGCACTTTGAGCCATACGAGCCGCCCAGGGTGGGCACGACCACGCGTACGGCGGACAGCGGCAGGCGGAACATCTCAGCCAGCTGAGCGCGCAGGAGGTGCGGCGTCTGAACCCCGGTCCAGACGGTGACCCGCCCGGCACCGACCTGGGCCAGGCAGACGTGTGTCTCGAGCGGTACGTGCTGGACAGCGGGGCTGGTGAAATTGTCCTCGAAGACGTGGTCAGCCTGGGCGAACGCAGCGTCGACGTCGCCCTTGCGCAGCTTGAAGTAGTTGCACACGTTGGAGTCGGACAGGGCGTGAATGACCAGGTCGGGAAAAGTCGTCCCCGTGCGCGGCGGACCTTCGTGAATGAGCGGTGCGCCGTCGGCGAGCGCCGCCCGCGGCTCGAACACCGCCGGGAGTTCTTCGTAATCGACGTCGATCAGGCTCAGCGCCTCCTGGGCGATGTCGAGGTCGTCGGCGATCACAGCAGCCACGGGGTCGCCGACGAAGCGCACCTTGTCGATCGCCAGCACCGCCTGATCGCGGAAGACGGGGCCGAAAAACGGCCAGATATCGTGGCGCGCGCGGACGTCGTCGCCGGTCAAGACGAGGACCACGCCGGGTAACTCGCGGGCTCGCTGCGTATCGATCGCCCGAATACGCGCGTGTGGCAACGCGCTGCGCAGGATCTTCGCGTGCACTAACCCTGGGAGATCGAGATTGATGACGTAGTCGACGCGCCCCGTGACCCGCGCATAGGCGTCGAGCATGCCCGAATACGTCATATGGCGCCGCAGACCGCGCGTTGGATGCAGCGGCGAACCCAGACGCGCACCATCTCAGTGCGATACCAGGCCGACCCGCGCAGGTCGGCCAGGGTGTCGATGCGCTCGGCGTAGCCATCCGCAATCGTCCGCGCCAGCGACTCGGTCATCGGCTGGTCGTGAGCCAGCGACTCCAGATCTGGAAAGCGCTGAGGCGTTTCGGATGCTGCGCCCACAGCCACCCGAAGCTCAGCACAGGCGTGTTTATCGTCGGCGAGGCGAACGGCGGCGAAGGCGCCGACGCACGGGCGATCCTCGGACGAGCGAGTCACGAACTTCTCATACACTGCGTTCAGCCCCGGCTCGGGGATCGGCACCCAAATGCCAGTCACGATCTCGTTGTCAGCCAGACTGGTGGCGTAGAAGCCCTGAAAAAACTCCGCGATCGGGATCTCGCGCGCGCCTTCGGGGCCATGCGCTTCGACAACCGCGTCTAGCGCCAGGAACGCAGCTGGTGGATCCGATGCGTAATCCGCCTCGGCCAGGACACCGCCTACCGTCGCCGCGTTGCGCACGCGCACGTTGGCGACCGTACCGAACACTTCAGCCAGACACGGCAACGCCTCGCGCACTTGGGCGGACCGTTCCACGTCGCGGTGTGTGACCAGCGCCCCGAAGTGCAGCGCGCCGTCGATCTGACGAATCTCGTGCAAGCCTGGAAGACGGCCGATGCTGATCAGCGCGGCCGGATGAATCAGACCTTGCCTGAGCAGGATCGTGACGGCCGTTGCGCCCGCCAGTACGCGTGCTTCGCCAGCGTAGGAATCGAGCAGCGAAACGGCCTCGTCGAGCGTCCGGGGCTCGAGGAACTCGATCGTCCGCGGCACGCGATCAGGCTAGCGCCTCGCTCGTCGCAGGCGGGATGTTCTGATTTAGCCTGAAGAAGTTCTCAGGGTCGTAGCGCTGCTTGAGCGCCGCCAGGCGAGCGAAGCCATCGGCCGTGTAGGCATCCCGCACCCGCGCGGCGCCCTCGTCGCCCAGAAAGTTCACGTACACGCCGCCGGTCGAAAACGGGCGCATGGCGTCCCAGAACGCGTTGGCCCAGGCAATGTGCGCCTCACCCGTATCGGGCGTTTGCCATTTGGCGAGGATCTCGAGCACGAGCGGCGCGTCGCGGTGCCCGAAAGCTGTGTCATCGGCTGGCACGCGCTGCACTGCGCCGCCCATCGGCGTCAGCAACACGATCGACAGCGGCGAGGTGACCCGACTGACGAAGTCGGCGATCACGTCTGCCGCCGCCGAACTGAGCGGCTGCAGGTAGTGCGACTTCCAGTAGTTGAGAAAGCCTGGCAGTGAGCCCGCATCGAACAGCGTCTGGAGCTGCGTGTACGGCATCGGTCGGATCGCGTTCACCAGCGGCGGCCCAAACGACGTCAGGGGCTCGAGGGCGCGCCCATCGTCGCCGGTCGAGCACACGGCCATTGAGGCCAGCGCTTGGCCGCGCATCACCGCGGGCAACGCTTCAAGCCGCGGGGCGGTGAAGAAGTAGGCCATCGGCGTCAGTGTTTCGGGGAGATCGAGGACGTAATGCCGAAAGAACTCGAGCACCTCGCGCGCGCGAGTCGCGGGGTGGGCCACGGTGCCGCCGACGATCTCGCCCAGTGGCTGCAGCCGAAACTCGAAGGCCGTTACGACGCCGAAGTTGCCGCCGCCACCGCGGATCGCCCAGAACAGATCGGCGTTCTGGCTCTCGCTGACCGTCATGGCCTCGCCATCGACCGCCACCAGGTCGACGCTGAGCAGCGAGTCCACGGTCAGGCCGCGCTCACGCATGAGCCAGCCCAGACCGCCGCCGAGCGTCAGCCCCGTCACGCCGGTTGACGAGATCTGACCACCAGTCAGCGCCAGCGAGTACTGAGCCAGCGCGGCGTCGAGCTCGCTCCAGACAACTCCGGGCTGCACCCGCACCGTGCGCGCGTTGGGATCGACGCGGATG
>DASXRR010000397.1:0-7510 GCA_036506475.1 Chloroflexota bacterium
GATTCGCCTCGGCCAGGTCGCACAGGTGGCGACGGTGACTGGCCCGACCCAGATCTCGCGCCGCGACCGGCAGCGTTCGGTGACCGTCTCGGCTGGCCTGGACGGCACACCGTCGGGCGAGGTGAGCCAGCGAGTGCAGGCACGCTGGCGGCGCGCATTGGCGAAGGCGGCGAGTGGCGCGTAGCCGTGCCTGTACCCGCGCCCGCCGCCGGCGGATCGGAGTAGTGTAGCGTCTCGTTGTGTTCAGGCTCGCCCTCGACACCGGCGGCACGTTCACAGATGTCGTCGCGTTCGACGAGCAGACCGGCGCGATCCACACCACCAAGACGCCCAGTACGCCGACCGATCCGTCGGTCGGCTTCATGGCCGGCATTCACAAGATTGCGCGCCAGGCGCAGTTCGGACTCGGCGCAGTGGCGGCCGTCTCGCACGGGACGACGGTCGCCACGAACGCCCTGCTGTCTGAGGAGGGCTCGTTTCCCGGGCTGGGCCTGATCGTCACGCGCGGGTTCAAGGACCTGCTCGAGATCGCCCGCCAGAGCGTGCCGCAGGGCTACGGCAACTCGTATTTCTGGGTCAAACCCGAGCGCATCGTGGCCGTGCACAACGTGCGCGAAGTCGCCGAGCGGCTGAACTTCCGTGGCCAGGTGCTGACCGCGTTCCACCAGCCCGAGGCAGAGGCGGCGGCGGCCTGGTTCCGCGACCACGGCGTCGACGCCATAGGCGTGTGCTTTCTGCACGCGTACGCCAACGCCGAGCACGAGCAGCGCATGCGCGCCGTGCTGGCGCGGGTCCATCCGCGCGCGGCGGTATCGATCTCATCGGAGGTGCTGCCTGAGTACCGCGAGTACGAGCGCGCAGTGACCACACTGGTGGACGCCTTCGTCAAGCCGCGTGTCGCACGTTACGTGGGTGAGATTCAGGCACGCGTAGAACGTGAGGTCGGGCCGACGACGCCGTTCTACATCATGAAGTCGAATGGCGGGGTGATCTCGGCCCGTGAGGTGGCCAGTCAGCCGATCACGACCATGCTCAGCGGCCCGGCCGCCGGCGCGTTGGGCGCCGCCTTGCTGGCGCAGACAGCCGGTTTTACGCGCGTGCTCACGCTCGACGGTGGCGGCACCAGTACCGACGTCGCAGTTGTCGAAGGCGGCGTTCCACACCTGACGACCGAGGGTCGTGTCGGACGCTTCCCGGTCAAGGTGCCGATGATCGACATTGCCACGGTCGGTGCGGGTGGCGGGTCGATCGCCTGGCTGGCCCAGGATGGGCGATTGAAAGTCGGGCCGCGCAGTGCGGGTGCCGAGCCAGGCCCGATGTGCTACGGCCGCGGCGGTGATCAGCCGACGGTGACAGACGCGACGCTGGTGCTCGATCGCATCCCGCCGCATCTGCTGGGCGGCGAGGTGCCGCTCGAGGCCCGGTTGGCCCGGCGCGGCCTCGAGCAGCTTGGGTCAGGGTTGGGCCTCAGCGCGGACGCGGCGGCGGCAGGGGTGCTCGAGATCGCTGCCTGGAGCCAGGCAAACGCCGTGCGCCAGGTGACGGTGAAACGTGGCCTTGACGTACGCGACTATGTGCTGGTGGCGTTCGGCGGCTCGGGGCCGCTGCAGGCGGGTCGCCTGGTCGACATTCTCGGCTTGCAAGCGGCCTTGATCCCGCCCAACCCGGGCAACGTGTCGGCGTTCGGCCTGCTGACCGTCGACCTCAAGAATGATTATGTTGCGACCGCCGTCCAGCGCGACGACCAACTCGATTTCGCCCTGCTGAACGCCATCTACGCCGACCTGGAAGATCTGGCGCGCGCCGCCCTGGCCCGAGAGGGCTTCGCGCCAGCACAGATGCTGCTTGTCCGCAGCGCCGACCTGCGCTACTTCGGCCAGGCCTCTGAGGTGCGCGTCGACGTCGCGGCCGGCCGACTCGATCGCACCATGGCCGACCAGGCCGTCGAGCGGTTCCACACGGCCCACGAGAAGACATACGGCTACAGCTATCGGCCGAGTCAGCCGCCGCAGGCCATCGAGTGGGTCAATGTGCGCGTGACCGGCATCGGCCCGATCGAGCGTCCTCCGCTGCGGCCACTCGCCGCCCACAGTTCGGGCAGCGCGCTGACTGGGCATCGAAAGGTCTACTTCGGGGCCGGCCGCGTCGAGACCCCAATCTATGCCCGGGCGCTGCTACAGCCTGGTCAGTGCATCGACGGCCCGGCCATCGTCGAGGAGTTTGGCTCGACGACCGTCGTGTTCCCCTCGCTGCAAGCCACGGGCGACGCCTACGGGAACCTGCTCTTGAGGCGCAAGCCGTGATCGATCCGATCGTGCTCGAGATCGTCGAGGGGACGCTGGCGTCGGTCGAGGCCGAAGTCGAAGCAGCCATCGAGCGCACATCGCGCTCGCCGATGATCCGCGAGGCACGCGACTTCCGCGGCGGCATTCACGATCGCCACTGCCGCAAGCTGACCGGACGGTCCTACTCGGCCCTGGTCCAGCCGATCGTGCGCGACTTCCCGATCGAGTCGATGCAGCCCGGCGACGTGTTCTTCCACAACGACGTCTATCAGTCGGAAGGCGGCATCGGGCACCTGCCCGATCTGTGTGTGACGGTGCCCGTCTTTCATGCGCGCCAGGTAGTCGCATTCGTTCAGGCGTTCGGTCACCACGACGACATCGGCGGGTCTGTGCCGGGCTCGATGCCCAGCCACGGCACCTCCTACTACCAGGAAGGCCTGATCGTGCCGCCCGTGCGGCTCTATCAGCGCGGTCAGCCGAACGACGACCTGATCCGCGTGATGGTGCGCAACTCGCGTTTGCCGGACAGCCTGCGGGGTGATCTGGATGCTGAGGTGGCCGCCTGCCGCATGGGTGCCGGGCGGCTCGCCGAGCTGTTTGCGCGCTACGGCGGCGATCAGGTTGAAGCGTGCTTCGACGCGATCCTGGCGCGCACGACCGAGACGTTTCGCCGCGAGCTACTGAGCAAAATCCCCGATGGCACCTACGTCTGGGAAGACTACGCCGAGCACGACGGCGTCGACCCTCCGCGCTTACACACACAGCGCATGACTGTCACCAAGGGTGCTGATGGGCGATTGGTGATCGACTTTGCAGGCACGAGTCCGCAGGCCAAGGGGCCGATCAACCACGCTGGCAACTACGCTGACGGCGTGTTCTTGAAGAAGTGGCTCGCGCCGATCCTGCGCAACCTGGCTGATACGCCGGAGCGGATGGCCGAGCTAGACGTCAACGAAGGCGTCGTGCCTTTGATCGAGCTGCGCTTCCCACCGCCGGGCACACTTCTGACGCCTATCTTTCCGGCGCCCGTCAACGCCCGCACGTTTGTCATCCTGCGCTTGTTGGGCATCCTGGCTGGCGTGCTGGCCAAGGCTACAGGTGGGGCATTGCCGGCCGACCAGGAGACGATCCGCTATACGGGCTTCTACGGCACCGACCTGGACGGCCAGCCGTACTTGATGCGCGAGGTGCTGGGTGGCGGCTCGGGTGGCCGGCCATGGGCTGATGGCTCCGACACCATCCATGTCGTGCCCGACTCGAAGAACTTGCCCGTCGAGTTCACCGAGACTCGCTTTCCGCTGCTGGTCGAATCGCTTGGACTGGCGCCCGACTCGGGCGGGCCTGGCCTACGCCGCGGTGGTTTGGGCTACCGCAAGGAGATCCGACCGCTGGTCGACTGCGCCTTCCTGTCCGTCGCCGACCGCTCCATTCTGAGCTGCTGGGGCCTCCATGGCGGGCGCGCTGGCAAGCCGTTTCGTGTGACCGTCGACCCTGGTGGGGTTGGTCAGCGGGTGCTAGAAGGCCTGGTGGATGACGAGCCGATCCCCGCGGGCACGCTGGTGCGCATCGACACCACGGGCGGCGGCGGCTGGGGCGACCCGCTCGAGCGCGAACCCGAGCTTGTCGAGCTCGACGTTCGTCAAGGCAAAGTCTCGGTCGAGTCCGCGCGTACTGACTACGGCGTCATCCTCGGCCACCCCGCTGCCACGGTCGCGCTGCGCGCCGAGCTGCGCCAGACGCGCGGCTTCATCCCGTTCTTCGACCGCGGGCCCGGCTACCGCCAGCTCAGCGGCCGCGACTACGCCGAGGTCGACGTCCTCTAGCGGCGGATGACGACCAGGCGATCGGCGCCCGACTCTGCGCCCCACGTCTCACCCGCCCGACCGAGTAGCTGACGTACGGCGGCGTTGGATTGCGCCAGGGGGAAGGACTCGAAGGCTTCGGTGTCAGGATCGAAGCGCACGATGGCGTTGCTGCCGAAGTCGGTCAGCCAGACCTTGTCCAGCTCGTCGACATAGACGGCATACGTCTGCGGGCGTGAGCCAGGCAACTGCCACTCGCGCCACTCGCCCGTGCGCGGGTCATACCGCCCAACCTGACCGACGTTCCATTCGCTGACCCAGATCTGGCCATGCGAGTCGGTCCACACCCGCCGAGCGCCCTGGCGCGGGGTGGGTGAATCGATCGCCACCGCCTCGCCAGTTTCGAGATTGATCTCGGCGATGTGGCTGCCCGCCAGCGAGGCATAGAACACGCGACCGTCCGGCGTCGCGGTAATACCATACGGTCCCGCCCCCCGCGGTGCGTCCCACACACGGACCTCGCCCGTCACCGGGTCCACGCGGCCGTAGATGCCGCTTTGCCCAGTGAACCAGACGATGCCGTTGCGATCGAATGCCGCGGTATTCAAATTGGCATTGCGACTGGTCGGCAACGGGAACACGCGCACGTCCCCAGTTGACGGCTCAACGCGGACCATGGCGTTTTGGCCGCCGTCCGTTACCCAGGCCGCGCCGTCGGGGCCCACGATCACGCCGTGCGGCGCCGAGCGAGGACCAAGCGCGATCTCGCGGACTTCACCGGAATTCGGGTCGAGCCACCCGAGCACGCCTTTCGACTGTCCCGTGTACCACATGCCGCCGTCGCTGGCCGGTGCGACGTCATGCGGGTGCGTCCCAGCTGGGACGGCGTACTCCTGCATCGTCGGCTGCTGCTGTGCGTACGCAGCGGACGGCAGCCCCAGCGCCAGGAGTACAAGCGCGAAGAGCAGGTTACGCATAGTGCGTATTGTCGCACGCGCCCCGGGCAAGGAAACATGAATGGTTATGGATCTGCTGATCGTTGCGCGTGAGGCGCCTGGAGTGGCGCCCACGCCGCGCGAGATCGCCGACGCAGCCGACGCACGCGCCGCGCTGCCCAAGCTGCCCCACGGCCCTCAGCTCGCACCTCTGCTCGCCCGCGTCGCGCTGGGCGTGATGGTGCTGTCGCAGGCGCTGGACCGCGCAGCGGCCCGCGCGGCGATTGGCGTGGCGATCCAGCGCGCTCGGCCGCGCGGCGTCGTGCTGGTCGGCCACGATCTCGGTCGCGAGCTGCTGGGCGAGGGACTGCCACTCGCGGGTGGTATTCGCGAGCTGCACAGCCGTCCGATCGGCGCGCTGGGCCAGGCGAACAACGCCGAGACGGAGCGCATCTTGATGGACCTGTGCCAGCGGGCGGGCATCCAATGGGCGCCGCCGTCCGCACGGGCCGCGACTGCCCGACATGTTGTGCGCGCCGAGGAGGTGGAATCACAAGCGGCGACGTTGATCGAGAAACAGCTGTGGCAAGCGGCGATCGACCTGCTGTACGAGGGCGAGCCACTCGGCCCGCGCGGCACGAACATGCTCGGTCGCGCGTTACTGCAGTTAGGCGACCGCGACGCGGCGCGCCACGCTTTCGAACGTACGCTGGCCAGTGACCCAGGCAACACGATCGCCCAGCGACAATTGGCGCAGCTGTCATCCTGAGCGCAGCGAAGGATCCGCGGGCCGAGACGGTCCCGACAAGCGGATCCTTCGCAAGCTCAGGATGACAATGTGCGCGGTCGTTGCGGCTATGGCCTCGCTGGCGTGCACAGCTCGAGTTGCCACCAACCCGCCCGCGCCAAACATGCCAATTGCGCCGTGGACGCCTCGGCCAGCACTGCGCGGCATGGACCTGTCGCCCAAGACGCCCCTCGGCCTGGCCGACTACGCCGCGTTAGACCTCATCCAGCCGGGCGCAGTGGTGCTGTTTTCAGCTCAGCTAGGCGACGGCGACCCACTGCGTTGGATCGGTCCCGACCGACAACTGCAGCGCTGGTTACAAGCCCATCAGGACGTCATGCAAGTCGTCCGCATGTGGCCCGTGCGTGGCCCGGACGAGCCGCGCCGCCTCGCGCAGCGCATCGTCAAGCTGCACGCGCGCTATCCGTGGATCCAGTGGTTCCAGATCGCCAACGAGCCCGACATCGAATGGTCCAGCACGTCATGGCAGGCCATCGGCACATGGGCCGAAGAGGTGTGGTGGCAGGTCGACCGCTACCGCCACACGCATCCCGGCGCCGCCGATGTCCACTTGTTGTTTCCGCCGCTGGCGCAAGGCTCGCCGATGGATCCCGAGGGCACGGGCTACGACGCAATGCGCGTGGCCATCGAACTGTATCTGGACAACGGCGACGGCCTGGCGGGCCACGAGTATTGGGACCGCGACAACGTCTACCTGGTCGAGGAGCGCTGGCCGCAGTGGCTGCAGGATCGGCTCGCGACGGTGCCGTTCTTCGTCACCGAGTGCGGGCGCCGACCGCACGCTGGCAACGGCTGGCCCGACGAGGCGCTCGGGCATGAGCTGGTCACCTTTGCCCAGCAAACACAGGCGAAGCTCGTAGCGCCGTTCGTTCTGTCAAGCCCAGGTGGGTCTTTCGACCAGTACGACTTCGTCGATCGCGACGGCTATCTCAGGCCGCATCTGTTCGTCTGGGGCGCCTTCGGTCCGTAGCCTAGGTAGTATCTTTTGCGAGTCACCTGTGAAGCCGCCGCCCTTTGAGTACGTCGCGCCGCGCACGCTCGACGAAGCGGTCCACGAGTTGGCCGAATCCGACGGTGAGGCCAAGATCCTGGCAGGTGGTCAAAGCCTCATTCCGCTGCTCAATTTCCGCCTGGCGCGGCCCACGCGCCTGGTCGACCTGAACCGCATCCCGAGCCTGGCCTATGTCACGCCGCGCAACCGCGGGCTGGCCATCGGCGCGATGACGCGCGATGCGGCCGTCGAGCGCGACGCGCGCGTTGCCGAAACAACCCCGCTGCTGGCTGAAGCGATCCGCTGGGTCGGCCACGCGGCCATCCGCTCGCGCGGGACCGTCGGCGGCAACCTGGCGCATGCCGATCCGGCGGCCGAGTTGCCCGCGGTGGCCGTCTGCCTCGAAGCCACGCTCACCGTGGTCGGGCCGCGCGGCACGCGGACGGTGAAAGCCGAAGACTTCTTCCTCGGTTATCTGACGACCGTCCTCGAGCCGGATGAGATCCTGACCGAGGCGTGGTATCCGGCAATGGCCCAGCGGACGGGCCAGGCGTGGCTCGAATTTGCGCGACGGCACGGTGACTTTGCCCTGGCGGGTGTGGCTGTATCGCTGACTATTGAGCATGAGCTCGTAGACAACGCGCGGATTGTGCTGACGGGCGTCGGCGGGAAGCCGGTTCGGGCGCGTG
>DASXRR010000398.1:0-35482 GCA_036506475.1 Chloroflexota bacterium
GGGGAGTGGGGAGGAGTGGCGAGTGAGGAGTGGGGAGTCGGGAGTGGGGAGCGAGGAGTGGGGAGTGGGGAGTGGGGAGTGAGGAGTGAGGAGTGGGGCAGTCGCGTGGCGTGCGTCCGCGGTCGACAGCGCGGAAGTGCACCGCCCGACCGGTCCGCGGAGGCGAGGGTGGCATGGGGCGGCCGTCCCTCACTCCCCACTCCCCACTCTTCACTCCCCACTCCCCACTCCCCACGCCCCACTCCCCTCGCGCGGAGCGCCAAATGATCGGTCTCGGCACCACCGACCCGTTCGCGACCTTCGTCGGCTCACTGGCGTTCTGGATCGGCGCCGTGACGAGCATCATCGCCGCCTACCTGATGGTGTTCCGCATCAAGAACCTGGTGCGTTCGGCGCTCGCGCTGACGACGGTCCTGGGTGGCGTGGCCATGATGTACGCCATTCTGGGCGCTGACTTCCTGGCCATCTCGCAGCTGGTGGTCTACGTCGGCGCGATCATGGTCCTGATCATCTTCGCCATCTTCATGACGCCTCGCCAGATCGACGTACCTGGCCTGGTCGGTACGGCGCAAAACGCCGGCGCTGTAGTCGTGTCGCTGGGCATCGGCGTGATCTCGGTCTTCGTGGTCATCACGACACCGTGGAAGGTGCGCGACGCCATCCTCGACATTCCGACGGCCGAGTCGCTGGGCGGCCTGATGCTGACGCGCTACGTGCTGCCCTTCGAGATCGCCTCGCTGCTACTCACGGTGGCGCTGATCGGCGCCATCGTCATCGCCCGCGAAGACTGACCATGGAATTCCTCATTCCTGGCCTCAGACACTTCCTGGTCCTGGGCAGCATCCTGTTCGCTTTGGGCATGTATGGCGTGCTATCGCGGCGCAATGCCATCGGCATCTTGCTCAGCATCGAACTGATGCTGAATGGCGTGAGTCTGCTGTTTGTGGCCTTCGCCCGCTTCCTGCAATCTGACCAGGAGCTGGCGGGCCAGATGTTCGCCATCTTTATCATCACGCAAGCGGCCGCGGAGGCGGCGGTGGGTCTGGCGATCATCATTGCCATTTACCGTCAGCGCAGAACGGTCCAGGTCGACCAGCTCGATCTGATGAAGGGATGACCAAAGAGTGATCCAGAACGGTCTGGTCATCCTCGAGCTGCCGCTGCTGGCGTTCCTGCTGATCGTCTTCGTTACCCGCCGCAGCAAACAGCTCTCGGCAGCCGTCGCCATCGTCGCCATTGCTATCGCCACCATCCTGGCCTACCTGGTCTTCTTCCAGGTCCTGAACACCGGCGCGACCGACCACTACGAGTTCAACTGGCTCAGGCTGCTGCCCGGCGGTGTGCCACAGGGCGAAACCGAGACGTTCCTCAGGCTGGGCATCGCCGTCGATCCGCTCGCGGCGATCATGCTGGTCGTCGTCACAACGGTCAGCCTGGTGGTCCAGATCTACTCGCGCTCGTACATGATCGAGCACGGCCATTACGACCCCGGCTATAGCCGCTTCTTCGCCTACCTATCGCTGTTCACGTTCTCCATGCTCGCCGTTGTGCTGGCCAACAACCTGCTGTTCCTGTTCATTGGCTGGGAGCTGGTCGGTCTGTCCAGCTATCTGCTGATCGGCTTCTGGTACGAGCGCGAACCGCGGCCCGGCGTCCACCTGCTGGCGCCGTGGATCGCCGCCAAGAAGGCGTTCATCACCACCCGAGTTGGCGACGTCGGGTTCCTGATTGGCCTGATCGTGCTGTGGAACACCGGCGGCACGCTGCAGATGTCGCAGTTGTTCGAGGAGGCCGAACGCCATACCGGCAATCTGTTCCAGATCGGCATTCTGGGCCAGCCCATCCTGTTCTGGGCGTGCCTCGGCCTGTTCGCCGGCGCCGTCGGCAAGAGCGGCCAATTCCCGCTGCACGTGTGGCTGCCCGACGCCATGGAAGGTCCTACTCCAGTCTCGGCCCTGATCCACGCCGCGACTATGGTCGCCGCGGGCGTGTATCTCGTCGCCCGCACGTTCCCGCTCTTCCAGGCAGTCCCACAAGCGCTGACCGTCGTTGCCGTCATCGGTGGCTTCACGGCGATCTTCGCCGCGACCATGGGCCTGGTCAACAACGACATCAAGCGC
Source organism: Chloroflexota bacterium (assembly GCA_036506475.1). Taxonomy (GTDB): domain Bacteria; phylum Chloroflexota; class UBA6077; order UBA6077; family CF-72; genus CF-72. The sequence continues at coordinate 2,121 of DASXRR010000398.1, forward strand.
GTGCTCGCGTATTCGACGGTCAGCCAGCTTGGCTACATGATGCTCGCGCTCGGCGCGGGCAGCGTGGCGGCGGGGATGTTCCACCTGTTCACCCACGCGTTCTTCAAGGCGCTGCTGTTCCTGGCGGCTGGCTCGGTGATCCACGCGGTGGGCACCAACGACATTCGTGAGATGGGCGGCCTGCGCCGCTACATGCCGTGGACCTGGGCGACGATGGGCATCGGTGCGTTGTCGCTGGCAGGCTTCCCGCTGTTCTCCGGTTTCTGGTCCAAAGACGAGATCCTGGCGACCGCCGCCGAAGGCGCCGGACCAATCCTGCTTGCGTTCGGTGTCATCACGGTCTTCCTGACCGCCTTCTACACCTTCCGCATGTTCTTCCTGACGTTCCATGGCACGTATCGCGGCGCGCCAACGGAGGTCCATCACGCGCTGGGCGAAACCACTGACCCGCACCAGGGGGCACTCCACGAGTCGGATTGGTGGATGATTGGCCCGCTCGTGGTGCTAGCAATCCCGGCACTCGTCGTTGGCTTCTGGGGCGCACCGCCCCCGTTCGGCAGCAACGGCTTCCAGCGCTTCCTCGAAGGCCCGGAGTTCCACGAGCTTGCTGCGAACTGGACCCTCGCTGGCGTCGGCGCCGTGCTGGCCGTTGTGGGCATCGTGCTGGCCTGGACGATGTACGGCGCGCGCGCCTTCGTCGCCGAGCCGCTAACCCGCCTGGGCAGCGTCTACAACCTGCTGTGGCGGCGCTACTACATCGACGAGTTTTACATGTGGCTGATCGATAAGCTCGCTATCGGCGTGGCCTACGCCGTGGCCCTGTTCGATCGTCAGGGTCTGGACGGTCTGGTCAACGGTATCGCGGGCACGTTTGGTCAGGGTGGGCGCGCGCTGCGCATACTGCAAACCGGTCGCGTCCAGAACTATGGACTGGTCCTGTTCGGCGGCATGGCCATGATTGCACTGGTGCTGGTCGCCGTGCCCCTGATTCGCCGATGAACCCGACCACGGGCGCCATACTGCTTCAGGTCACGCTTTGGCTGCCGCTGATCGGCGCCATCGTCATCGCGCTGCTGGGCAGTCGCGAGACGGTCGAGGGTGGCCACGCCGATGACGCCGCCGAAGCCGCGCACGGCCACGGCATCGGCATGACCCACGACATGCGCGCCTGGCGCCTGGCGACGCTCTTCTCGGCAGCTGCTCTGGTCGCTGCGATCCTACTGTTGATCGGCTTCGATCGCTCGGCTGCCGACCGCTATCAGTTCGAGACACGCATCCCGTGGCTGCCGTTCGGCAGCGACTACCGCATAGCTGTTGACGGCTTGAGCATGCCATTGGTCGTGCTCAACGCCCTGCTTACGCTGAGCGCGGTCGCTGGCTCGTGGCGCATCGGCACCCGCCAGTCGCTGTACTTCAGCCTGTTCCTGGTGCTCGAGTCCGCGGTCGCGGGCGTGTTCACGGCCAACGACCTGTTCCTGTTCTTCCTGTTCTGGGAGCTCGAGCTGATCCCGATGTTCCTGATCATCGGGATCTGGGGCGGCGTCCGCCGAGAGTACGCCGCTTTCAAGTTCATCCTGTACACGATCGCTGGGTCGGCATTCATGCTCGTCGGCATCTTGCTGGTGGCCTGGTTCGGACCTAAACCGCTGACCTTCGGCATCCCCGAGATCGCGCGTTTCGACTTCAGCCAGTATGGGCACGGCATCGGCTCGCTCGGTGGCATCGCGTTCATCCTGCTGTTCATCGGCTTTGCCGTGAAAGTGCCGGTTTTTCCGTTCCACACCTGGCTACCGGATGCGCACGTCGAGGCGCCGACCGCGGGCAGCGTCATGCTCGCCGGTGTGCTGCTCAAGATGGGTGGCTACGGCCTGCTGCGCTTGTGCGTCAGCCTGCTGCCGCAAGCGGCCCAGGATTGGCAGTGGCTGCTGATCATCCTGGCGGTCATCAACAGCATCTACGGCGCGTTCGTCGCGTTGGCGCAGACCGACCTCAAGAAGATGATCGCCAACTCGAGTATCAGCCACATGGGCTACGTCCTGCTGGGTATTGCCGCACTGACGCCGGTCGGCTTCCTTGGCTCGATGCTGGTGATGATTGCGCACGGCCTGTATAGCGGCTTGCTGTTCAGCATGGTCGGCCTGGTGTATGACCGCACGCATACGCGTGAGGTCGGAGCGATGAGTGGCCTGGCGGCGCGTATGCCATTCATCGCCAGCGTGTTCATGGTCGCCGGCCTGGCGTCTTTGGGCTTGCCAGGCTTGGCCGGGTTCGTGGCCGAGTTCACCACGTTCATCGGCAGCTACGGTCCCTATCCGCTGGCGACGATCGTGTGCGTGTGCACGATCGCCATTACCGCGGGCTACATTCTGTGGCGTCTGGGCTCGGTCTTCTTCGGCCCGCTGGCGACGGAGTGGTCGGTGCTGGGTGACGCGATCTGGCGCGAGCGACTGGCGGTGGGCATCCTGGCCGCCGCCACCGTGCTGATCGGGGTCGTGCCAAACGTGGTCGCCGATCTGTCCGCCAGTGGCGTTGCGCCCATCGCCGCCCGCCTGGTGAGCCGCTGATGGAGCTATCAGCAGTCAGCTGTCAGCTATCAGCACTATGTGAGATGGTTGGCACCCCGCCCTGCGTGCTCCGCTTCCTTCGTGGGCTCAGGATGACAATCGTACGGTTGCCGTTCCAGACTGCTGGCTGCTGATGGCTGACCGCTAATCATGCCGACCTCCGTGCCGCTGCCGGTCATGAGCGCCGCCGACTTCGCGCTTGGTCTGACCTTGCTCGCACCGGTGCTGGCCATCGTCCTGTCAGGCATCGTGGTGCTGCTGATCGACCTGATCATCACCGATTGGGTTTCGCGTCGCCCACTGATGTGGATCTCGGCGCTGGGCGTGCTCATCTCGCTGGCGATGTGCGGCTGGTTGTGGGCCGCGGGCTACGTCGGCAAGTCCGCGTTCGGCGGGTTCCTGGTCGTCGACGGCTTCGCGCTGTTCTTCCAGGCGCTGTTCCTGCTGGCGTCGCTGCTGGTCATCCTGTCGGCCTCGACGTTCGCCGACCGCGCCGAGCTGATCGAGGCCGAGTTCTACGTCGTCACCTTGCTGGCCACCGGCGGGCTGATGCTCATGGCCGCCGGCAATGAGCTGATGACGATCTACCTGGCGCTCGAGGTCACCAGCCTCTCGCTGGCCTTCCTGGCTGCCTGGAACAAGGGTGACGCGATCGCCGGCCAGGGACTCAAGAGCACCGAAGCAGGCATCAAATTTTTCTTACTCAGCGCCATGTCCACGGCGGTCCTGCTGTATGGCATGGCCTTGCTCTATGGCGTCTCCGGCGCCACCACGCTGGCGGACATCTCCCGCGTTCTGACCGGCACGCCGTCACCGGCGGTGCTGCTCAGTGTGAGCATGCTCGTGGCCGGCTTTGGCTTCAAGATCGCCGCGGCGCCGTTCCAGCTCTGGACGCCCGATGTTTATCAAGGCGCCGCCACACCCGCGACTGCGTTCTTCTCGGTCGGCTCCAAAGCAGCCGGTTTCGCGGTTATTCTGCGCATCTTCAACGGGGCGCTGCCCGGTGTGAGCAGCGAATGGTCGGTGCTCTTCGGCGTCCTGGCGCTCATAACCATGACGGTCGGCAACCTGGTCGCGCTGATGCAGACGAATATCAAACGCCTGATGGCGTACTCGAGCATCAGCCACGTTGGGTACATGCTGATTGGCCTGGCGACGGCGCGCGCGACTGGCTCCAGCGCGGTCATGTTCTACCTGCTGGCCTACGCGGTCACCAACCTCGGCGCGTTCATCGTCATCACGATCATGGCCAACTACGCGACCGACGATGAGATCGAAGGCTACGCTGGCCTGGCGTCTCGGTCACCCATCCTGGCCATGGGCCTGACCGCGGCGCTTTTGTCCCTGGCAGGCATTCCGCCTTTCGTCGGCTTTTTCGCCAAGCTGTACCTCTTCCTGGCCGCGATTCAGAGCAATTCGGTTGGCCTGCAGTTGCTGGTGATCTGGGCGGTCATCATGTCGGCCGTGTCGCTGTACTACTACGGGCGGGTGATCCATGCGATGTGGATTCGACAGGCGCCCGCGGCGCAGCCGATCCACGTGGGCTATAGCTTCAGCCAGGGCCTCGCGTTGGCGGCGAGCGTCGCGGGCGTGGTTGCATTCGGCATCCTCGGGCGCCCATTCCTGGATGCCGCGATCGCGGCGGCGACTGGCTTCGGTCCGTAACGGGCGCGTGGACGACGAGCCGCGCAGCGCTGCCGAAGTCGTCCAACGCGTTGAGCGTGGCTGGGCCGCGCTGCAGGCACTCATCGCGGACCTCGACACGCACCAGCTCACCGCGCCTGGTCCCGAGGGCTGGTCGGTCAAAGACCACCTCATCCATATCGGCGCCTGGGAAAATGCACTGCTGACGATCCTCGGCGGTCGGCCGCAGCGCGACGCCTTCGGCCTGGACGCCGATGCGTACGATCGGATCGACAGCGTCGATCAGTTGAACGCGATCGTGTATGAGCGCAACAAGGACCTACCGCTGGACGAGGTGAGCTGGCGCGTCGCCGATATTCACCAACGGCTCGTGGCCGCGCTACGCGCGCTGACCGACCCGGACCTGGAGCGCACCGTGGCCGACCTCGGCAGCGACGCCGGAGATGACCGGCCCATCCGCGACAAGATCGAAGGCGATACCTACGGCCACTACGCCGAACACGTCGGCTGGATCCAGGAGGTCCGCCGCTTTGTCCTGGAACAGCGCGTTTAGCCGCTTGGCTCGGAGTGGTGCTCGTGAGCGATCAGGCGAGTGCTTGCGCCAGCACGCCGTCCATGTTCCTGGTGCTCACTGCGCCTGCCCAGGCCTCGACAGCTCGCGGATCTGGGACTCACCGACATAGGCAGCCAGCTGCTGGGCCAGCTCTTTCGGGTGACTGAGCGCCACGAGATGCCCGCCCGGAACTTCGTCGGGCGTGATGCCCAGGCGGTCTCGAGCGACACGCCGCTGGAACTCGGCGGGGAAGAAGCGGTCGTCCCGGGCGGTGAGGACATGCGTTGGCACATCGGGCCAGGTCTCGAACGTGCACGGGGTGCTGAACGGTCGATCGGCCTGGCGTGGCTCCGGGCGGGCCATCAAGGCCTCGACCACATCAGGCGGCAGGTCGTGCAGGAAGTACGTCTGCAGATCGAACGGCGCGTCCGGGTCGCGCCGCTCGCGTGCGTCCTTGGCGCGCCGCGCCTCTTCCTGGCTGGTATTTGCCCACCACTCACCCGGCGTTTCGCCCGGCCGTGGGATCATCGCGTTCAAGAACACGAGTATCTGCACGGGCACGCGTGAGCAGACCAGTGGCGCGGTGAACCCGGCCATCGACTGCGCGACGAGTGCCACGTCTTGCCGGTCGCCGATCGCATCGACGACCGTCTGCGCGTACTCGGCCAGCCCAGCCCGCTCGTCCGCCGCGGGCAGCTGCACCGAGACGACATCGTGCCCGCGCGCGCGAAGCTCAGGCTCGACCAGGTGCCAGTACCACGCGTCGCCGCCCGACCCAGGAATGAGTACAAACAACATCCGACTACAGCAAATCGCTTAGCGCCGCGAGGTGTTCGTGGTCGTGCCGCTCGGGGCACAGCTCGTACGGGTCGAAATGGATTGGCTTCAACCCGGCCGCGCGGGCGCCGGCGACATCATAGCGTCGCGTGTCGCCGATATAGGCGGCCCGGTCGGGCGCGATGGCGAGCGGCTCGAGTGCATGGCGGAAGATCTCGGCAGCCGGCTTGGCCACGCCGACCACGGTCGAGTCGATGATCGCCAGTACTGGCACGCCCAGGCCCTCGCCAACCTGACAGATGCGGCCGCGTCGCAATTGCTCCTCGACGGTGCCGTCCGCGTTGCTGACAATGGCCAGCTTGCGCGTGCCATCGCACAGCGCGCGCAGCCCTTCGACGGAACCGCGCACCTCTTGGCGCCACAAATCCAGACTCGACGCCGAGAAGAGCGCCTGGAGCCGCGGCACCGTTTCCGCCAGATCCTTGTCGGGCACGCCCAGGCAGCGCGCGTACGCCTCCAGGTAGGCGTAGCGTTCGTCGTCCTGGTCGGCATTGCAGGCGTCGAGTGCCCGTGCGCCGTGGTAGTGCGCCTGTTCGGCTAGCTCGAAGTCCACGGCCATGCCCAGGGCGGCACAGATTGGCTCAGCGTGTGGCACCAGCAGCACGCCACCTACGTCAAAGATGAGCGCGTCCATCAGTTGCTTAGACTACTCGGCAAGGTATGTCCTTTACCGAGACCGTCGAGCTGCGCGGCCACATCATCGACTCGTACGCATTGCCGCAGATCATGGACGAAGTCATGGATCGCGGCGGCGATTTCGTGATCGAGCATATCGAGGTCGGCCGACGCAAAGACGAGCCGTCGTATGCCCGCATCCAGATTTCGGCGCCGACTCGCGAGCTGCTCGAGTTGTTGCTGGATCGGGCGCAGCGTATTGGCGCCACGTCCGAGCAGATCGAACAGGTGCGCCTGGAGCCCGCGCCGGCTGATGGCGTGTTTCCCGAGGACTTTTACTCGACCACCAATCTCGAGACAGAGGTGCGCCTTGGCGGCCAGTGGGTGCACGTCGAGTGGCCTGAGATGGATTGCGCCATTGCTGTCGACTCCGCCGCGGGTCGCGCATGGACCGTCGCACTGTCGGATGTCAAGGCGGGTGAACAGGTGGTCGTCGGCCACGAGGGAGTCAAGGTCAACCCGCTCGAGCGTCCGCGGCATCAGCCGCCGGTCTTTGCGTTCATGGGCAGCAATGTCTCGAGTGAGAAGCCCAAAGTGTTGCTCATTCACGAGATTGCCGAGCGCCTGCGCGAGGTGCGCTTGCGTCACGGGCGCGTCGTACTGGTGGGTGGACCGGTGCTGGTTCACACGGGCTCGCGCGATCTGGTGGCCGCGTTGATTCGCTCGGGTTACGTCAACGTGTTGTTCGCCGGGAACGGCCTGGCGACGCACGACATTGAAGTGGCGATGTTCGGCACGTCGCTTGGCGTCTCGCTCACCGAGGGCGTGCCGCGCGAGGGCGGGCACGAGCATCACCTGCGCGCCATTAACCGCGTGCGCCGCGCCGGCAGCATCGACGCCGCGGTCAGCCAGGGCCTGCTTGGCAATGGAATCATGCACGCGTGCGTGCAGGCTGGTGCGCGCTACATCCTGGCTGGCTCGATCCGTGACGACGGCCCCTTACCTGATGTCGTGACCGACACATTAGAGGCCCAGCGCCAGATGCGCGCCGAGGTCCGCAAGGGCGTCGACCTCGTCCTCGTCCTGTCCTCAATGCTGCACGGCATCGCCACGGGCAATTTGCTGTCCGCCGCCGTAACCACGGTCTGTGTCGACATCAACCCGGCCGTAGTCACCAAACTCGCCGACCGCGGCAGCTTCCAAGCCATCGGCCTGGTCATGGACGTAGAAGGCTTCCTGCGCGAGCTCTGCTCAGATCTCGGCCTCACCAGAGCCGCGGCGTCAACCAGCTCAGACTAGCGGCTTCTTGCGGGCCATGCCTGGCCGGCGCGGGAAGGCCTCTGGTGTAGCGGTGTATTTTTCGCCGACGATCAGGCCTCGACGGCCTGGCAAGCCATCAACATGTACGGGCATGGGCACACGCGTCCATACGCGCAGCGCCTTGAAGGCGGGCGTGGCGGCACTGAGGTCAGCCTCGAGATCGCCACTGCGCTGCGCTACCAGCAGGCCGCCCGGCGCCAGAAACGGCGCACACAACTCGACTACCACCGGCAAGGAACCAAGTGCCCGGGCAGTCGCCCAGTCATAGGTATCACGATGGATCGGGTTGCGCGCGGCAAGCTCGGCGCGCTCGGCGATGACCTCGACGTCCTGCAAGCGCAGCTGCTCAACCACCTCACGTAAGAAGGCGGCCTTCTTGCCGACCGACTCGAGCAGGCTCACCCGCAGTCGAGGAAATGCGATCTTGAGTGGCAAGCCCGGCATCCCACCACCACTTCCAACGTCGATCAGGCGCAACTCATCGCCGGCCCTGAGCCGCTCCAGGACCGGCAAGGCGGCCGTTAACGAATCGAGAAAGTGGCGGGTCTCGATCTCGGCCGGATCGGTGATGCGCGTAAGGTTGACGCGTGTGTTGCCTTCGCGCAGCGCAGCGCCCAACTGATCGAGCTGCGCAAGCTGCGCGGTGCCCAGCTCTATGCCCAAGGCGCGCGCGCCGTCAACTAGCGCGCTCATTCGATTCCGAAGTTACCGAGTATGCGCATGCCCATCCGTATAATTTAGCTAGTCACCCGCTACACGCCGGGAAACGGTCGCTGGAGGTGTCGCCATTCCGTCGGACGTCGAGATAATGAGCCTCGGACAGGCATCTGCACGCTACCTGGGAAATCTGACGGGCTCGCAGCGTGAGCTTGCGGCTAGCGAGATCAACCGATTCGTCCGCCACATCGGTCCCACGCGCAACGTGAGCCAGATCACCAAGCTGCAAGTCGAGCGCTACCAGCAGTATCTGGCCGACACCGCGGGTGAGGGCGCCGCGCGCGTCGAAGCCCTCAAGACGTTCCTTTCCGACCTCAAAGCCAAGAAGCTGACCGAGACCAATCTTGGCGCGGGTCTGCGCGTACGGCGCAAGGGCGGCTCGGCCAATGCGCGCAAGGAGGAAGCGGCGGTCGTCGAGCTCACGCGCGAAGGCCTGGAAGAGCTGCAACATCAGCTCGAACATCTGGAAACCGAGGTCGCGCCCGCGGTGCGCGACGACCTCGCCGCGGCCTACCAGGACCGCGACTTCCGCGAAAACGCGCCCTACGACGAAGCCAAGCGGCGCATGGGCGAGGTCCAGGGTCAGATCGATCGCCTCAAAGGCCAGATCAAGGCCGCGCGCGTTGTCGAGCGCACCCATAGCAATGAGCGCGCCGGCCTGGGCTCGAAAGTTGTCTTGCGCGACATGCAGTTCGACGAGGAGCTGGACTATACGTTGGTCGGTCCTGGCGAAGTCGATACGCGCAACCGCCGCATCTCAATTCAGTCGCCCGTCGGCTCGGCACTGAAGGACCGCGCCGTCGGCGAGACCGTTGAGGTAGACATTCCTTCCGGTAAAGCCACCTACAGAATCGAGCGCATAGAACAAACCAAGTAAGTTCCTTTTGAGGGCTATTTAGACGCCGAGATAGGCCTGGCGCACGCGCGCGTCACTCAATAGGTCCGTGGCGGCACCCGATAGCACGATATGGCCTGTCTCCAAGACGTAGCCACGATGAGCGCGCTCCAAGGCGGCCTGGACATCTTGTTCGACGATCAGAATGGTGGTGCCCGCCTCGTTCAAGACGCCCATCGTCTCCATGAGGTGCTCGACGAGCACAGGCGCCAGGCCTAGCGACAATTCGTCGATCATCAACAGTTTCGGTCGGGCCATCAGGCCGCGGGCTATGGCAGCCATCTGTTGCTCGCCGCCGGATAGGTGGCCGCCAAGCTGGTGCAGGCGTTCACGTAGGCGAGGGAACAACCCAACGACGTACTCAATGTCGGCCGCAACACGAGCCTGATCGCGACGTCGGAAGGCGCCCAGCTTGAGCTGATCGCGCACTGACATGGCGGCGAAGAGCCGCCGGCCCTCGGGCACATGTGCGATGCCCAGGTCGACGATGCGCTGCGTCGATGCGCCGCCGATCTCAGAGCCAGCGAACGAGATCGAGCCAGATACCGGCTGCAGCAGGCCCGAAATCGTCGATAAGAGCGTGCTTTTGCCAGCGCCATTGGCCCCCACAAGCGCCACGATTTCGCCCGGAAAGACGTCCAACGCAACGTCCCACAACACTTGAACCTCGCCGTACGCGACATTCAGGTCGCGTACCCGAAGCAGCGGCTCAGGCACTCGTCGAGCTATGCGCCTGGCTGTAGCGCTTCCCGAGATAGGCCTCGATCACGGCTGCGTTGGCCGTCACTTCTGAGGCCGTGCCTTCCGCAATCTTGCGCCCATAGTCGAGCACGATCACGCGACTACACACGCCGGTAATCACCTTCATCACGTGCTCGATGATCAGCAAGGTGATGCCGCGTGCGCTGACTGCGCGAATCAGGTCCATCGCCTGATCGACCTCGGTGCCGCGCAGGCCGGCCATCGCCTCGTCGAGCAGCAGCAGCCGTGGCTCCATCGCCAGAGCCTTGGCCAGCTCGAGGCGTTTCCGCCCGGCAATCGGTAGGCTTTCGGCGGGCTCATCGCGACGCGGCATGAGATGGACGAAGTCGAGGATCTCGGCAGCGACCGCCATTGCCTGGTGCGCCGACCGACCGCATCCACCGGCGCCGTACATCGCGCCAACCGCGACATTCTCGAGCACGGTCAGGTTGGCGAACGGTCGCACCACCTGAAAGGTGCGGGCGATACCCATGCGTCCGATCTGGTGCGGGCGCAGACCGGCCAAGGGCTTGCCTTCGAACGCGATCGAGCCATGCGTCAGCGGTGCGACGCCGGTGATCAGGTCGATCAGCGTGGTCTTGCCCGCGCCGTTCGGTCCGATCAGGCCCAGAATCTCGCCCGCCAGAACGTCGAAGCTGATGTCCTGAACGGCCACGACGCCGCCGAAACGTTTGGTCGCGTCGCGTACCTCCAGAATCGGGGCCGTCATATGCGATGCGCGACGAGGTTGCGCGCGAAGACCCGCCACGTCAGTCGCGTACGTGTGGCCACAAAGAGCATCACGCCGCGCGGCAGGAACAGCACGACCAACACGACCAGCAGCGCGAAGATCACACCTTGCCAGGCCAGGAACTCCTGGCTGCTCGAGAGCAGGCGCAGCGCCTCCTGGATGCCGAACAAGATGAACGCGCCGATCCACGGACCCCACAGCGTGCCTACACCACCGATCAGGCAGATGATGATCATCTGCAAGTTGTTGGTCGTGCTGAACAGCGCTTCCGCCTCGGTGGTCATGTTGGTGAGCTTGTAACCCAGGACAGCCCCGCCGAACGCGGCTAGCGCGGCGCTGATCATGTACGCGTAGACCTTGCTGACCGTCGTGTTGACGCCCATGACTTCGGCGGCTTCCTCGTTTTCGCGAATCGCGACCAGGCCATAACCGAACTTGCCCGTGGTCAGCTTGCGATTCACAGCCCAACCGGCGATCGCCGTCAGCAAGCCCAGGGCGTACAGGAAATGACGGTCGGCGTCGAGAGTAATGCCGCCCAGCGGAATGTCCTGCGGGAGTGGGAAGTTCAGCGGCAGGCCTCCGCCGAAGAAGTTGGGAAAGAGTCCCTTCTGGCCAAACGCGGCATCGGCATTGATGACCTGCGGCATGGCCACGCCAACGCCCAAGGTGGCGATGGAGAAGTAGTGGCCTCTGAGCCGGAGCACGACGATGCCAATGCCGCCGGCGACGACCGACACGATGACCACGGCTAGCGGAATGCCGATGAACCACGGCCAGGCCAAATGCCCTGGCTGCTTGGACATGAAACCTGCCGCCACAAAAGCGCCCAGGCCCAGGTAGGCGACGTTGCCGAACGCCGCGTAGCCCGTGAATCCGCCGATCACATTCCAGCCATAGGCGATGCACATCGCCGTGAGCGCGTCGAACAAGATCGACGTGCTGCTGGAGATGAACGGCGCAATGACCATCAGACCGAACAGCGCCACGGTGGCACCGTTGCGCACGCGCGCCGCGTTACGTGGCCGAGCCGCCACAATTGCCAGCGCCGTCCCCAGGGTCAAGATGAGCAGGTTCAACGGTAGCCTTCGCGGCCGAGCAGGCCCGTCGGGCGCCAGACCAAAACCAGGATCAGAATGGCGAAGATCAGCACGTCGCGCTGCGACAGGATGTACGTGCCGCCGAACTCATAGACCAGGCCGAACACGAGGCCGCCGATGAGCGCGCCTGGGATGCTGCCCAGGCCACCCAGCACCACGACGCTGAATGCCAGCACGTTGAACGCGCCGAAGCCGTTGGGCGCAAAGCCACTCGTGGTCGACAGGAGCGCCCCCGAGGCGCCCGCCAGGGCAGCGCCGATAGCAAACGTGAGCGCATAGGTGCGGCCGATGTCGATGCCCATCAGCCGCGCGGCCACGCGGTCCTGGCCGACCGCGCGTATGGACGAGCCTGTTCTGGTGTGGTCCAGGAACAGGTAGACGGCGTACGTCAACAGCAGTGCCACGACGACGGCGCCCAGGTGTGTGTACGGCAGGTAGAACGGCCCGAGGTTCAGCGACGCGTTGGCGTAGAACGGCTTGGTCTGTCGCGTGTCAGCCGAGAACAGCCGTAGGGCTAGATTGATCAGCAGGCTCTCGAAGCCGAAGGTCAGCAGAAACGTGGTCAGGATCGAGGCGCCCATGACCAGGTTGATGACGTAGCGCTGCAGCACGTAGCCCAGCCCGAATAGCGCCAGCATGGCCAAGGGCAGCGCTACGAACGGGTCGACGGCTGCGCTGGCCCACAGAAAATACGTCAGATAGGCGGCGAGCATGATGAACGCCGCGTGGGCCAGATTGATGATGTTGAGAATGCCCCAGACCAGCGAGAAGCCGAGGCCGATCAGGGCCAGAATGCAGCCCTGAAGCAGCCCGTTCAGGACATGCTGGATAAAGTCCATCCGCTCAGCGTTTACGCTCCGCCCGCGCTGAATCTGACAACCGGAGGTGCATCCCGGCAGCCAGCCGCAAGGCGGACCTCCTCACTGTGCATAGCTTGCCGGTCCGCTCGGGTGGATGGCCGCAGCCGGCGGTGGTGCATGCGAGGAAGGCAGTTCTCCTGGCGCTAGCGCGTCGACCAGGATGGGAACGGCCAGACGGCCTTACCTTCGGCCACGTCCGCGGGCCAGACGGTGACCCGCTTGCTGCCCTGCCACTGTTCGACGGCCATCGGCTTGGTCACATTGATGCCGCGTTCGTCGAACTTGATCTGACCGTAGAACGAGGTGAAGTTCAACTTGGCGATCTCGTCGCGCACCTTGTCAGGTTCGATCGAGCCAGCCTTCTCGATCGCCTTCACAAACGCGACGCCGCACGCCGTGGACTCGGCGCTCTGGTACGCCGGCTCGTAGTTGAAGGTTTGCTTGTACTGCGCGTTGTACGCCTCGGGCGTCTTGAACAGATCGTCGCCCTGGTACTTGAGCGCGGGCGTCCACTGCGTGCCGCCCATGACCGCGTTCGAGTCGCCCTTCAACGTCGTTTCGAAGTCAGGGATCGACGGGCCAACGCTGAAGCCAAAGCCCTTGGGGTTGAAGCCCAGCTCTTTGGCCTGCTGCATGATGGCCACGCTTTCCTGCAGGTGGCCGCTGTTCAGGAAGAGGTCTGGGTTCTTGCCCTTGGTCTCGGTCAACGGTGCGCGCAGATCGGTCGACGCATTCGGGTACTTCTGGTAGTAGACGACCTGCAGACCCTTCTGTTCGGCGTACGTTCGCACTGCATCGGCGACTTCGACGGAGAACGGGTCATCGGCGCTCAAAACGGCCACGGTGGTCGGCTTCGGATCCTGCGCAAGGGCCAGATCGACGACGCCACGCAGGTAATTTTGCGCCGGCGAGAGGACACCGAAGGTGTATTTGTAGCCCTGACTGAAGATGCTTTCGGCGGCACCGTTGCCTTCGATCATCGGCACCTTGTTCTTTTCGGCGACCGTGCTGACTTGCAGCGTCGAGCTCGTCCCATACGGGCCGAGCAAGAAATTGACTTTGTCTTCTTTGATGAGTTTTTCCGCCAGCGTCGCGGCCTGCTGGGCATTGCTGGCGTCGTCGTAGTACTTCGTCTCGATCTTGTAGTGCTTGCCGCCGACGTTGATGCCGCCCGCTTTGTTGTATGTGTCGCGCCATAGATCGTAGCCGTCACGCGTCAGGCTACCTTCCTTTGCGGTGCTGCCGGTCAGCGAGATGGGCGCGCCGAAGACCAATGTGCCGTCGAAGTTCGTGGTCGTCTGTGCCGCACCCGCGGCGGTCGGCGCAGCGGCCGCGGTGGTTGGCTTGGCACCAGCAGCCGCTGGACTCGTCGGACTTGGCGCACTCGGCTGGCTGCAAGCGGCCAGAGTAAGTCCAACCAACGCGATGAAAATCACGCGCGATGCGTGGAGCATGCCTCTCAATTCCTTTGGCCCTGAGTCTGCAATCTATGATAAAGGTGCCCAGCTCAGGCGTTTGAAGTCGTCGGGAATGAGCGCGAACATGTCCATATCGCATGCGCGGCCTTCGACATCAGGCATGTCGTTGCGCAAGCGCCCTTCATAGATGAAGCCGAGCCGCTCGGGGATGGCGCGGCTGCGCGTATTGGCCGGATCCATGCGGATCAGCACGCGGTTGGCCTCGAGCTCGTTGAAGGCGAAGCGTGTGAGCACCTGGACCGCTTCGGTGATGTACCCGTGGCCCTCGGCCGATTTGCGCACCCAATAGCCGATCTCGAAGCGGCGAATGTGCCAGTCGATCCGATGCAACCCATCGCAACCCAGCAAGCGGCCGCTCGCCTTATCGAAGACGGCTACGACCAGGTCCTCGCGTTGCAGCCAGCGCGCTTGCAGCCGGCGCACGGTGCTGTTTGCGTCCGATCGCTCGCCGTAGTCCTTGACCCACGGCAGCCACGTGCCGAGGTGCTCGCGCGACTCGTCGACCGCTTCCCAGAGCTGTTGCGCGTCGTCCTCGCGGTAGGGTCGGAGCAGCACGCGTGGCCCGAGCAGCTCGTCCGGCAGGTCGATCCGCACCGGGTCGAGCTCGGCCACGGCCCGGTATTGTAGGTCCATGCTCGACCAGCGCCGTCCGCCCCAGCTCGTAATCGGACGCTACTCCGACAACGAGCTCGTGCTCTTCGACGAGCAGAAGCAGGAGAGCTGGATCATTTACCCGCCGCGATCGGCGTACGACTTCCTGCCGCTACGCAGGCCGTCCAAGTCCGTGACAGTTGTCGAGCATCACCCCTGGGCACCGTTCAGCGATACGCGCGACCACCACCTCTTACCGCGTGATGCGTGCACGTTGCACGGCCTGGAATGCCCCGCCAATGTAGCCATCCAGGCCGCGGTCGACCTCGGCTTCGACCCGTTCAAGTAGCCGATGGCGCGGCTATTTCACGGTGACGCTCTTGGCCAGATTGCGCGGCTTGTCGGGGTCGAGGCCGCGGCGCACGGCTAGCTCGTAGGCGAAGACCTGGGGCGGGACAGCGTTCACGATTGACGCGGCTTCGCCGACGTCGGCGACGGGGATGTGTACGTCCCACACGTCGCTGGCAACTGGTGAGATGCCGATGATGGTGCCGCCGCGGGCCTTGATCTCCTCGGCGCCCGAGACGATCGCGCGGAATGTCTCGTCGCGCGGCGCCAGTACGAGGCACGGCGTGCCGGGCTCGATCAGGGCGATGACGCCATGCTTGAGCTCGCCGCCCGCGAAGCCCTCGGCGTGGATATAGCTCACCTCTTTGATCTTGAGCGCGGCCTCGAGCGCCATCGGATAGCTCGGCCCGCGGCCAATCACATACAGGTGCTCACTCGCGACGAACCGCTCAGCCAGCCCCTGCATGAGCTCGACACGACCGTCTGACAGAAACGCCTGGATCTCATCAGCGGCCTGCCGCAGCAACGCCTGGCCTTCGCCGAGCTGTCCGCGCGCCGCATAGGCCGCCATGAGTAAGACGCCGAGCTTGGCGGTAAAGCTCTTGGTGGCCAGGACGCATCGTTCGGGCCCGGCTGAGAGCAAGATCGGCTGGTTAACCAGACGGTACAGGCTGGAGCCTTCGACGTTCACGAGTGCCGCGAGCTGGGCACCGCGTTTGCCAGCTGCCTTCATCGAGTCCAACAGGTCAATGGTTTCGCCGCTCTGGCTCAAGCCCACCACAAGGCTGCACGCGTCGAGAAAGTCGGCCAGATAGCCGAACTCCGAGCCGACGACGCAGTTCGCCTGGCGCGACGCAATGCGCGAAAACAGGTACTCGCCACAGCGCGCGGCGTGCGCGGCCGAGCCGCAGCCGACGAAGTGCACCGTACTGGCAGCCATGATCCGCTCGGCCAGCTCTTGTGCGTCCGAAGAACGTTCCTCGGCCAGGCGGCGCAAGACGCTCGGCTGCTCGTGGATTTCCTTGGCCATGAAATGCGGATGGCCATCCAACCCCGCGCGTTCTTCCTGCCACGTGATATCCCAGATGCGCGCCTCGGAAATGCGGCGGCCACTGTCGACGTTGTAGACGGCAACGGAGTCCGCGCTGATCAGCCCGGCCTGGCCGTCTTCGAGGAACGTCAGTCGGCGCGTGTGCTCGAGCAGCGCTGAGGAATCGCTGGCCAGGAAGTTGCCGTCGGTACCGTAGCCCAGCACCAGCGGCGAGCCGTTCTTGGCGGCGACGATGCAGTGCTGCTCAGGATCGAGCACGCTGATCGCCGAGAGCCCTTCCAGCCGACGAAAGACCGTCAGCAGCGCCTGCATCAGTCGTTCGCAGCCTTCTGCCGCGTCGTCGCGCGCTTTGAGCTGCGCTTCGAGCATGTGGCACACCACTTCGGTGTCCGTCTGTGACGTGAACGTGTGCCCCTGCTCGAGCAGCTCGAGCTTCAACTCGGCGTGGTTCTCGATGATCCCGTTGTGGATTACCGCCAGGCGCCCGTGGCAGTCCAGGTGCGGGTGCGCGTTGGCCTCGGTTACGCCGCCGTGCGTTGCCCAGCGTGTATGACCGAGCGCGGCGCTGGCATCGGGCAGCGAGGTCGTCGCCTGGCCGATTTTGCCCACGTGCTTCTCGACCACCAGACCATCGTGGCGCGCCGCGATACCCCACGAGTCGTAGCCGCGATACTCGAGCTTACGCAAGCCCTCCAGGACGAGCCGCGGCGCCTCGTCCCGCGTTCCAACATACCCAAAAATGCCACACATGCCCCTCTCCTTCCGCTGGGAGCTGAGAGAGGAGACCGGTTTCTACGTTTCTGACAGCGCGCAGGTCGAATCGGTCCCGCTGAACGGGTCCGCACACACTGGGACGGCTTTGTCGAGTGGTTACCCGCCTCGTTTTGTCCCGTCCATCACGACCGTGTGCAGCCGAGGGTCACCCGCCGAGTCTTTCGAGATCCCCTACCTCGTCACCCCAATCTACGACTGGGGCCTGGCGCTACCGGAAGTCCGGTTTACTTTGTTCTTCGATTGTCGCCGTCGTACAGCGAGAAGCGGCCACCTCCGATATCGAGATACTGGGCATCTTACGCAACCCACGTGCCGTTGGCGACACCGACCGTTACACTAGTACGTTCACCAGATGCGCAGCGCCTTCCTGGACCGGCTCAACCAGGGCACGCCCATCCTCTTCGATGGAGGCATGGGCACGCAGCTGTACGCCCAGGGCATTCCGTATGAGCGCTGCTTCGACGAGCTGAACCTGTCTCAGCCTGATCTCGTGCAGGCGATTCACCGCGCGTACGTCGCCGCCGGGGCGGAAGTGATCGAGACGAATACGTTCGCGGCCAACCGCGTCAGGCTGGCCGCATATGGTCTCGAGCACAAGGTCCGCGACATCAATTTCCGCGGCGTCAAAGTGGCTCGCGAAGCCAAGGAAGTCAGCGGCGAGTCCGTCTTTCTGGCAGGCTCGGTAAGCAGCATCGGCCAGCCACTGGCGCCGATTGGCATCATCGAGCCCGACGAGGCCACGGCGATCTTCACCGAGCAGATCGAAGCCCTGCTCGAGGCCGGCGTCGATCTGCTTGTGCTCGAAACGTTCTCGAACCTGATCGAGCTGCGCGCTGCCGTCGAGGCGGCTCGCGCGGTGTCCAGCGACTTGCCCATCATCGCCGAGGTCAGCGTCGACGAAGAAGGCAACACGCTCGCCGGGGCAACGCCGGTCGCGGTGGTCCGAGCGCTGGAGAAGCTCGGCGTCGACGTGCTCGGTGTCAACTGCGGCATCGGCCCGCAGGCGGCGCTGGACGCGATCCTCGAGATGCGCGGCGTGGCGACGACGCCGCTCTCGGCGATGCCCAATGCGGGGGCGCCGACGACCCAGGGCGGCCGGCAAATGTACGTCTCGACGCCCGAGTACTTCGCCGAATACGCGCGCCGCTTCGCCGCGGCCGGCGTCGCGGTCATCGGCGGCTGCTGCGGCACCACGCCCGCACATATCGCGGCCATGCGCGCGGCGCTGCCAGGCGTCAAGCCGAGCGCGACGACGGTCGTGCCACCGAGCGTACCGCGGCGGACAGTCGAAGCCGACGGCGCCGATCGCACACCCGAGCAGGAGTCGGCGTTGGCGAAGAAGGTGCGCAGCGGCGAATTCATCATCAGCGTCGAGGTCGATCCGCCGCGCGGGATCAATCCGAACAAAATGCTGCAAGGCGCGGCGCTCATAAAACAGGCCGGCGCCGATTGCATCGACGTTGGCGACAGTCCGATGGCGCGCGTGCGCATGAGCTGCATCGCTTTCGCCGCGTTGGCCGAGCAGCGGGTCGGCATCGAGACACTTATCCACTTCACGACGCGCGACCGCAATCTCATGGCGCTGCAATCAGAGCTGTTGGGTGCGCACGCGCTCGGCATCCGCAGCGTTATCGCGCTGACGGGTGATCCGCCGCAGATGGGTAGCTACCCGAGCGCGACGGGCGTGTGGGACGTCAAGTCGCCCGGGTTCATTCGCATCATCAAGCAGCTCAACCAGGGTCTCGACTGGGCGGGCAACTCAATCGGCCGGCCGACGAACTTCTTGATCGCGTGCGCCGTCAATCCGATGGCCGAAGACCTCGAGCTCGAGCTGGATTGGTATCACCAGAAGGTCGAGGCTGGTGCCGACTTCGCCATCACCCAACCCCTGTACGACCTGGATCAGCTCGACCGTTTCTTCAGTCGGGTGCCGAACCCGCCCATCCCGACGGTTGTCGAGATCATGCCCCTGCAGAGCTACAAACACGCCGAGTTCTGCGCCAACGAGCTGGCCGGGGTGGTGATTCCGGAAGAACATCTGCGTAGAATGCGTGAGGCAGGGGAGAAAGGCATTGACGTCGGCTTCGAGCTGGCGCATCGCTTCTTGCTCGAGGTGTATCCACGGTGTCAGGGCGTGCTCCTCGTACCCAGTTTCCACCGTTACGAGATGGTGGCTGAGCTCGTGCGCGAGACCGTTCGTTTGCGGGAGCGCGCGCGCATCCAAACGCCCACGACCTAGTTGCCGTGCGTCGCGAATCGAATTCTCACCCCCGGGAGAACCGAGCCGTGTCCAAGTACAGTCTGCCGTCGGCCCCTCTACTCCTTCTCGTGACCGACCGCACGCGCTACGCGGACCGCTCGCTCGAAGATGTGTTCGTACCCGCTCTGTCGGGCGGCGTCAACATGATCGAGCTGCGCGAGCCTGACCTCTCGGGCCGCGACTTGCTGGGCGAGGCCGAACGACTGCGTCGGCTCGCACTGGGCGGCGTGCCGCTGATGATCTACGACCGCGTCGACGTGGCCGTGGCGGCCCAGGCCGATGGCGTCCACCTCTCTTCTGAAGGGCTGCCGATTTCAGCGGCCAAGTCGGTTGGGCGGGGCATGCTCGTGGGCAAGACCGTCACCAGCGTGGCCGAGGCCGTCGCGGCCGAGCAAGCTGGTGCTGACTACCTCGTCGTGGAACCTTTGTTCTTTTCGCATTACGCCCAGGGCCGCTCGCCGCTCGGGCCAACGCTGGTGCGGCGCATCAAAGCCAAAGTGCACATCCCGCTGCTCGCGGGCGGCGGCATCACCGCTGGCAATGCCCATCAGGTGATCGCCGCTGGCGCCGATGGCGTCTCCGTAATTTCCGAGATCGTCGATAGCGTCGAAACCCGCCAGGCGGCGCGCAGCCTGATGGACTCCATGCGCCAGGCCTGGCAGACAAGACCGCTGCTGCGCGAAGCCTTCGTCTGACGTCATTCGGCCCTACGTCGCCGTCACTCCACGCGCCGCGCGGAAGTAGCTTTTCTTCTCTAAAGAGAAGCAGAGCTCAAGATTCATGTTTCTGCTTCTCTGCTAGAGAAGAAAATAGTCCCGCGCGGCGCGTGCGCTGACGGCGGCGTACGCGCTCCAGGCTGACGCCAAGCCGTAGACGGGCAGACCATAGACAGTAGACTGATGCCGTGGCCGTTGCTGTCGCGGAAGCGGCAATCGTCGATGAATTGAAGCGCCTCCTGCCGCTCGAGCAGGTGTTGTGGCGCGACTACGACCTCATGCTCTACGAGTACGACGGCTCGATCGACAAGCATCGGCCGGCCGCGGTGGTCTTCCCGCTGTCGACAGAGCAGGTCAGCGCAACGGTTAAGGCATGTGTCACGCACAACGTGCCCTACACGGCCCGGGGCGCGGGCACCGGTCTCTCAGGCGGCGCCATTCCCATTAATGGCGGCGTGCTGATCAGCCTCGCCAGGATGACCAGGATCCTGGAGATCGACGCAGACAGTATGTGTGCAGTAGTGGAGCCAGGCGTCGTCAACCTGCGCCTTGGCCAAGCCACGCAGCAGTTCGGTCTGACATACGTGCCCGATCCGTCGAGCCAGAAGGCATGCACCATCGGCGGCAACGTCGGCGAGAACTCAGGCGGGCCACACACGCTGCGCTACGGCGTCACCACGAACCACACCCTGGGTCTAGAGGTCGTCCTGCCCGATGGTGAAATCATCCAGGTCGGCGGTAATGCGCCAGACCAGCCAGGCTACGACCTGGTCGGACTGATTGTCGGCTCGGAGGGCACGCTGGGCATCGTGACCAAAATCTGGGTGCGCCTGGTCCCCATCGGCGAAACAGTCAAGACGATCCTGGCGGTATTCGGCTCGATGGAGGATGCCAGCTCGGCCGTAGCCGGCATGATCGCGCGACGCATCATCCCTGCCGCGATCGAGATGATGGATAACTTGACCATCCGCGCCATCGAGTCGCGCTCCAAGGCGGGCTATCCCGTCGATGCCGAGGGTGTCGTGCTGATCGAGGTTGATGGCTTGCGGGAGCAGGTCGAGGCGGAGGCCGAAGCAGTCGACGAGGTGTGTCGCGCCAATGGCGCGCTCAATGTCCGCCTGGCCAAGGACGAGGCCGAACGCTCAGCCCTTTGGGCAGGCCGCAAGGGAGCATTTGCAGCAATCGGGAGGCTCACGCCCGACTACTACACGGTCGATGGCGTGGTCCCGCGCACCAAGCTGCCCGCGACGCTGGCGCGCATCCAGGAGATCTCGCGCGAGTCAGGTTTTCGGATCGCCAACGTCTTTCACGCCGGTGATGGCAACCTGCATCCGCTGATCCTGTGGGATAGCGATGTGCCCGGCGCCGAGGAGAAGGTGATCGACGCCGGCGCCGAGATCATGCGTACCTGCGCCGCCGCGGGTGGCTCGCTCAGTGGCGAGCACGGTATCGGCATTGAGAAGAAGGACCTGATGCCGCTGATCTTCAGCCAGGCTGACATGGCCCAGATGCAGCGCATCAAGGACGCCGCCGATCCACGCGGCCTGTGCAACCCGGGCAAGATGTTCCCGACCGCTGGCCGCTGTCTGGAGCTATTTGCTCGGCGCGGTCGTGCCGCGGGCTGGTAGACGGCCATGGCCCAACTGGCGTCCAGCGTATCGATCGACGGCGTCACGGCCTCCGAATCCGCGCAACCGTCCACCGCCGAAGAATTGGCCGAGGCACTGCACGCGGCCGACACCGCGGGCAAAGCGGTCGCGCCCATTGGTGGCGGCACACACCTGGCGCTGGGCATGCCGCCCGAGCGCGTCGACCTCGCGCTGCACACCGGCAAGCTGCAGCGGGTGGTGGAATACGAGCCCGCCGATCTCACGGTCACCGTCGAGGCGGGCATTCGCTTCGCCGACTTGCAGGCACAGCTCGCCGAGCAAGGACAATTTCTGGCGCTCGATCCGTCCGTCGACGAAGCCTCAACCATCGGCGGCGTGCTGGCGACTAACGCGAGCGGCCCGTTGCGCTTCGCCTACGGCACGGCACGCGACCTGGTCATCGGTACCCGCGTCGCCAACCCGGACGGCACACTGACCCGCTCGGGCGGGCGCGTGGTCAAGAACGTCGCCGGCTATGACCTGAACAAGCTGTACATCGGGTCGCTGGGCACGCTCGGGATCACCGTCGAGGTCAGCTTCAAGCTGGCGCCCATTCCGCCTGCAAGCGCCACCGTCGTGGGCGCCTTTGCTTCGCTCGACGATATGCGGGGCCTGGCAGCAGCGGTCGTCCACTCGCCGCTGGCGCCACACGCGATCGAGCTGCTTGCGCCCGGGGCTGCCGCGGCTGCTGGTATCGGCCACAATGCCGTCTTGGTGCTACGCGTAGGCGGCTACGAGGCCGCGGTCGAGCGCCAGGTACGTGACCTGAGCGCCCTGATCGCGCAGCATGGCGGCAGCATGGTCGAGACCGCTCCAACCGTATGGGACGACCTGGCAACACTGCGCCGCGGCCAGCAGCCGCTGCTCGTCAAGGCGGCCGTGCCCATCGCCCAGTCCGTGGCGGTCGTCGACCTGCTGCAACGCGAGTTGGCCAGCCTCGAGCCGATTGTGTGGGCCCACGCTGGCAATGGCGTCGCCTACGCATCCTGCAAGGCGCCTTCATTTGCATCAGCCTTGACCAGCCTACGACGGCAGGTTTCGGCCTTGGGCGACAACGCCTCGCTGGTCATCCATTCCTGCCCGACGCCCCTCAAGGGCGACGTCGACGTCTGGGGCGAGCCGAGCGCCAGCATCGCCCTGATGCGCGCGATCAAGGCCAAGCTCGACCCGAAGCGCACCCTCAACCCCGGCCGGTACCTTGGCGGCATCTAGCACTCCCGAGCTCCACCAGATCCTCGACAAGAAGCTGCTCAAGGAATGCGTTCACTGCGGGCTGTGCCTCGACTACTGTCCGACGTATCTCGTGCTCGGCCACGAGGCCGATTCGCCGCGCGGGCGCATCTACCAGGTGCGCCAGGTCTACGAGGGCAAGATCAGTGCGGACGATGCCGACTTCCGTCAGCACATGTACGCCTGCCTCGATTGCCGCGCGTGCCAGACGGCGTGCCCGTCGGGCGTGCAGTATGGCGCGATCATCGAAGCTGCCCGCGCGATCGCTGCGCCACCTAATGCCTCCGAGCGAACCATCGGACGGACGATTCTCGGCTCGGTGTTCACCCGCAAGCCGCTGCTCGACCTGGCCGGCTTCGGACTGCGCTTCTACCAGCGCAGTGGCCTGCAGAAACTGACGCGTGCGACCCGTGCTTTGCGCGTGCTGCCGCCACGGCTGCAAGAGATGGAGGCCATGCTCGGCCCAACCCAGGGTGGCCTGGTCCGTTGGCGCGCGCCGCGCGTGACGCCTGCGATCGGCACGCCACGCTACCGGGTCGGATTCATCGAGGGCTGCATCATGCCGCAGTTCTTCAGCGACACCAATGCGGCCACCGTGCGCGTGCTCGCCGCCAATGGATGTGTGGTCTACAGCCCGCCGCGCCAGGGCTGCTGCGGCGCCTTGCAAATGCACACCGGCGATCGGCAGACCGCCCGTTCGCTGGCGCGACACAACATTGATGCCTTCGAGCCGCTCGCGCTCGATGCGATCATCATCAATGCCGCCGGCTGTGGGTCGACGCTCAAGGAGTACGGCCATCTGCTATCTGACGACCCTCGCTATGCGGAGCGCGCGTCTGCGTTTGCCGCTCGCGTCAAAGACGTCTCAGAGTTCCTCGCTTCCATCGAGCTGGTCCCACCCACCGTCCCGGTGCCCATGCGCGTGACCTATCAGGACGCGTGTCACCTGGTTCATGGGCAGGGCATCCGGAACCAACCCCGGGCGCTGCTTCGCCAGATCCCTGGCCTGGAGCTCGTCGAAATGAAAGACAGCGACGTCTGCTGTGGCTCCGCTGGGATCTACAACCTGACCCATTACGACATCTCTGTCCAGCTCCTGGATCAAAAGATGTCTAACGTGCTCGCCACAGGCGTCTCAGCCGTGGTTGCCCCCAACCCAGGCTGCTCGATGCAGCTCGCGTTCGGTGCCCGCCGAGCTGGAGTCGAGTTGGAGCAGCTTCATGTAGTCGATCTCCTGGCCCGCGCGTACGGCCTGGCTTAGTACCGCTAGCTGCGCCGCAGGAGTCTAGAAAGAGCGTGCATCTCGTCCGAGCGAAAGAGCAGCGACACCGCGCCATAGAGCGCGGCGCCGAAGGTGACGCAGACGGCCAGTAGGACCGCCTCGCCAGGCGTGCCATAGGGGCGCAGGATGGGGTCGAGCAGCGACGAAAGCCAGTACACGGGCAGGCCCATGACCAGGCTCGCGGCCATGATGCGGACCGCGGACATGCTCAGGCTATCGAGCGAGAGCTCGGGCAGGCGACGGGTGACCAGCCGAATCAGCACGCCCGCTTCGACCAGCGCGGCAATCGAGTTGGCGAGCGCAAGGCCGCCGTAACTCAGCGGCGTCCGCATCAGCACCAGGCTCAACACAACGTTCAGACCGATGGCGGTGACGGCGACCAGGACAGGCGACCGTGTGTCATGTAACGCGTAGAACACGCGGTCGACGATTTCGACCGTTGCGTGCCCAGCCAGGCCGATGGCAAAGAACACCAGCGCGAAAGCCGTCGCCGAAGTCGACTCAGCCGTGAACTGGCTGCGTTCAAAGAACAGTCGAATGACGGGTTCGCCGAGCACCATCAGGCCAATGCTGGCCGGGATAGTCAAGAACAGGATCATGCGCAGTGACAGCTGGAAGACCTGCCGCAACTGACCAGAGTGCTCCAGCGCGCTAGCCTCGGACAACGTCGGAAAGACGGCCGTCCCGACGGCCATCGCCAGAGCAAGCGGCGTCATGATCATCAGCCACGCGTAGTCGAGGTAGGTAATGCTGCCCGCGACCAGGAAGGACGCGAACAGCACGCCCGAGAGCACTTTGTTGAGCTGGACCACGCCCAGGCCGAGCACGCGTGGCGCGAACAGCCGCGCCACCTCACGTACCCCGGCATGGCCGAAGTCGATCACCGGCTGCCAGCTCATGCCCAGTCGGATCAGCGCAGGCACCTGGATCAGCAGGTGCAGCGCCGCGCCGACCGCGGCGCCAATGGCCAGCCCATGGATGCCCAGCGGTTCGCTCAGGAAGAACGCGCCGCCGATGATCGCCAGGTTGTACATGAGTGGCGCAAGCGCGGCGACCGCGAAGCGGTGGTAGGCATTCAGGATGCTGGCGCAGAAGGTGCTCGCGGCGAAAATGGCCGGGGTAATCAGCAGGATGCGGCTCAGACTCGCCGCGAGCTCTCGAAACTCAGGATCGCGGCCGGGCACGAGCACGTCCATCAGCGGTCGGGCGAAGATCGCCAGCACCAGTGCGCCGCCGCCAGTGACCAGAACGCCCAGGTTGATCACCGAGGACGTCAGGCGCCAGGCGTCTGCTTCCTGACGTTTGGTCAGGTAGCCCTGGAAGACCGGGATGAACGCCGAGCCGACGGCGCCGCCGACGAGGACCTGGAACACCGTGTCGGGCACGGTGATCGCGGCGACGTAGGCGTTGGCCTCGACACCGGTGCCGAAGTGCGCGGCAATGACCATGCTGCGCACCACGCCGAGGACGCGGCTGGCCAGGAAGCCGGTGAGCACCACCAGCGCCGCCTGTGCCAGGCGTCGCATTCGATCGTACGTGGGGGTCGGGGGTCGGGGGTCGGGGGTTGGTTCGAAAGCGGCCTCACTGATCCCTGGGCCCTGGCCCCTGGTCCCTGGAATCACCAGGCTCCGGTGCGCGCGCGGCCGCCTTTAGCGCGAATGCGCGCTGCCACGGCCCGATGCGCTTCGTCTTCCAGGCGGTCATCCAGTGGCTTCAGGTCCACCCGCTCGCCGAGGCGGTGCTCGAGCGCCTCTGACAGGAGGCGGTCAGCCAGCCACGGATTCTTGGGAAGCAGCGACCCGTGCAGATAGCAGCCGATGGCGCTCTTGTAGACCGCGCCCTCGGTCCCGTCCTCGCCGTTGTTGCCGGCCCCGACAACCGCTTTGCCCAAAGGCTTGGCGCCGTCGCCTAGATAGGTGCGCCCTGAATGGTTCTCGAAGCCGACGAGCGTGCGCGGGAGTCCGTCCAGGTATGTCTCGACCAGCACGTTGCCAATGTGTCTGCGCGGGCCTGGCAGGCTGCGCACGTCGAACAGACCCGCGCCGGGAAGCTCCTGTCCATCGACCGTGGTGTAGCTCGAGCCAAGAAGCTGGTAGCCGCCGCACACCGACAGCAGCGCCGCACCGCTTTCAACGGCCTCGCGCACTGCCGCGCCCTTCTGCTGGAGAAAATCAGGCGACACGGCTTCCTGCTCGCGGTCCTGGCCACCGCCAAAGAAGATCAGGTCGGCCTCGTCGGGCTCGAGCCGATCGCCCAGACTCAGCTCCGCCACCTCGACGTCGATGCCACGCCACTCCGCACGGCGCCGTAGCGCCAGCACGTTGCCGCGATCACCGTACACGCTCATCAGGTCTGGATAGAGATGCACCAGGCGCAGGGTAACCATCAGCTATCAGCTTTCGGCATTCAGCATTCAGCAGTCAGCAGTCAGCAATCAGCATTCAGCATCATTCGCCGCGGCCACGCATAACATTGTCCCGCCAGCGTGCCGGTTGCAACCGCGCAGTAGCCGGGCGCGCTTGTCATCCTGAGCCTGCGAAGTGCCATCCCGTGCCATTGTCATCCTGAGCCTGCGAAGGATCCGCTTGCTGGAGCGGTCTCGGCAAGCGGATCCTTCGTAGCTCGCCATGCCCCGCGCGAAGCGCGTGGGTTCCTCGCCTCAGGATGACAAGCGAGAAAACTGACCGCCCGACCCCCGACCCCCAACCCCCTGACAACTGACTGCTAATCTTCCCAGAAGCCGCGCACGTAGCCGGTCTGGCGCAGCAGTTCGCGAATGGCCAGCATGGCTGTGTAGGTTGGCAGGACGTAGATGGTCTCGTTCGGCTCGGCCGCGGCCAGGCTGCGCTCGATCGCCGTGCGCAGATCGTTCTCGACCGCAATGCGATCTCCAGCGACGCCGGCGTACTTGAGCCGCACGGCCATGTCCTCCGCACGCAGGCCGGCGCACACGGCCAGATTCACCCGATCCTCGGCCAGGCGCTCGAACTCGACGTCCCACAGCCACGACACGTCGGTGCCGTCGGCATACAGATCGTTGATCGCCAGCAGCAGCGTACGTCGGCCCGGCGCCGTCAACACTGTTCTCAGTACCTCGGTGAAGCCGACCGGGTTCTTGACCAGCGCGAGAAAGATCTGCCGATCTTCGACGGCGATCCGTTCGACCCGCCCAAAGGCGGCGGTAAACGTTTCCAGGCCACGGGTCACGACATCGCGCCGCACGCCAAGCGCAACGCACACCGCGATGGCCGCCAGAGCGTTGTACACGTTGTACAGACCGGGCAGGTGCAACCGGACGCGCAACGAACCATCGGGCGTCTCGACGGTCAACTGTGATCCAGCGTCGCCCAGCAGCTCGACGCTTGTTGCGACAACGCCCGGCGTAGGTCGCGCAAACTCGCACCGAGCGCACGCGTAATGGCCCAGGTGGCCGTAATACACGACGGCGTAGCGCAAAGCGGCGCCACAGCGTGGGCACAGGCGCGCGTCAGCGGCATGTGGTAGCACGTCAGTGCCGACACTGGAGTCGTCAAGGCCGTATGTCAGACCAGAACCGAGATCGGCGACCAGTGGATCATCGGCATTGAGCACCAGGGTCGTAGCTGACGACAGGGTCGAGACGGCCGAGCGCCACAGGCCGGCCACGAAGTGGACCTCGCCATAGCGGTCCAACTGATCGCGGAAAACGTTGTGCAGCAGTAATACGCGCGGCCGAACGTGGCGCAGGGCCAACGGCACGGTCGCCTCGTCGACCTCGAACAGACCAATGTCGCCGCGCGGACGGCCGCGCCAGTCGGTGGCCTGAGCGACGGCGGTAAAGAGACCTGAGAGCAGGTTCGCACCCGCGCGGTTGTGGATCGGTTTCATTCCCGCGCTACGCAAGATGTGAGAGAGTAGCCGCGTCGTGGTGGTCTTCCCATTCGTTCCCGACACGACTATGCTGCCGTTCGGGAGCGAGCCTGTGACATCGCGCAGGGCATTGGGCGCCAGGCGTGGAATCAGGTGCCCGGCGATGACGGTGCCGCCGCCACGGCCGAGGCGCCGACTCAGCACGGCCGCCGTTCGCCCCACCAGCAGAGCGGCGCTGTTTCGCGCACCCATGTTCGTCCGTTGCAACTATATGCGGAGGCCCGCGATCACCCTGCACACCTTCCAGCGGCGCGCCGACCCGTCCCACATCGAGCGACACGCGGGACGCGAACTGGTCCGCATTGTGCGTTTAGTGGAAGACCACGCTCCCGTTCGGGGGCACTCTTCAAGAGGCTGACCATGGCGGTCGAGACACAGCGCGCGACAGCGGGATCCTGGGGCTCCCGAAGTGAGCCGATAGGCTCACGTAGTGGGTCATTTGGCGTAGCGCCCTTGTGGCGCAATGTGTTCTGGGCGACCGCGGCCACGCTTGGCATCTCGGGCGCACTAGCGGCTATCGTCAGCGGCATCTCGGCCTTTCTCGTGTATCAGTACGCCCGCGCACGGGGGACGTGGGGCACCGGCGAGCCCCCGGCAGGTGCCGCCGAAGAAGTGACCTTCGCATCGGCCGCGGACGACGTCAGCATCAGTGGCTGGTTTTTCGCCTCGGCGCTGCCCCATCCGGCGCCGTCGATCGTGTTGTGCCACGGTGTGTGGACGGGTCGCCGCGAGTGCCTGCCGCTAGCCCTGAAGTTCCACGAGGCCGGCTACAACGTGCTGTGCTTCGACTTCCGCGCCCATGGTCTGAGCGGCGGTCGCTTCACCAGCGTCGGTCATCTCGAAACGAACGATGTGATCGGCGCGGTCGAGTATCTGGCGCGCCGGCCCGAGGTGGATCCCGAGCGAATCGGCGTCATCGGCTTCTCGATGGGTGCCGCGGCGACGATCCAGGCCGCCGCCCGTTGCCCGAAGATCGCGGCGGTCGTCGCCGACAGCGCGTATGCCAGCTTCCTCGATGCGGCGCGCTACAGCTTCCAGCTCGTCACGCGACTGCCGCATGCACCGGTCGCCGGCATCGCGATGCGCTGGGCCAAGTGGATCGTCCACGTCGACGCCAGCCAGATGCGGCCAATCGACGTTATCGGTCGCATTTCGCCCAGGCCCATCCTGATCACTCAGGGTCTGCTCGACGAGATCGTGCCCATCCGCCATGCGTATACCCTGTTCAAAGCTGCTGACGAGCCAAAAGAGCTGTGGATCGTGCCCGGTGCGCACCACGTCGAAGCGCGTGACCTGGTGCCGTCCGAGTATTTCGACCGCGTCGAAGGGTTTCTGGCGGCCGCGCTCAGCGTTCCAAACGTGGCTTTGCGCCCGGTCGCGGTGCCGGCGTAGTCGAGCGCGACGCACCCCACTGGCGTAGCAGCTCGGGACGGCTGCGCGGTGCCACTGCGCTCGAGCCGTCGTCGCCAAACCAGCGCCGCAGTCGCCGCCGCACCAGGCCGCGAATGACCTCCTGGCGCGCCAGAAGCCAGGTCGGCCAAGGGTTACGCCCCGGCGACCGGGTGCT
This sequence comes from Chloroflexota bacterium, assembly GCA_036506475.1. Lineage (GTDB taxonomy): Bacteria > Chloroflexota > UBA6077 > UBA6077 > CF-72 > CF-72. Next base: position 31,570 of record DASXRR010000398.1, read on the forward strand.
GTAGGTTCCTTCCACGTAAACAGCCGTGAGCTCGTGGATAGCCGGCCGCGCATCGGGTACTTGCCTGGCCAGGCTTTCGGCGACCTCGAACGGGGTGTGCGCCGGCGTCGCGCGCAGTGTGCCCAGCCAGCTGGCGAGGCGTAGCAGCTGCACGTACGGCTGCTGATACAACGCGAGTCCATGTGTGCCTCGGCGCCACAGGACGGTTACGATCGCGGCGATCATGCCCAGCACGAAGAGCAGCGTAGCGAGCGTCAGCAGCGCCACCCCAGGCAGAGTCGTGAGGAACGGTCGCTCGGGCAGGACGAGCGGTGAGCTGTCCTGCATGTCGAGCAGCTCGTCGAGCTCCTCGCGCGTCAGCCGATTGGCCGGTACCGCGTTCGCGTCAGGCGCCGTCGCCGCGATTGGCTGCGGCGGCTCCTGGGCGCGCGCCGGCAGGGGTCGAATCGCCGATGGCTCGAAGGTAACCCAGCCATAGCGCGGGAAGTACGCCTCGACCCAGCTGTGGGCGTGGTTCTCGCGCACCGTGGTGATGCCCGTCGATTCGTCGAATTCGCCCGGCGCGAAGCCGGAGGCGACCCGCGCGGGCACACCTTCGACGCGCAACAGAACGACCATCGAGGTCGCGAAGTAATCGCAGTAGCCCTCTTTGGCATCGAACAGGAAGTAGTCGACCCAGTCCCGATCGGTGGGCACGCCGGCCACGTGCGTCGAATACGTGTACGTGTCGCGCAGGTACTGCTCGATCGCCGCTGCTTTGTCGTAGGCTGAGGTCGCGCCGCCGACTGAGTCATGGGCAAGCCGGACGACTCGTTGCGGCAGGCGCCGCGGCAACTGCAAATAGCGCTGGCGTACCCAGTCTGGGTAGTTCTCGCCGGCCGCGCTCAGCTCCTGGACCGATGCCACCGATACCGCCGAGACCACGTTGTACTCCTGGTTTTGTTGGGCCGGGCTAAGCAGCCGCACGGCTGCGAGGTCGTCGGGGGTGCCGCGCGTATCGAGCTGGGTGGGCACGCTGAAGCGCAGCGGAGTGTCGGGTGCGAAGGCGACGACGGTGCGGCTGGCAAGCACCTTGATTTGCGCTTGAACGGCTACGCGGCCCTCGGGGATAAGCTCCTCGGGCAGCAGGTCGCCGTTCGCGTCGACGTCGGTCGCCGTGGTTTCCGAGCTCGTGATGGCCTGCCCGGCGTACCGATCGGCCGTGGTCGCGCGCAGATACATCGGCCCACTGGACTTGACTTGCAGGACGGGTGTATCGCCCAGGTCGAAGGCACCGCGCGGCGCGAGGGTACGGCCGAAGCTGAGGCCGCGCGCGTTGCGGCTGCTGCCATTGATGGCGGCAAACCAGCGATCGAACTCACCCTCCATGCCTTGCCACGGCGAAAGCAGCTTGCCCCAGGTCGACGCGACAGCCGGGCTGGCGAGATTGGCCGGCAGCGCCCACGCCAAAGAGAGCAATGCTCCAACGACAAGTGCGGTCCCCAACAGAACGTTGGCGACGATGCGCCAACCGACGCGCAGCTGGGCGCGGCGCCACAGCTCGGTACGATTGGCGAGCTGCTGCGCCGCCAGCAGCAGGCACGCCGCGAAGGCGAACCAGGTTACGTAGCCGATCAAAGTCTGCGGCGCGTACGACAGATTCATCAACAGGCCGAGGCCGTTGAAGAAGATGGCCAGCCAGGGCGCGTTGTCTCTGAACACGAGCCACGCCGTGATGAGGCCAAGCAGCCAGGCCAGAGTGCCCATCGCCACGGCGAAGACGAGCGGATCGTTGCTGACCCCGCCGTTCCAGATCGTGTCGAGCCAGACGCCGACGCGGCCACCGAGCCAGTCGACCCGTTCGGCCATCGAGCCGACTACGGGTAGCGAGGCGAAGATCCACGTCACTGCCTCGATGCCGAAAAGCGTCCCTACCAGCAGGCCGATCGGACCCATCAGCCGCGTGCGCTCGATGAGGTAGCCAACCAGCAGCCCCGCGACGGCCAATCTGGGCAGCGGCTCGAGGTTGGGCACCCAGCCGGCGTCGATGACCGACAGTGGCGCCTGCACGAGCACGAGCGCCGCCGCTCCGAGGACGAGGATATCCATTGGCCTGAACCGCGTTGGCCCCAGCTTGAGGTCTTTCACGGCGTGTAGCCTCGCATCGCTATGCGGGGTGTTGAGAGCGCATGGTCGAGTCGGTCGCCGCGCTTCACCAGATACGTTGGAATGTGCGCCGCCGCGAGCGAGCTCACCAGCAGCAGCGTCGACTCGGCCGGGCCAAAGGTCGCGGCTTCGATCAGCACGGCCGTGGTCTTGACGCCGCGGCCGCCGAGGGCCTGGCAAAAGCGCGCCCACCCCTCTGACGTCGAGGGCGTGACCACGACCAGCGTCGAGCTGCGCGCGAAGCGGCTCGTCTCGGCGCTGAGCAACGCTGAGAGTGGGAGCTGGCTGCTTGACGTGACCAGGGCAAGGACTTCGAGAATGCGCTCGATCTGGCGCGGACCACGGTCGGCGGGCAGCGTCGCGGTCTGCGAGACCAGGCCAACAGCGCGGCCCTGATCGAGCAGGTGCCTGGCCAGCGAGGCGGCCGCCGTGACCGCGTATTCCTCAGTGGATTCGAGGCCGGTGCCAGCGTGCACGTCGGAGCTCAGGTCTACGACGATCCATACATCGGCGGTCGGATCGAGCTCGAACTCGCGCACCATCAGGCGCGTGGTGCGCGCCGTTGTCGGCCAGTGGATGCGGTTGAATGCGTCGCCGGGGCGGTAGTCACGCACCGATGCCACGTTCGGCGTCGTGAATTGGACGCGCTGGCCCTGGAGTGAGCCACCGGGCAGCTCACCTGGCACACGCCCGAAGCGCGGCAGCCGCACGGTGCGTGGGTAAACGACCACTGTGGCGCCATCCACCAATTGACGCGACGTCCTGAAAATGCCGAATGGGTCGCCGCTGGTGACCCACACGGGTCCCAGGGTGAACCTGCCTCTTCGGGTGCAGACTGACTTGATCTCCCAAACTCTACGCCCAAGCGGCCCCAGCGACAGCACCGAATCCAGGTGGTGGCCGGGAAAATCAGACGCATCATGCAGCTCCAGCCACAGCCGCGGCCACCACTGCAGGGGCCCCGGCTCCGCCTCCAGAATCGCCTGCTCGGTAAACGTATCGCCCACGTGCATGCGCGTCACCCGATGTCGCCGTCGCAGCTCCAACCCGCGCACATTCCAATGCGCCCAGGCAAAGCTGGCCACCACCAACAGTCCCAATGCCCAGACGAGCACCCACGTAGCGTTCCACCCCGTGGAAAGGGCAAACGTCAGCAGTAAGACCCACAGCCCTGCCAGCCCGCCAAGCTTCAGCAGCACGGCGGTCTCGCCAATTCCCAGGCCAATTCCCTCTCCCCCGCCGGGGAGAGGGTTAGGGTGAGGGGCACCCCTCACCCCCGCCCTCTCCCCGTACGCGGGGCGAGGGAGTGACTAGTCGAGCCACGGTGTCCAGGACGCTTGGAAACTCTTGCAGAACCTCGACGTTCGTGAAGCGCACCACACAAATGCCGACGCGCTCAAGATACGCGGTCCGCTCCGCGTCAGCGAGCAGGCCTTCGGTCGTCAGATGCTGGCTGCCGTCGACTTCGACTGCGAGACGCTGCTCAGCGGCGTAGAAGTCGAGCACATAGGGTCCGACCGCGTATTGGCGCCGGAATTTGACGCCGCTTACCTGACGGTTGCGGAGTGCCAGCCATACCCGAGCTTCGGCATCGGTAGGCGCTCTCCGTAATGCTCGGCGATGCCGGGACGACGGGCGTAGGAGTCTGGCGACGGCCATAGTCAGGCTGAGACGCGCGAGCCGGGGACGGGTACCTCGCGCAGGACCTGCTCGACTACGGCGGTGGCGGTGGCGTTCCGCATGCGCGCTTCGGGACTCATGATCAAGC
>DASXRR010000399.1:0-7990 GCA_036506475.1 Chloroflexota bacterium
CGCCGCGCCGGCCCGTGGCGCAAGCGAACCTTCACCGCCGACGTCGCCTCGCTGCCCGAAGGCACCTACGTCGCCCTGGACGACCAGCCCTGGCTCATCCACGCCGACGCCCTGTACGCGTGGTCGCCCGACCGCTACACCGCCCGCCGCCCCCGCCACAGCGTCGAAAGCGTCACCGTCCTGACCCCGCCGTCACTAGTCGCCGTCCTGCGCAAGGGCTACGTGCCCATGCTCCACCCATCAGCCAAACTGTGACCCTCCGCGTGACGCTTTTTCGCCATCCCGTGACGGTTCGCATGACGCCGCGTGTGGACACTGGAGCACGTGAAGATCTGCACCACCTGCCAGCGCGAGTTCGCGCCGTCGAGCAATCATCGCAAGTGCCCGGCGTGTCGGAGCCGTGGTCGGCTGCCGAGCAAGACGCCCAGCCCGCGGTGTGGCCAGCCAAAGCAGCGCCGCTCGACTTCTTGCCTCAAGTGCCGCCTGCAGAGCGACGTCAGCGGTGCGAACAATCCGAACTGGAAAGGCGCCGCCGCTCGCCACAAGAACCAACGTGGCTATGTCTACGTGCGCGCCACTGGCCACCCACGGGGTGCTTCGAACGGCGGTTACGTCCTCGAGCACATCGTTGTCATGGAGGCCATCCTTGGTCGGCACTTGCTGTCCGGCGAGAACGTGCATCACAAGAATGGCCGCAAGGACGACAACCGGGCAGCGAACCTGGAGCTATGGGTCAGGCCACAGCCAGGAGGTCAACGCATCCAGGATGTACTCGCCTGGGCACGAGAAATTCTGGCCAGATATGAAAAGCCGCCCACCGATTAGGTGGACGGCCTTGTGATGGAGGTGCGGGAGAGTCGAACTTCCCGGTCCAAAGCGAGTCGATTGAAGATCTACTCCAGGCGAAGTCGATGATTGGGATCTCGCGCTTGGGGTCCCCATCGACAGGGGCCGTTCTGCGCCAGCCGCGTTATCTTTTGCGCTTCCTACCCGGCGTCAGAAGTGCAGCAGCCCGGCTAAGTGGCCTTGTTACCGATCCGTCAGGCGGAGATCGATGCAAGGTACGCGGAGATTAGGCCGCGTAAGCGAGCGCTCGCGCGCTCTGATTGTTGCCAGTTACTGGCGTGCCGTCGGATTTTCGAGGGAGGCGGCGTCCTCGGCCTGCAATCTACGAATCTTCCCCTCTGTCGAAACCACTCACCCCCGTGAACAGAAGCTCGCGCAATTATAGCCATTGAACGCCGACAGGACCATAGTTTACGTAAGGCTCAGCGGCGGCCGTAGGCTTCTTTGACGGCTCGATCGATCTCGCGTTTGCTTTCGCGCTCGGCAATCGCGGCCCGCTTGTCGTATTGCCGCTTGCCTTTGGCTAGCGCTAGCTCGAGTTTGAGCCGACCGCGCCGATCGTAGAGGCGCAACGGGACCAGCGTGAACCCTGACTCTTTGGACTTCGCAGCAAGGCGACCGATTTCGCGCGTATGCAGCAGGAGGCGGCGCGGCCGACGCGGCTCGTGGTTCCAGCGATTGCCCTGGTCGAACGGCGCGATATGCGCGTTCCACAGCCAGATTTCACCGCTTTCGGCGCGAGCGTACGCGTCGCGCAAGTTCGCGTTGCCGCCCCGTATGGACTTGACCTCGGTCCCGACCAGCGCCAGCCCCGCCTCGACCGTCTCGACGATGTGGTAGTCGTGAAACGCCTGGCGATTGGTCACCAGCGTCCGCTCCGCTGGCGCCGCGGCCTTCCCACTACCACCGCCACCGCTTGCCGCCTTGCCGCGCGAGGCAGTCGCCCCCGGCGCCTTAGCCACGGCCAACAGCGCGCGACAGAACGTCCACGCCCGCCTCCAGGATCGCGTCGCGGTCGTCGACCGGCGTGACCTCGACATCGGGCAGCAGCCCCTGGCCCTGAATCGCGCGGCCCGACGGCGTCAGCCACTGGGCGACCGTCACTCGCAGCTGCGAGGCGTCGCTCAGCGGGTGCTGCTCCTGGACGGTGCCTTTGCCAAACGTCTTCTGGCCCACCAACAGCGCGCGCTGGTTATCGCGTAACGCCGCCGCGACAATCTCGGCGGCGCTCGCCGAGCCAGCGTCGACCAGCACCACCAGCGGCACATCGGGCGCCTGCGCCGAGCCGTTCGCACGATACGTCTTGCGCTCTGAGGCATCGGGCCCGCGCTGCTGATAGAGCACCACACCGTCGCGAACAAAGGCGCTGGTGACATCCACCGCGGAGCTCAGGTAACCGCCCGGGTTCGAACGTACATCGAGCACGATGCCCCGAGCCCCCTCGGCGAGCAGCACCGCCAGTTGGTCGTGCAGCTGCTGAGCCGTCGGCTCGGCAAACATGCTGATGCGCACATAGCCCAGCGACGCGCTGTCACCGTCGAGCAGCCGCCCCTCAACGGACGGCACGCGCACCTCGGCGCGCGTGATGGTCAGCACCAGCGGATCAACCGACCCGCCGCGCCGCACCGACAACAGCACGCTCGTGCCGGCCTGGCCACGGAGCTTGCGCACGGCCTCGCCGAGCGCCAGATGCGACGCGTCGACATGGTCGATCGCCGCGATCACGTCGCCCGCACGCAGCCCGGCCTGTTCGGCGGGCGAGCCGCGCAGCGGCGCAACGACCCGCACCTGACCGTCGCGCACAGCGAGCTGCGCGCCGATGCCGTCGAACCGCCCGCGCAGCTCGCTCCGCGCGCGCTCGGCGCGTGCGGGATCTAGCAGGCGCGTGTACGGGTCGCCGACCGCCTCGACCAGCCCGCGCGCCGCGCCGTCGGCCAGCTTCTGACGATCCAGCTCGTTGCGCCGGTAGTAGTCGCTTTCGATCTGCGCGAGTGTCTCCCAGACCACCCGGAACGCCTGCTGATCCTCGGCCGACAGGTTGGCCATCGGCGGTGCGCTGATCGTCGCGCTGCGCATGCCAAGGCCGTACCCGCCGACGAGGCAGCTGACGGCGAGCAAAACGATCAGGAACGGGCGTACGCGAGCCGACATGGTTCCTACACCGGGGTGCGCGCACAGCGGGTGGCGCGACGGATGCGGCAGACACTGTACCAAGCCAGCCCGCCTCGCCCTGATAGTTGACATCGTCAACTACTTGCTTGACACTGTCAGTGTTCAGGAGGTGCGCCCGTGGCCGAGTCCAGCCTCCACCAGCACGTCGACAACGTGCGCCGGTTCAATCGCTTCTACACCCGACAGATCGGTGTGTTGCAGCACGGCTACCTCAATAGCCCGTTCTCGCTGACCGAGGTGCGCGTGCTGTACGAGCTCGCCCACCGCGACGCAACCACGGCCTCGGTCCTGTGTCGCGAGCTCGATCTCGACCCGGGCTATCTGAGTCGCATCCTGCGCGGTTTTCTCAAGCGCGGGCTGATCGACCGTCAGCTTTCAGGCGCCGACGGCCGGCAGAGCGTGGTGCGGCTCACGCCGCGCGGGCAGGAGGTGTTCGCGCCACTGAACAGCGGCGCGGCGGTACAGATCGGCGCCCTGCTCCAGCGCCTGTCGGCGGCTCAACAGACACGCCTGGTCGAGGCGATGCACACGATTGAGCGCCTGCTCGACCAGGGCTCCGCACGAGACCCCGTGGCCTACGTGCTGCGCCCGCCGCGCGCGGGCGACCTGGGTTGGGTTGTCCAACGCCACGGTGCGTTGTACGCGCAGGAATACGGTTACGACGAGCGCTTCGAGGCGCTCGTCGCCAGCATCGTGGCCAAGTTCGTCGCCCACTTCGACCCGCGCCGTGAACGGTGTTGGATCGCCGAGCGCGACGGCGAGCCGGTCGGCTGCGTCTTTTTGGTCAAGAGCTCGAAGACCATTGGGAAGCTGCGCCTGTTCCTTGTCGAGCCCTCGGTGCGCGGTGTGGGTATTGGCGCCCGCTTGATCGAGGAGTGTGTGCGCTTCGCGCGCGCCGCGGGCTACCGACGCATCCGCCTGTGGACGCAGAGCGAGCTACTCGCGGCGCGGCGTCTGTACGCGCGGGCCGGCTTTCGTCTGATCGCCGAAGAGCAGCACCACAGCTGGTCCAAAGACCTCGTGTCCGAGACGTGGGAGCTTAAGCTCTAACCCTTTCACGCCGCCGCCCAGCATGTCCGGCCCCGCCCCCCTGCGTCACCGTCGTACCTCGCCGGGCGGCAAAGTCCCTCGGGGCCCTGCGTGCCCAGCATTGCACGTCGCCCCCGGCGCGGTTGGCACGGTCCCGCATGGCTGCCAAGCCCCGGCCTGGCGAGCACCGGCAGCGTGGCGGGCACGATCGGCGTGGCTGGCCAGCCCGACATGGCGAGCACGTCCCGCGTGGGGCCGCGCGTCGGCATGGTCCCGCGTGGCTGCCATTCCCGGCATGGCCAGCACAGTCGGCGTGGTTGGCATCATCGGCGCGGCCAGGCGTGGCCGGGATCGAGAGGCGTGGCCGGTCCGAGTGGCACCGTGCGTAGGTACCGCCCCAATGCAGGTGCACGGTGAATGATCAGCGCCGGGCGGTGCTAGCTGCCGCCGCCACGGGCATCCTGGTCGGCGCGGCGATCGTCGCCAGCCGCGGCGTGGTCACTCTGGTCGGACCGGCATCGCTGGCGCTGTTGCGCTATACGATCGGCCTGCTAGTCGTGCTGCCCGTGGTCGCCCTTGGGCCGCGCGTGAAGTTCGCCCCGCGCGATGTACTGCCCATTGGTCTATTGGGCATTGGCCAGTTCGGACTGCTGATTGTGCTGCTGAACGTCGGCCTGCAGACGGTGGGGTCGGCTCAGGCGGCGGTCCTGTTCGCGACGCTGCCGCTGCTGACGCTGGTGCTGGCGGCCGGGCTCGGCCACGAGCGACTGAGCATGCTCAAGATATTGAGCGTGTTGCTCAGTATCCTGAGCGTTTCAATGGTGATCGGCGACGCCGTGCTCAGTACAATGAGCACGGCGTCGTGGCTCGGCGGCCTCGCCGTGCTCGGCAGCGCCGCGTGCGGCGCTGTGTGCAGTGTCCTGTACCGACCCTACCTGCGCCGCTATCCCGCCCTGCCGGTCAGCGCGCTGGCCATGTTCTGGGCGGTCGTCTTCCTGGCCTTCCTGGCGCTTCCCGAGGGCGTTCTGCGCACGGTGCCGACGTTGCCCGCCACGGCCTGGCTACCGATCGTCTTTATCGGACTGAACAGTGGCGTGGGCTACTTTCTGTGGCTCTGGGCGCTCGGACATACGACGGCTACGCGGGTAACAGTCTTTCTTGCGCTCAGCCCGGTCACTGCGAGCGTGTTGGGCGCGCTCGTGCTGCTCGAGCCGCTCTCGATCTGGTCGGTCGGCGGCGTTGTGGGCGTCGTGCTCAGCCTGTTTCTGGTCCACCTCGATCGGTCGTGATCGCACGTGTGCCGCTCGAGCCGAGAGCGGTTGGTGCAATGCCCTCCTCGCATCAGCCATCGCCGATCAAACGCTCCGCCAAGTGTGCAGCGGCCATCGCCCGGTGACGCCCCTGCCCATGCGCCTGCGCTGACCGTTTTCGATCCAGTCGAGCCGATCTGGCACTCCACACATTTCAGACCGAGCGTTGCAAGCAGGTCATCGCGAATGATCGCCAGCTCAGGCCGCACATCAGCTGCCTCGTCCTGCCGGCCTGCGGGGTTCGCACCACTGCCGACCAACTTAGCCCACGGAGTCGCCAGTTTGACCCGTCGACCCGCGCCTGGCGGGGCGGGGAATGCGCAAGCGCCAAAGCTGACCACGCCGGTACGCCCCGAGGGCGCGATCAATCACGGCCTGGCCAAGGCGGTCGAGAAGCAGCCGCCGATCCTGAACACAGTGTCATAGCCCATGCCTTTCGCCGTGTGGTGCGCTGTAGCGTCGACGAGGAGACTGACGTCGCACTCCCCCAGCGCCGAGGAGCGCCGGATCGTCGCACTCCCTCAGCGCCGCGGAGCGCCGGATCGCCACATCTGGTGTGCCGCGACTCAGTCCGACGGACGCGGAGGCGGCCGCCGCTCGGCGGGCAGCTCAGCAACCAGCTCTTCGGCCGAAGCGCTGTAGCGGTCGAAGGCCTCGCGCAGGTGCTCCACCTTGTAGTGGGCGTAAATGCGTTTGGTCGTATCCGGCGAGGCGTGCCCCAGGATGTCCTGGACCTCGGACAGGCTCGCGCCGCGGTTGAGCAGGACGCTCGCCTTGGCATGCCGAAAGTGGTGCGGCGAGGCTGGCACGCCAACCTCGCGCGCGTACTGCTTCACAATCGCCCAGACCGACTGCGGTGAGAGTCGCCACTTCTCACCTCCGTGACCGGCCGTGTGACCGCGACGGTTGTCGTGGCGCAGGAAGACTGGCGCCAGCGCGTCCGCGCGAGCGGCGAGGTAGGCGCGGATGGCCGCGAGCGTCGGCTCGTCGAAGAACACGATGCGCTCCTTGTCGCCTTTACCAGTAATCAGGCCGCGATCGAGCCAGCCATCGTCGATGTCGGCGCGGTTCAGGCGTGCGACTTCCTCGCGCCGCATGCCCGTACAAAACAGGGTCAGCAGCAGCGCCTGATCGCGCAGCACTTCGTGCCGCCGAGCGCCTTTGCGCTCGCTCGCCGGCGGAAGGGGCCGCTCGAGCACATGCGTCACCAGCAGCGGCAGCCGCGTATCGATGCGCGGGCTCTTGTAGTGGCCGCGGCCCATGACCTCGCGCACGTTCTCGCGCATTTGCTCGTAGGTCACGCCGGCCCCGAGCAGCGCGCGTCGAGCCAGGAAGCGGACGAACGCTCGCAGCCCCGCCGAGTACGTCGCGACGGTAGCGCGGCGCTCGCGGCCGTGTAGCCGAACGAGCCACGTATGGAACTCCTCGAGGGTCGTCGGACTGAGTGCGCCCGGATTCCAGGCGGCCAGCTGGCGTGTCTGCTGCAAGTACTCGCGATACCGCGCCAGGCTGGTTTGATAGGTGGCGTAGGTGCGCGGCGACTTGGCGCTGAGCGAGTTCAGAAACTGCTGCACCAGCGCGTCGAAGGTGTCCACCACTCGAACGATAGTGCTTTCGTTCCGTCGCGCCTGCGAATAGCCGCGTCACATGCGCGTCGCAGCTGCCTGCCTTCAGGTCGCGCCAGCGCGCCTCACACGCAGCAGCGCGCCGCCTACTCTGACACCACGCCCCGCGTTCGAGTGCCATCCCCCGGGTTCGAGTGCCAAGCCCACCGAGCCCAGCCGCCACACCGCAACCGTGCTCCGAGCCACCCGACGCTGCCTATCGCTGCGTTCGGTGCTAGCACGTCAGCGCCGCGCGACGTTTTCCGTCGGCGCTAGTCGAGGCATGGCGCCCACGGCTGAAGAACGGCGAGGCGCGCAGCCAGCTGCCGGCGTGGGAGAGGGCTGAGGGCGGCACGTTCGCCTCGCCCAGCCGTCGCTCGCAGCTCGCAGCCGTCGCACGAACGAGCACTCTCCTGACGTGTCGCCGCTTGTGCATCCCCACCTGGCCCGGCCAACGACGCCAGCTCGGGCCCGCGTACGCCGCAGCGCATCGAGCCGCGGGCGGCCGCCACGGCGTTCGAACGACGGAAAACCGTGAGCCGCCGCGACATTCCACTGGCCTTGTCGTTAACGGCGGCGCATGAGCAGCTGCTCGATGCGACTCGGCGCCGCCCGAGACCGCGCCTGGCGCGCTGACGATATCGAGCAGCAGGTGCCCTGAGCCGCTCAGCTGTTCCAGGTAGCGGCCCGTCACATCGCGCACCAGCACGGTGCTGCGGATGCCCATGCCCACTGGGCCCGGCCGTAACCGCGGCGTCGAGCCGGCGACGGAGCCGTTGCGTTTGTCGCCGCCAGCGTGAGGGAGGCGGAGCCGTTGCGTTTTGTCGCCGCCAGCGTGAGGGAATCCATGTGTTGTCTGGCACTGTCCTGGGCGGGGCGCCGCGGCCGACCTCGCTCGTGTGGTCTGGCCGCCAGTTGTCGCGGTGGGCGGGTGCGAGTCCGCAAGCAGGGCCCGTAGGCGCGCGTTGCCCGGAGCGATGGCGTGAGCAGCGCCGAGTTAGTCCCAGACCTCCATGGCCGAGCGGTACG
>DASXRR010000400.1:0-20841 GCA_036506475.1 Chloroflexota bacterium
CGGGCACGCGTGAATGGCTCGCCCCGAAATTGCTCGAGGAGCAGACCCATATCGACTGGATCGAGTCGCAGCTCACGTTGCACGCCCAGATCGGCGATCAGCTGTACCTGTCGCAGCAGGTGCGCGAATAGCCCGTGCAGCCCATGGTGACGATGTTCTGGAGCTACCGCGTGCGCAACTGGGACGCGTGGTCTGCCAGCTTGTCGAATTTGAATGAGTCTGATGCACAGGCGCGCGAGCGCCACGCCAAGTATGGCCTGCTCCGTCGCTGGGTGTATCGCTCGGTGGACGATCCGAACGAGGTGATGATGGTCGCCGAGTTTGCCTCGCGCGAAGGCGCTGAAGCCCTGCTCAAAGACCCCGATGGCATGCGCCGCTGGTACGAGCGCACCGGCCTGGAGGTGTTTCCGCCGGTCATGATCATGGAGGAGTTCGCCGAGGGCCGCTACGTCGGTAGCCTGACTAGCTCGTGACAGGTCGCGCACCAGCCGTCGCTGCCGCGCATCTCCAGTCGGCGGGCGCACTTGCACACCCAACCCTGGAGCCGCGCGGGCTGGCCATAGACCAGCGCGTGATCGGGCACGTCTTTGGTGACGACGCTACCTGCGCCGACCAATGCCCACCGCCCGATCGTGACGCCCGTGATCACGACAGTTTGTGCACCTACCGATGCGCCCTGGCGGACCAGCGTGCGGCCGACCTCCCAATCCTCCGCCGTCTTCAGCGACAGGTCAGGATTGACTGCTCTGGGCAGGAAGTCGTTGGTAAAGCACACTGCTGGCCCGACGAACACCCCGCCTTCGAGCTCCAGCCCTTCGTACAGCAGCGCATTGTTCTGCACCTTGCAGCGGTCGCCCAGTCGCACGCCCGCACCCACGTACACACCCGCCCCTATGATGCACTCGGCCCCGATGACCGCCCCCTCGCGCACATGCGCGTTGCGCCAGATGCGCGTGCCCGAGCCAATTGCTGCTTCAGGGGATACGTCGGCCGTGGGGTGCACGAACGTCATTTGTCATCCTGAGCGTAGCGAAGGATCCGCTTGCCGTGGAGTGACGGCGGTGTACGGTCGACCGTTGACATCCTGATTGCTGACCGCTGATCGCTGACAGCTTAGACTTAACCGCGCTCGCCGCGGCTCCCATCCCTGATGCGTTTGCTCCTGACCCTCTTCGCCGTGGCGGTGTTTTGTGCCGCTCTGGCCTTCGCGGCGATCATGGGCATCTACGCCTATTACGCGCGCGATCTGCCCGATCCGAGCGCGCTGGCGCGCCGCCAGCTATTCCAGACCGCGCGCATCTTCGACCGCAACGGCAAGCTGCTCCAGGAGATCAACGATCCGTCGGGCGGCCGGCGCATCCTCGTGCCGCTCTCCCAGGTCCCAGCCGCACTCAAGGACGCGACCATCGCCGCCGAGGACGCCTCGTTCTACGACAACCCAGGCTTCGACGTCCGCGCCGTCATCAGAGCGACCTACCAGTGGGTGCGCAGCGGCACGCCCCAGAGCGGTGCCTCGACGATCACCCAACAACTGGTCAAAAACACCTTGCTCGGTCCCGAGCAGACGGCCGAACGCAAGATCAAAGAAGCCTTCCTGGCCATGGAGCTCACCCGACGCTACTCCAAGGACGAGATCCTCGAGATGTACGTCAACGAGATTTTCTACGGCAATCGCGCGTACGGCATCGAAGCCGCCGCCGAGACCTACTTCGGCAAACCAGCCAAGGAGCTGACCCTTGCTCAGGCCTCATTGCTCGCAGGGCTGCCCCAGGCGCCGTCGTACTACGACCCGTATACCAATCTGGCGGGGGCCACGGAGCGCCAGCAGTACGTGCTCGACCAGATGGTGCGCACCGGCGCCATCAGCCAGGCGGAGCGCGCGGCGGCCGGCAAAGCGCCGGTTGACCTGATCCCAGCAGCTAGTGCAGGCACGCACGAGGCGCCGCACTTCGTCAACTACGTCCTCCAGCAAGCCGAGGATCGCTTCGGCACCGAAGCGCTGTTCCGCGACGGGCTGCAAATCACAACTACCCTCGACCTGGACCTGGAGCACGCCGCCGAAGATGCGGCGCGCAAACACATCGCCGACATCCGCGCGCGCAACGCCACGAATGCCGCGCTGGTATCCATCCAGCCCAAGACCGGCGAGATCGTAGCGATGCTCGGCTCGGTCGACTTCGACGATCCGACCATCGATGGCCAGGTCAACGTAGCGCTCTCGCCGCGCCAACCAGGCTCGACGCTCAAGCCGTTCACGTACGTCACGGCTTTCGCCAAGGGCTGGAGCCCAGCCACGCTGATGTGGGACATTCCGACGACCTTCCCGGGCGGCTATCGGCCGAACGACTTCGACGGCAAGTTCCCCGGCCCCATGTCCGTGCGCGCCGCGCTCGCTCAATCGCGCAACATTCCTGCCATTGAGGCGCTGCAGTTCGTCAGCGTGCCCGAGATGATCGCGACCGCGCACCGCGTCGGCATCCAGGATCTGCGCGATCCCAATCGCTACGGCCTGTCGGTGACCCTGGGTGGTGGTGAGGTCAGACTCGTCGACCTGACCTTTGCGTACGGCGCCTTTGCCAATGGTGGACGCCAGGTCGGCTTCGCGGTGCCGACCGAGCGACGTGAACAAGGCTTTCGTCAGTTCGAGCCGGCGTCGATCCTGAAGGTCACCAACTCGGCGGGCAAGGTGCTGTACTCGTATTCGCCGCCAAACGGTGCCGAAGTGCTCGATCCACGGCTCGTGTACCAGATCACCTCGATCCTGTCCGATGATCCCGCGCGCACCCCGACCTATGGCCGCAACAGTCCGCTGGTGCTGCCCGATCGCCCCGCGGCGGTGAAGACTGGCACGACCGACGAGTTCCGCGATTCATGGGTGGTCGGTTACACGCCCGACCTGGTCACGGGCGTGTGGGTCGGCAACAGCAACAACTCGCCGATGCGCGATGTGTTGGGCGTCGCGGGTGCCGGCCAGATCTGGCACGCGTTCATGGTTGCCGCGCTCGACGGCGTCCCAGCGGCGCCGTTCACGCAGCCGCCGGGCGTAGTCCGCGCCGAGGTGTGCACGCTCTCCGGGCTGCTGCCGACGCCCGAGTGTCGCGAGAATGGCCTGGCGGTCAAAGGCACGACCACCGACCTCTTCGCCGAGGGTGTGAATCTGCCCACCAAGCCAGACGATTGGCATCAGCGCGTCGACGTGTGCAAGGTGAACGGCAAACGCGCCACGCCGCTGGTGCCCGAGAACGCGCGCGAGAGCGCCATCTACGCCACGGTGCCCGAGCCCTATCGTGCCTGGGCCTTGACGCACGGCTTCCCAGATCCGCCCACCGAAGACTGCAGCGACGTCTACCAGGGCGAGCGCATCGCCTCTATCCTGTCGCCCAATCCGGCCGAACACTTGACCGCCGGCCAGACCATCCAGTTCGTCGGCTCGGCCTACATCGACGACTTTGCCAATTACACACTGGACTACGGGCCCGGTGACAATCCCACGGACTGGCGCCCAATCACCGATCAACGCACGCAAGCCGTCGACCACGGCCTGCTCGGCGTCTGGGAGACGGCTGGCATCCCACCCGGCCGCTGGCGCGTGCGCCTGCGCGCCTTCGACAGCTTCGGCAACGCCCAGGAGTCCGCGCCGCTGATCCTGACCCTGTCTCCGCCGGCCACGCCCACGCCCACCCTCGCCCCTTCGCCGACGGTCGCGCCCACCCGACCCGCGACACCTGGACCGACCCCGCCGCCGACGCGCGCAGCCACGCCCCGGCCGACCCCGCGGCCATAAACGCCCCAATTGTCATCCTGAGCCCCGATTGTCATCCTGAGCCCCGATTGTCATCCTGAGCCTGCGAAGGATCCGCTTGCTGAAACGTGTGTGCTCGCGGATGCCTTCGCTTCGCTCGAGGACAGGCTCTTCGCTGCGCTTAGTCCCGATTGTCATCCTGAGCCTGCGAAGGATCCGCTTGCCCAGGCGTCCACAGGTGCGGATCCTTCGTGCTCGTTCCTCGCCTCAGGATGACAATAAGATGCTCAGTCCCGGGCGAGCGCCTCGTCCGACTTCCGGGCGGCGTCGTCCAGCGCCGCCTTCGGTTCAGCCACCAGCGCGGTGGCAGAGCTGATGGCGTCCATCAGGTAGGTCCGCGCGTCCGCCCAGCCGGCCACGGAGATGCCCGCGGCGCCGGTGGGAATCATGTCCAGGGCAACCTTCAAGCGCGGCGTCTTGGCAATGTAGTCCTTCAGAATCTGCTCGTTCATGGCTGATTTGCGCACGGGCAAGTAGCTGGTCTGAACGCTCCAGTAGGCGCTCTGCTTAGTGTCGGTCAGCCACTTGATGAAGTTCCACGCTGCCTGCTCCTTCTCGGGCGAGCTTTTCATGATCGCCAGGTTCGTCCCCGAGAAGAGCGACTTCACTTGCTTGCCCGTGGCGACAGGTACCGGCGCAATACCAATCTCGAACGCATCGTTGACCGCCTTGGCGATGAACGGGTCGCCGGCGATCGTCGTCACCGGCGACATGGCGACTTTCTTCGACCCGAAGTCGTTCTGCCAATCGAAGCCTTTACTGACGTAGGCCTTCTTGGCCTTGATGTTGTTCACGTCATACGTCAAAGCAGCCACGCCCTCGGGACCATTGAACGTGGCTTTCTTGAAGTCTTTGCTGATGACGTCACCGCCGCGGCCCCACACAATCGGCACAAATGAGTCCGACGACGGCTGGACTGCGTAACAAGGCATACCGCCAGCGACGATCTTCTCGCACGCGGCGTCCACATCGTCCCACGTCTTCGGACCATCGGGGAAGCCCGCTTTGGTCAGCTCAGGTTTGTTGTAGTAGAGCACGTAAATGCTGCGATTGAACGGGAAGGAAAGCTGCCGATTTTCATACTGCGGGAAGCGTCCCGAGTCGAGCAATGCTTTCTGCAGATCGTCGAGGTCAGCTTGCGTGAACGACTGCTTGAGGAAGTCGTCGAGCGGAACGATGGCGCCCGGCTTGTACCAGGCCGCGACGTCCGATTCGAACGCCTGGACCATGTCGGGCATGTTGTTCGCGGCGATCGAAGCGGTGACTTTGTTTTGCAGCTCGTTGGCCGTGTAGGGCGTGAAGTCGAGGTTGATGGTGACGTTGGGTGCGACCTGCTTGTATTGATCGACCAGCTGGCGCAGCGTGCCGCCTTGCGTGCCTGGCTCGGTGCCGTTCATGCCGTGCCAGAAGGTGATCGTCACCGGCGCAGTGCTGGCCACGACCTTCGGCACCGCGGTGCCGATCGCGGCAGCTATGGTCGGCGCCGCCTGCGCGATGGCCGTCGCCGCGGGCTTGGCGGCCGCCGCCACGGTCGGCGCAACGGCCGCTACGGTCGGTGCCGCCGCCGCTACCGTGGCACTTGCACCTGCCACGCCTGTCGCCGCGGCCGGCGCCGCCGTAGGCGCCGAGGCCTGAGGCGCCGGCGCCCCGCAGCCCGCCAGCAATCCCAAGAGGATCGTGATTCGCACGACATGCATGAGCATCCAACGTCCCTCCTTGCAATCGATCATCACCTCACGCCAGTCCCCCGGCCGCATGGGCAGCATCGTCCGCGGCCAGCGCCCGCGGGCGCGTAGCCGCAAACCCCGGGCGACCGCCGTCAGGCGGAATGCATTAGCCCTTGAGGCCACTACGCGCAATGCTCTCCAGGAAGTGCCGCTGAACCAGGATGAACAGCACCACCACTGGTGCGATGGTGAACGTCGAGGCGGCCATGAGCAAGTGGAAGTACGTTCCCGCCTCGAGGGCAAAGGTCGACAGGCCAACCTGCAAAGGTCGAATGTCAGCGCGACTGGTCATGATCAGCGGCCACAGAAAACTCTTCCAGCTCTGTACAAACGTATACAGCGCCACGGTCAGCAAGGCCGGCGACGACAGCGGCACGACCACCCGCCACAGATAGCCCGGATGGCTCGCCCCGTCGAGCTGACTGGCCTCCCACAGCTCGTTCGGGATGCCTAAGAAGAACTGGCGCAGCAGGAAGATCGAAAACACGCTTACCCACCACGGCACGGTGATCGCCGTGAACGTGTCGAACCAGCCGCCGCGCGGATTGCATAACGTGTCAATCGGTAGCGGACACGGCAAGTAGCGCATGATGACGAAGTTGGGGATGAGCGTGACCTCGTGCGGGATCATCATCGTGCCCAGGAAGACCAGGAACAGCAGCTCGCGCCCGGGCACGCGGATGCGCGCAAAGGCGTACCCCGCCAGCACCGATGTGATCAACGTGCCAATCACCGTCGCCAAAGAGATGAACGCGCTGTTCAAGAAGTAGCGCGGGAAGTTCGCGCCGCGCCACGCCTCGGCGTAGTTTTCGGGCCGCCAGGTCAGCGGCAGGATGGTCGGCGGCGTGCGCAATGTCTCCTCGAACGGCTTGAACGACGTCAACAGCATCCACACGAACGGAAAGGCCATGACGAGACCAAAGCCGAGCAACACGCCATGGCGCACGACAAGCGACCATGGGATGCCACGCGACCGCGGGCGCTCAAGAGCAAGTGTGGCCATCAGTCGGCGTACACCACGCGGTCGCGCGTGGCGCGGAACTGGATCAGCGTCAGCACGAAGATGATCACGAACAACACGATGCCGATTGCCGCCGCGTAGCCCAGGTTGAACGACCTGAAGCCCTGTTGATAGAGGTAGATCGTGACCACCTTGGCCGTGGGCACAGGCAGCGCCTGCATCATCTGATAGAAGAAGTCGAACGACTGGAACGAGCGGATGGTCTCGACCACGAGCAAGAACAGCAGCGTCGGCGTGAGCAGCGGCAGGGTTATGTGGCGGAACAGGTGCCAGCGACTGGCCCCGTCAATGCGCGCCGCATCGTAGAGCTCGACGGGAATCGTGGTCAGACCGGCCAGCGCGATGACCGTGTTGAAGCCGACCGAGTACCACACCGAGACCAGCGCGACGGTGACCAGGGCCAGGCTCGGCCCGACGAGTAGCCCTTCGATGGGCAGTCCAAAGAACTGACCGACGAGCTGGAAGATGCCGCGCGGCTCGTCGGCCCAAGCCTGGCCCGGAAGGCCGAGCCACTCGAGCACGGCGTTGACCACGCCAACGCGCGGATGGAAGATCCAGCGCCAGATGACCGCTGCCGCCACAGTTGACGTAACGTAGGGCAGAAAGTACGTCACTCGGTAGCCCGTCCGGCCCCAGATGCGCGCGTTCAGCAGCTGCGCGAACAGCACCGCCAGGATGAGGCCCAGCGGCACCGTAAGGGCCGCATACCAGACCGTGTTGGCCAGGCTCTGGGCGAACTCGCCATTGGTCAGCAGGCGCGTGTAGTTGCCTGGGCCGATGAACGGGCCGGGTGCCCACAGGTCGCGGAATACGCGTGCGTCATACAGGCTCAGGAAGAGCGCGTACAGCACTGGCACGAGGTGGAAGACCATCAGCAGCACGAGGGCCGGGAGCAGGAAACCGTAGCCCTGGGCGATCTCCCAACGGCGCACCGCCTGGCGGCTTGTCGCGGCCGCGGGTGCGCGCACGGCGAGCTTGTCCAACGCCCCTTGCAGACTCATCGCGGTGCGCGGCGATTGTAGCCTGCTGCTTCGCTAACGAAGTTCTGACGTTCGAATGTTTACACTCACAGCGGAGCTCCCGTCCGCTGTGCCGACCTATACCTATACCTGTACCGCTTGTAACGACGTTATCGAAAAGCGCCGAAGCTATTCCGACCCGCCCCTGACTACGTGTGAGCAGTGCGGCGGCACCCTGCGCAAGATCATTCACCCGGTCGGCATCGTCTTCAAAGGCAGCGGCTGGTACATCAACGACTCGCGTTCGAGCACGAGCTCTGCCAAAAGCCCGAGCCCATCGTCGACGCCGTCGACCTCCTCAGAGAGCTCCACCCCGAGCACACCCTCAACCTCGAGTAGCGACAGCTCTTCGTCGTCGTCGACAACGTCCTCCTCGTCGAGCAGTACCAACAGCAGCGGCGCGTCCAAAGACTGAAGCTGCCATGCGCCTCGCCGACGAGCTCATCAGGCTCGATCGGCACGCGCTAGCCGACTCCGAGACTCAACTCGCGGCTGAAGTCGATGAGCTTGCGCGGCGCATCGGCGACCACGGCGTCGTCGCCGTCGCGTATTGGACCTTCTCAAAGCATCGCGCCAGGGCCTGGCCACGCGCGCGCTGCGGCTCACGTCGGCCTACGCCTTCAGCCACCTGGCCGCACAATCGCTAGAGGCGCACATCGCGCTAGACAACATCGCCTCGCGCGCCGTAGCCCGCAACGCTGGCTTCACCCAACTCGACAGTTACGCAGACGACCAGGGCCAACCGATGGTCCGCCACGTCAGGACCCCCAGTCCACCACCCTCAACATCCACTTCTCCATAGAGAAGAGAACTCGTCCCGCGCGCGGCGCGAGCCACGCATCCCTGCTTGACACGGCCCAAGTCGGTCCCTATGTTCCCTACCTCGGGGGAACTGTGGCCGTTCTGCAAGCCAGATACGAGGAGCTGGACGACGTAGCGCAGCGGTTCGATCGGCTCGCCGTCAGCAATGAGCAAATGCGCGAACGCGTCAATGCCGCGGTCGAAGCGCTTGCCGATGGCGGCTGGCGAGGCAGCGCTGCCCAGCAGTTCCTGGCCGAGATGGCGGATGTGGTCTTTCCCGCCCTGAAGCGACTGACGGATGCGATGATCGCCGCCACGTCGACGACCCTGGCGGTCAAGCAAGGACTGCAACAGAGCGAAGCAGACGCCGCCAATCTGTTCCGCGGCGGTGCGACCTGGGACTACGGTGACGGCGATGGCCTCTTTGCCGGAGCATTCGACGATGCAGGCAATCTCATCGGACCATCGGCCGACCAGCCCATCGCACCGTGGTTGACCAGTCTCTTCGTCGGCGGCGCCTTCTCGCTGGGCACGAGAGTCCCGATCTTCGGTCGCGGCGGCATCGTGCCAGGCGGGTACACAGGCGCAGGCAAGCGCCTGTGGCTGTACATCGGCGGCTCCGGTACCGACACGACCTTTTCCATTCATCCGCGCGCGGGCTTGTTCGGCCGCGCGCCGCGCAATCTGCCCAAGCCGAGCCTGCGCTTCGACTACGGTCCGATACCCAAGGGCTTCACAACCAGCGGCCAATTGGTCAACGTGCCCAGCGGCGAAAACTTCTTCCACTGGAACGTCGACGGCGCCCAGGGCAAGTCGGGCACCATGCCCCTCTTTTCCGCATTCGGCAACGAGATCACGCACGACCATCAGCTACTGACGAACAACGGGCTGCCGAAAGGCAACGTCGCGGGCCGCTTCGGAGGTGCGACCGTCATCAAAGGTGTATCCCGCGGGTTGTTCGTGGTTGGCGCCGGACTGGACGCGTACTCGATCGCCACAGCGGAGAACAAACCCAGGGAAATCACGCGCGTCGCCGGCGGCTGGGCCGGTGCCTGGGCGGGTGCAGAAGGTGGTGCGTTGGCCGGCGCGGCGATCGGCTCGATCTTCCCCGGCCCCGGGACCGCGATCGGCGGCTTCGTCGGTGGCGTCGCCGGCGGTGTCGGTGGCTACATCGGCGGTTCGAACATCGCCCAGAAGGTCTTCGATTGGTTCTGAATCACGTCTGGCACGTCGAGCTCGCCCAGCGCGACGCTGTCGGCGAGGTCACGCTGAGTCACTGGCGCCAACTGCCCAACGGCGACCTGGTCGATCTGGACGGCGATCCGGAGGTGCGCCTCGACCTCGAAGGCGGTGAAGACGCCGAGTTGGTCATGGACGGATTGCTGGCTGTGCTGCCCGACGGCGAGCAGCTGAGCTGTGCCGTGTGGGAGTCGCGCAGCCACTTTCTCATTTTCGAATCGGAGGGCTACCGTTATATCGACGCGGATCGCGACAAGGCCAAGGTCCGCGCGGCCTTCGCCGATGGCGCTTTGAAGAATTCAGACGGGCTACCAGATTTCATTTTCGTGGGCGGTTCTCCGGAGTCGCATTCCGAGGAAGTCGTGATTCGGACCGCGGCGCGAATCGGCAAACTCCGCCTGGGTGGTCCGCGCGAAGCCGCCGCGGACGAGCTCCTGTCCACCTACACCGTGGTGGCCATGACCTCTGTGTCGCTGATCCATGTACTGCGGCGCATCGAGCCTGGTGAAGACTTCGCGGCCTCGGTCCGGGCCGCATTGAACAAGGCCGCGGCGCCGCACGGCTTCGAAGTGCCCGCACTCCGCTGATTATTGAGTTGACTCCGAGGAGCCACACCACCATGACGGATGCGCCGCCGCCCGCGACCAACGACACTGGCGACTCGAAGCAGCAATTGCAAGAGATCGTGGCCAGCGCCTTCGCCGAGGCGCCGTTGCTCTATGCCAACGGCTTCGTCAACGGCCTCAATGTCGCCGATTCGTACCTCGTGCTGCAGACCAACGGTCGTTCTGTCGCCGTCGTCAGCCTGCCCCTGTCCGTGGCCAAAAGCCTGGGCCAGAGCCTGCTCGACATGGTCACCGCCTTCGAAAAACAGACCAACGAGACCGTCCCGACACTCGACCAGCTCCGCGGACGCATGCTCTAGCTCGGTGATCGCGTAGCCTGCCAGGCATGCGGGTGCTCCTGCAGCGCGTCACTGAGGCGCACGTCCACGTTGACGGGCAGACTGTCGGCGAAATTGGACTGGGCTGGGTGGTCCTGCTCGGCGTGGGCCACGGCGACACACCACGACGAGCCGAGGCGCTGGCTGACAAAGTAGCCGGCTTGCGCTGCTTCGAGGACGCGCAGGGCAAAACCAACCTGTCGATCGGCGACGTCGGTGGCGCGGTCCTCGTCGTCAGTCAGTTCACGCTCTACGCCGATACGACGCGCGGGCGGCGGCCTGGCTTTACCAACGCCGCCCCGCCTGATGCAGCCAACGCGCTCGTCGACTCCTTCGCGCAGTCACTGCGCACTCGTGGCCTGAGGGTCGAGCAGGGCCGCTTTGGCGCACATATGCAGGTCAGCCTGGTCAACGACGGACCGTTCACGATCTGGCTCGACACGGATGATGCTGTTCCTAGCGCAGTCGGGCAGCCCTAGTTGATGTAGAGCACCAGTCCGAGGCCTGCCTCAGACAGGCGCAAGATCAACGCGCGCATGTCGCGGTAGGTCTCGGCTACGGTGCCGACGTCGTGCCCGTTGCGGCCCCAGTCGCCGGGATAGATCGCGTGCGCGTCGAGTGTGCTCGGCTCCAGGCGCCGGCCGAGCTGCTCGGCGTCCACAGCCGCCAGCGAGTCGGCCAAAGACCGCACCTGCGCACTGGTCAGCACGCGCGCCGGACCATAGCCCACGTCGACTGTGCCGACCGGCGTGCCCTCGGCTACCAGGAAGTTCAGCGGCGCGTCGCCACCCAGTCGTGACCCCGTCAGACCGAAGTGAATCGCGTGCCAGGCCTTGCCGAGCGTGACCCGCTCACGTACAGCCGACCCGCCGCCATACAGGAAGCGGGTGATCTCGTCCGGGTTGGCCAGCAGTCGCTCGATCTCCGCGTCCGCGGCCGGGCGAAGATTGCCAATCATGCCGATGCGTATGGTGCGGGTTGATGACTAGAGCGATGCAAGAAACGCCATGAGCGCACTTCGATTGGTCGCGGACAGCGCGCGGAATCGCTGAACCGCCGCTTCTGCTTCACCGCCGTGTGCCAGGATAGCCGCTTCGACCGTCCGCGCGCGGCCGTCGTGAAGAAATCGGGCACGTTGATGAAGTCCCCACAGCGGCGTGGTTCGCCAATCCTCACCCTGCGCCTCGGCCTGAGTGACGCCATCGTCCAGGGCGCGGCCCATGTCGTGGATCAGCAGATCCGAGTACAGGGGCACGCCGGCCACGCGCGCGACGTGGCAGGCGCCACAGCCGGTTGCTTCGAACACCGTCGCATCGCCCGCCGTTGCGGGCGGCCGCGGCAATTCGCCGATAAACGTCGTCACCGCGTCGACGACGCTCTCGTCGACGTCGACCTGACCACTGTCGCACCCACCGACCAGGTCGGCTGGCGCGATAGGGTTGGTCAGGCCGAGCTCGTTGCGAAAGGCATCGCCGACGAATTGGCGCAAGCTGGGCGTGTCAGCCTTCCAACCAAACCGTCCGACGCGTCCATTGACGATGTTCGGGCGGCCTGATTGCCCCTCGGCCAGCGCCAAGATGGCCGCGTCCGGGATCGAGTCAATCTCGCCGGCGCCGTAGAGCTGCAGCGCATTGCGCACCGAGGTGACGTTCGCCCCGGAGGGGACACCTGGCATGAGCCCGCAGCTGTCACCGAACTCGGCCACGGAATGTGCCCGCCCGACAGGTCCGCCAGCGCCGACCATGGGGTCGAACCTGGTCGCATCGATGCGCCCGACGCGCAGAACCGTGGCCAGTCCAGCCGGCCCAGTGCCGCCGGGTGAGGGCGCGTTGTGGCAGCCCAGGCAGGACGTGTTGTTGAACAGCGGGCCGAGCCCCTGGCTCGGAGCGAAGGTCGTACTGAACAGGGCCGCGCCGCGTTGCCCCGCGCCGGCCGCGCCCGCCGCGTTGCCGAGCAGCATGAGCAGCAGCGACGCTGCCATCACCAGAACGAGCAGAACGCGCGACCGCGGCCCAAGTTGCGGCCGCGGGTCGAGCTCAGGGCGTGCCCGCACCGTTGAAAGCTGGCACCTCGAGCACGGCGCCGACCGTGTCCGTATAGCCGGGCAGGCCGGTACTAACTGTTAGCCACAAGCGGCTCGCGTCGGGCGCGACCGCGATGCCATTCAGGCGATCCGCGCCCAGATCGCCCAGGCCAGGTACCTGGATCGTGCGGACGGCGACCACCTTGCCGTCCTGGCGCATGCGCACGACCGTGCCGTTCGCCCGATTGGCCACGTACATGTCCGAGCCGCCGGCGAGCGTCGTGTTACTGGAGAAATCGGGATTAGCACCCTCGGGAATAGCCGCGGCCACGTCGACGGGCATCATCAGCTCAGGGGCCTCGATACGTCGCACGCCTTCGCCGCGGAAGACCGCGCCGTCATCGGTGATGTTCAACGCCACGACACTGTTGGCCGTTGGATCGGCGATGAACAGGGTGCGATCTGGCGTCCAGTTGAAGACCATGCCCGCGCGGCTTGACACGGCATGGATGGTCCCCGCCGGCGCAAGCCCGTCGAGGCCCTTCTGACTATGGACCTGGACCACGCCGCCGTCGGCGGTGACCACCGCGAAGACCGCCTTGGTACTGCCATCCGGCGATCGACCCAGCAACGCGTTGCCGACGCCGCCGCTGGTCAGGGCTCCTGGCAGGCGCTGCTCGTCTCGATTGGTCATGCTGCCGGCGAAGACACCGCCGGCCCTGTCACTGGGCGCGTCGGCCAACGGTCGCCCGTCGGGATCGATGATGGTCTCGGTGCCGACGCCGGCCATGCCCAGGGGTGCATTCGCGAACCAGATGCGGCCAAACGCGTTATTGATCGAGATGCTGAGCGGGCTGCTGACCGCCGGCTGATCGGCGGTTGCCGCGCCAGGCTTCGTCAGTCCGTTCACAAAGGCGGCGTTCTGCGCCGTGAACAATTGCACACGACCCGCGAGTGCGCTGGCCTGCCCGCCGCTTGCGGCGAAGGTCGGCGGGATGATCAGCGCATCGCTGCCGCGCGGATCGATCGACAGCACTGCGCCCGCGGCCTGGTCCTCACGGGCGCGTGGCAGCCCGAAGTTGGCTGTGCTGGTCACGAGAATGCGCCCCGCGTCGAGTACTTTGCCGGGCTCGGTGTACGCGGCGAAGGTGGGCTTGTCGTGGATTGGCCCGCCCGCGCGGAACTGGCCGACTGGACTGACTGCGCCGGCGCCCGGAATGCCGACGGCGATGACGCGCGCACTGAGCGGCTGCGCGCCTTGTGTACGCGGCGGCGCCTGGGTGGCGGTCGGCGGGGCAAGTGTGCACCCAGTGAGCGCAGTCGCAACAAGTGGCAGCAATAACTTCGTCCACATGGCCGGTAATCCCCTCAGCGGTTACGAACCTTCACCCAGCGCAGGCAATCTGTGTGCCAATCTTGTTGACAACGTGCGTACGAGCCGGTTACGAAGCTCACGATGCTGACGGCACGACCTTGGATCGCCGCCCTGGGAACGATCGCCATTGGGCTAGCGGCACTGGTGTTGCTCATCCCCGCGGCGCCGCTCACGGGCGACGGCGCCAGCTACGTCGAGTTCGTGCGCAACGGTCTCCAGCACGGCGCATCGACCTGGCACGAGCGCAGGTTGCTCGGGCCGGCTATCGTGCGCGCGCTGCCGCTCGATCCACTGAACGGGTTTTTCGTCCTGACCGTTGTGTCGCTCAGCGCAACGGCGCTTCTCACGTGGCGCGCCGCGAGCGACCTCCTCGGCTCGCATTCC
Organism: Chloroflexota bacterium; assembly: GCA_036506475.1. Taxonomy (GTDB): domain Bacteria; phylum Chloroflexota; class UBA6077; order UBA6077; family CF-72; genus CF-72. Next base: position 14,335 of record DASXRR010000400.1, read on the forward strand.
AGAGCGTTCGTGGCCATACCACTCCTGTTCGGCACCTGGGTCGTCGCGCCCAACATGCGCGAGTACGCGCTGGTCGATCCACTGGCCTGGGTGTTCGTCGCGGCCATCTGGCTGTGCACGGTGCGTCGCCTGTGGCTGCATGCGGCGATACTGGGCGGCATTGGCGTGCTGGCCAAAGAGGTAGTCGTCCTGGCAGCCGTTGCCGCGGCGGTCGCCGCCTGGGATCGCCACCGCGTGTGGCAGGCTCTGGCGGTAGTCGCACCCGCGGTCGTCGTAGTCGTTGCGCTGACGCTGGTTGTCCCGGGCTCAGGCACCGACGCCACCGCCTACGTTCTGAAGTGGGTGCGCGACGGCCTCGGCTCGCTCGGTCCGCTGCGCGCGGTGTATCTGGTCGTCGCCAGTTACGGCGCGCTGTGGCTGCTCGTGCCGATCGGCTTCCGCGCCCTGCCAGCGTACGTCCGGCGCGCTGGTCTGGTGTACCTGCTGGCGGCAGTGGCGCTGCCGTTCGTCGGCTCGCCCGAGCGCATGGAGGAGGCTATCTTCCCACTCGTCGTCGGATGCGCCGTGATGGCCACGCGCGCCTGGCCGGCGCTCGTAGTGTGGGTGTTCGCGCTGTGCAGCGCCGTGTTCGTAGCTCGGGTCGGTGGCGACGCACGCATTCCGACCGCTGTCGCCTGGTCCTGCCTGGCGCTCGCGTCGGTGATCGTCGCGTGGCGGATGGCTATGCCAGGACTGGCGCTGCGACGCGGCCCTCGAGGTACCACGGCTCCGTCGACGTAATTTCGACGTCGACCACCTCGCCCGCGATTGGTCGCGCATCCTCGAAGTGGACGAGTTTGTTGGTCCGCGTCCGCCCGTACCAGCGGCCCTTGGCGGTGCCTTCGACCAGCACGTCGACGACGCGCCCTTGATACCGCCCGTTGATCTCGGAGGCGATGCGCTTCTGCAGGTCCTCGACGGCGTGCAAACGGCGCCGCTTCTCCTCGCGCGGGACGTCGTCGACCATGTCCAGCGCGGCCACGGTGCCTGGCCGTGGCGAGTACATCGCCACGTGGACCACGTCGAAACGGAACTCGTCGAGCATGTCCAGCGTGTGCTCGAACTGGGTATCAGTCTCGCCTGGGAAGCCGACGATGACGTCGGTCGACAGTCCAATAGTGGGCATCCGCTCGCGCAGCCGACCGATCAACTGCCGGTAGTGGTCGACCACATAGCCGCGCCGCATACGCCCCAGCGTTTCGTCGTCGCCCGCCTGGATCGGCAGATTGACGTCTTCACAGACCCGCGGTAGGTCGGCGATCGCGTCGATCAGATCGCGCCCGAAGTCGCCGGGGTAACTGGTCAAAAAGCGAATGCGCTCGAGCCGCGGCACGTCCTGGTCGAGCGTGCGCAGCAGGTCACTCAAGCGCGACCGTGGCTGGAGGTCGCGCCCGTAGCGCTCGACGATCTGGCTCAGCAGCACCACCTCGCGCGTGCCGCGCTCGACGAGCTTCGAGACTTCGTCGACGACCACCTGTACTGGGCGGCTGCGCTCGCCGCCGCGCGTGGCCGGCACGATGCAGTACGTGCAGTGGCGATTGCAGCCCTGGTGAATGGTGACGCCTTCGGAGATGCCGGGGATGCGCACTGCCTGTTCGGGGTCGAAGCGGTAGCGCTCCGACAGATCGAGCAAGTCGATCAGCCGGTCGCGTACGGTGAGATCCTGGCCAGGTTCGGCGATCAGATCGACGAACGGGTAGCGCTTGCGCCAATCGGGGATGTCGCTGACACAGCCGGCGACGACCACCTTGAGCCCGGGCTTCTGGTCTTTGAGTTGCTGCAGCGCGTGAAGTTGGCCATGCACCCGGTCTTCCGCGGTCTGGCGGACGACGCACGAGTACAGCACGACCACGTCGGCCTCGGCCGGTGACGCCGCCGATTGCAAGCCGTATCGTTCGAGGCTCTCGGCCAGTCGCCGCGAGTCGGCCACGTTCATCTGGCAGCCAATGGTCCAGATATGAAATGCGCCCATCGTTCGTGAAGACCCGAATTATAGGTGCGGACCGTGCAACGCCCATCCTTCGTGGCGCGTGTCTATACCATGAAGCGGCCTGCCGCGCTGCTGCTCCTGGTCTGGCTGGCTCTAGTCGCCTCGGGCTGCCGCGTCGTCCGGCCCGATCCGCCACGTGTTGGCCCCGTTGTCCCCGCCATCCGTCAGGATCCCTCCGGCGTTGGGACGCGCACGCTGGCCGTGACCGACGCCAGCCGAGGGCGGTCCTTCACGGTGCGGGTCTCCTACCCCGAGCCAGCCGGCGCCCTGCCGCTGCCCGTGCTCGTGTTCAGCCATGGCCTGCGCGGCACACCTGACGATTACCACGCGCTGATCGGTGCGTGGGTGCGTAGTGGCCTGGTCGTCGTTGCGCCGGCCTATCCGTTCACCAATCGTGATGCAGCCGACATCGTCGCCACTGACCTGCGCAATCAGCCCGCCGACGCCAGCTTTGCGCTCTCGGCGCTGCTCGATCAGGCCCAGCAGCCCGGCGATGCGCTCCACGGGCGGTTGGATGCCAACCACGTCGCCGCGGCCGGGCACTCTGAAGGTGCGCTGACCACGTACGGCCTGTTCACCGCCTGTTGCCGTGACCCGCGCCTGCGCGCCGGCATCGTCATGGCCGGCGACGCAGTCGGGTTCCGCGACCAACCCATGAGCGGCCAGCCTGCACCACTCTTGTTCGTGCACGGCGATGCGGATCAGGTCGTGTCGATCGAGCTCGGCCGGGCCGCGTACACCCGTGTCGCGTGGCCCAAAGCCTTCCTGACCCTGCCCGGCGCCGGCCACATCCCGGCCTATCTCGGTGGCGAGTCCTCCGCCGCCGAGGTCGTCTCGAGCGTCACCACCGACTTCCTGCGCTGGACGCTGCGCGGCGACGCCGCTGCGCTGTCGGTGCTACGGCGTGACGCCACGACCGCCGGCGCATCGCTCGACGACCACCTCGAGTAATCGCCGATTTCCACGCGGACAGGCTGCTATACTCCCGGTCCGAACGCGCGTTCTACGGGTCGGGGCCGTGCCATGTCTGAATTCCAGCTCGTTTCTGACTTCAAACCTACGGGCGATCAACCGCTCGCCATTGAGGAGCTTGGCAATGGCATTGGCCAGGGGCTGAAGCATCAGACGCTGCTCGGCGTCACCGGCTCGGGCAAGAGTGTCGTGGGCAGCAGTCAGGTCCTCCTGCGGACGGGCGGCCATATTTCGTGTGTCGAAATCGGATCGTTCATCGACGCGCACATGACCCGCCACGTGAGCCAGATCGAGCACACCGGCGACACCGAGATTCTGGAGCCGCGCCCAGACGACCAGCCAACCGAGGCATTTAGCTTCGATCCGCGAACTGGTCAGGCCGAATGGCGATCTGTGCGGCAATTCGTGCGTCACGAGTCGCCGCTCGTGCTGTCGAGGGTGACGACGGCGTGTGGCCGCACTATCACCGTGACGGGCGATCACAACTTCTTCGCGCTGCGTGACGGCCGGCTGCAACTGTTGAGGACGGACGACCTGCGGCCAACGGACTACTTGCCCTTGCCGCGGGAACTACCTGAGCCGGCAGAGCCGATCACCGGTATCGACGTCGAAGCGCACGTCGAGCCTGCTGATCGCATCTTGGCCAGCATGCCCGCCTTTGGGGCGACTTGGTCAGTGCATCGGCCCGCACTTCGGCCGTGGCTCTCGCCGCCCAAAGTCCATGCTCGCCTGCATAAGAATGAGCGCGTTTCGCTCGACGTCTACAACCCACTCGTAGCGGTCGCGCCGACGCCGGCCGAGGGCGCCGCATTCGACACGATCAAGCGAACCTTCGTATCGCCGGCGCGCCTCCCGCTTTCGCCCTCGGTGTTGCGGTTTCTCGGCTATTACATCGCCGAAGGCCACGCCGAAGATCGCTATGTCGTGCTGTCGTCGGCCGATGGCCAAGTGACGTCCGACATCCTCGAGGCCGTCGACGAACTTGGTCTGCGCTTCCGCCATCGGCAAGGGACGTACGACTATCAGATCCACTCCAGCCTGTGGAGTTGTCTGCTCACGCGGTGGTGTGGGCGCGATGCGCAATCAAAGCGCCTGCCTGCGTTCTGGACACAATTATCTAATGCGTCGCTCGCGGAACTGCTGCGCGGCTATTTCACCGCCGCTGGCGGCGTGCATGGCGTGAGCGTCCGATGCGTGACGGCGAGCGAGCAACTCGCGTCCGACCTTAACTACGCCCTCCTACGTTTCGGCATCCTGGCGCGCACGCGCCGACGGGCGATGCGCGTGCCCGGCAGGGCGGAGCGACGGACCTATTGGCAGGTCTCCATTGACGGCCAGCCATTCCTCCAGCGCTTCAGACAACACATTGGCTTCCAGCTTCAGCGCAAGAGCGACCGACTCGCTGGGATCACTCGACCAAGCGCGAATACCAACGTCGATGTGGTGCCGTTCAATGGGCCGGCGATTCGGAGCCTTCGTCTGCGCCTGGCCGTATCACAGGCCGCGCTAGCCGCCAGCCTGCCGTGCAGCCGCGCGGCGCTGGCGATGATTGAAGCGGGAACGCGCAAGCCATCGATCGGGCTTGCTAGCCGTCTGCTCAGTCATCTCGCCAGAATCGCCACCGAACGTCAGGATCAGGTAGCAGTCGAAGAGGTCAGGGATCTGGACGCACTCCTGCACCTCTTCTGGACACCAGTGCAGTCCGTTGTTTCCATCCCGGGTGAGCGCTACGTCTATGACTTCTCAGTGACGGACACCGAGACGTTTCTGGCTGGAAACGGCGGGTTATTCGTCCACAACACTTTCACGATGGCCAACGTGGTCCAGCAGATCCAGCGCCCGACGCTGGTCATGGCCCACAACAAAACGCTCGCGGCGCAGCTGGCATCCGAGTTCAAGGAGTTCTTCCCGGGCAACGCGGTCGAGTACTTCGTTTCGTACTACGACTACTACCAGCCCGAGGCCTACATCCCACGCACCGACACCTATATCGAAAAAGACACCCTGGTCAACGACGACATCGAACGCCTGCGCCACTCGGCCATGCAGTCGCTGCTGACGCGGCGCGACGTGCTCGTCGTGGCCAGCGTGAGCTGCATCTATGGTCTGGGTGATCCCGAGGAATACGGCCAGAACAGCGTCAGCCTGCGCGTTGGCGAGGTCTACAAGCGCGACAAGATCCTGCGCCGCCTGACCGACATCTATTACGAGCGCAACGACTACGACCTGTCCGCGGGCAAATTCCGCGTGCGCGGCGACACGCTCGAAGTCCATCCGTCCGCCCAGGAGATAGTCATGCGTGTCTCCTTCTGGGGCGACGAGCTCGAGCGGATCACGGAAGTCGATCCGCTGACCGGCGAGGTCCTGGCCGACCGCCAGAGCGTCGAGATCTACCCGGCGCGCTACTTCGTCACGAGTCGCCAGAAGCTCGAAGCTGCGCTGCACGACATCGAAGCCGAGATGGAAGAGCAGGTCAAAATCTTCGAAGAGCAGGACAAGCTGCTCGAGGCGCAGCGTCTGCGCCAACGCACCCAGTACGACCTGGAAATGCTCGAGCACACCGGCTCCTGTTCGGGTGTCGAGAACTACTCGCGCCACCTGTCCCGACGCGAAGCTGGCAGCACGCCCTGGACGCTGCTCGACTACTTCCCGGACGACTTCGTGTGCTTCGTCGACGAGTCGCACATGACCATTCCGCAAGTGCGCGGCATGTACAACGGCGATCGCGCGCGCAAAGAGGTCCTGGTCGAGTTCGGCTTTCGACTACCCAGCGCGCTCGATAACCGGCCGCTGATGTTTCCCGAGTACGAAGACCGCCTGGGTCAGACCATCTACGTCTCTGCTACACCCGGCCCGTACGAGCTCACCGTCTCACGAACCAGTCCCGATGGACCGCCGCGGCCGACTTTCCTGATCAAGGATTGGGACCGCCGTTTGGCCTCGCCTGACGGTCTGCCCGCTTCGGACGAGGCTGCCGACGACGCGAACGGCGTCAAGGTCTACGGCGCCGAGCAACTGATCAGGCCGACCGGCTTGCTCGACCCCGAGATCGAAGTCAAGCCCACGCGCGGCCAGATCGACGATCTGATGGATCAGATTCGCCTGCGGACGAGCCGAGGCGAGCGCGTGCTGGTCACCACGCTCACCAAGCGCATGGCCGAGGACCTGGCCGACTTCCTGCGCGAGGCAAACGTCAAGGTCCACTACCTGCATTCCGAAGTGGATACCCTCGAGCGGGTCGAGATCCTGCGCGACCTGCGCCTGGGCGTGTACGACGTCGTGGTCGGCATCAACCTGCTCAGAGAAGGGCTCGACTTGCCCGAGGTGTCGCTGGTGGCCATCCTCGATGCCGACAAAGAGGGCTACCTGCGCTCCAATAGCTCGCTCATTCAGACGATCGGGCGGGCTGCCCGCCATGTCGACGGCCGGGTGATCATGTACGGGGACAAGGTCACCGAGTCGATGCGCCGCGCGATCGACGAGACGTATCGTCGACGCGACAAACA
>DASXRR010000401.1:0-7668 GCA_036506475.1 Chloroflexota bacterium
AGCGGAGATCGGGCGACGTCTCGACCTCGGTGATCGAGATCAGCGCGCTCGCGAGTGTGGCGTCTTTGACCTCACGCGTCAGGAGCTCGGCGATCTCCTGACGCAGCAGGTGGTTGATTCGTTCGATGCGGCGTGACGGCATTGGTAGCTTTCAGCAATCAGCTATCAGCCATCAGCAACCGAGCCAATTCACCCCATGAATACTGAGGGCTGACTGCTGACGGCTGACTGCTCATTCAGACGCGCTCGCTGGAGAACATTTCCATGATGTCGCCCTCGGCCAGATCGTCGAAGCCGTCGAGCAAGATGCCGCACTCGAAGCCCTCGCGAACTTCGTTGACGTCGTCCTTGACCCGCCTTAGCGAGCCGATATTGCCTTCCCAAATCTGCTCGTTGCCGCGCCGGACACGAACGCGGTCGCGGCGATGGATCACCCCGTCGGCGACGATGCAGCCGGCGATGGTCCGGCGGCCCGCCTTGAAGATCTGACGCACCTGGGCATGGCCGTGGATCACCTCATGGAAGCGCGGTTCGAGCATCCCCGTGAGCATCTGCTCGATGTCCTCGATGAGGGTGTAGATGACGTTGTACTCGCGGATCGTTACACCCTGCAGCTCGGCCACGCGCCGCGCCTCGTCCTCGGTCTTGACGTTGAACGCGATGATCAGCGCCTTCGAGGCCACAGCCAAGTTGATGTTGGTGATGTTGACGTTGCCCAGACCAGAATTGATGACCTTGACGCGCGTTTCGCCCTGCTCACCCAGCTTCTCGAGCGAGTTGACGATCGGTTCGACACTGCCCTGCACGTCAGCTTTGACGATCAGGTTGAGCTCCTTGATCGCGCCGGAGCGGATGCGGGCAAAGACGGCGTCAAGCGACAGCTCGCCTTCACCATCGCGCTGACCCGCACCCAGCGCCGCCTCGATCATGGCCCGCGCGGTTCTTTCGTCTGAGACCACCTGGAAGCGGTCGCCGGCGGCGGGGACGCCGTTCAGGCCGAGTACTTCGACCGGGAACGACGGCGGCGCATCTGTGACTCGTTGACCATTATCGTCAAATAGTGCTTTGAGGCGACCCTGAACGGACCCGGCGAGAACGAGATCGCCAACGTGCAGCGTACCCTTTTGCACCAGCAGCGTGGCTATCGCGCCGCGGCTCTTGTCCATGCGCGACTCGACCACGGCACCCGCACCCGATCGATTCGGGTTGGCCCTGGGTTCGACTTCGGCCTCGGAGACCAACACAATTGTCTCGAGCAGGGTGTCGAGGCCTTGCTGGGTCCGCGCGGACACCGGGATCGCCTCGATGTTGCCACCGTACTCGGTCACCACTACGCCCAGGTCGGCCAGCTCTTGCTTGACTCGGTCCGGGTTGGCCGAGGCGAGGTCGATCTTGTTGATGGCGATGATCATCGGCACGCCTGCCGCCTTGGCGTGGTCGATCGCTTCGCGCGTTTGGGGCATGACGCCGTCATCGGCGGCGACGACGATGATCGCGATGTCGGTGACCTGTGCGCCGCGGGCGCGCATCGCCGTAAACGCCTCGTGGCCTGGGGTATCGAGGAAGGTGATCGTATTCGCGCCGACGGTCACCTGATACGCACCAATGTGCTGGGTGATGCCGCCAGCCTCACCTGAGGCAACGCGCGTGTGGCGGATGGCGTCGAGCAAGCTGGTCTTGCCATGGTCGACGTGGCCCATGATGGTCACCACCGGCGGCCTCGGCACGAGCAGGGCCGGGTCTTCCTCGGCCTCCTCAACTGGCGCTGGCGGTGCCTCCACCTCGGGTGGACCGTCGGCGGCGGCAGCCGCGGGCGCGGGCGCGGTCGCCGCGGCGGCACTGCCCTGCTCGCGCACTTCGAAACCCAGGTCGGTGGCGACGACGGCGGCGGTGTCGTAATCGAGCGCTTGATTGATCGTGGCGAAGGTGCCGTTGGTCAGCAGCGTCTTGATGATCTGGGGCGCCGGCAAACCCAGTAGGGTGGCCAGATCGGACACGCTGACGACCGACGGCAACTCGAGCACGCCCGCCTGCGCGGCGCGCGTGGCGGTTGCCGCCGCGGACTCAGCAGCACGTCGCTCGAAGGCTTCGAGCTGGCCGCGTCGACCGCCGCGGGATTGGCCTGGACGATTCGCGGGGCGCGATCGTCCGGACATAGGTCGTGGCATAAGTGGCTTCCTTTTCTAGTCGGGTTTCGACGTGGGCGACGAGCTGGCGACGCGCTCCGGGGTGCCACTCAGCCGCTGGGCAAATGCATTCAGGTTCTGGAGATTTTCCTCCCCAATCGTTGCGATCTTCAACGCCCGCGGCAGGACGCCGCCGTTCAGGGCGGCCTCCCAGCAGGCCGGCGTATGGCACAGATATGCCCCACGACCAGAGCGCTTGCCCGTCGGATCGATCGACACCGACCCATCGGGCGCGCGCACGATGCGCACCAGGCCGCGCTTGTCGCCGGTCAGGCGACAGGCGACACAAGTCCGTTGCGGGACGTGCCGCGGCCGGCCGCCCCGAGCACGGGGCGTCACGGCGATTACTCCGTCGTGGCCCCGACCGGCTCGCTTGCTTCGGGTGCGGGTTCTTGTACAGCCGCGGTCGTGGCGACGTCACTCTTGATGTCGATCCGCCAGCCGGTCAGCTTGGCAGCCAGGCGCGCGTTCTGCCCTTCCTTGCCGATGGCCAGCGACAACTGACGCTCTGGCACGATCACTTTGGCCGTGCGCGTGCCTTCCTCAATGGTGACGTGGCTGACCTGGGCCGGGCTCAGCGCATTGGCGACGTACTGCGAGGGATCCTCGCTCCACTCGACGACGTCGATCTTTTCACCGTTCAGCTCGTTGACGATGTTCTGGATACGCACGCCGCGCACGCCGACACAACTGCCAACGGGATCGATGCCTTCTTGTCTGGCCGCCACGGCTACTTTCGACCGGAAACCGGCCTCGCGCGCGATGGCCTTGATCTCGACTGCCCCTGAGAAAATCTCTGGGACCTCTTGCTCGAACAGTCTTCGGAGCATCAGGCGATGCGCGCGGGACACGATGATCTGCGGTCCGCGCGGCGTGTCGCGCACTTCCGCGACATAGACGCGCAAGCGCTGGCCCTGGTAATAGCGCTCGGTGGGGACCTGCTCGGTGCGCGGCATGACCGCTTCGGCGCGGTCGATCTCGATGATGACCGTGCCAGCCTCGATGCGCTGGATGACGCCGTGGACGATCTCACCCTCGCGCTCCGCGAACTGGTTGAACACCAGCTTGCGCTCGGCATCGCGCAGCTTCTGCATGACGACCTGCTTGGCCGTTTGCGCGGCGATGCGGCCGAACTGCGGCGGCGTGACGTCTTCGTAGATCTGCTCGCCGGGCTGGGCGTTCGGAAACAGCGCTTGACCGTCGGGTCCTTTGAGGGTGCGCGCCTGCTCCAGGATGATCATGTTCGAGTCATCCTGGACATCGTCGGGGATGTCCTCGACGACGGTCAGCCAGTGGTAGACATGCGGCTCGCCGGACTCGGTGTCGATCTCGGCGGTGATCAGCCGGCTGTCCTCTTCATGCTGCTTGTACGCGGAGACCAGGGCTTGCTGGATGGCTTCCATCACCATCTCGCGGGGCACGCCTTTTTCGGCTGCGAGTTGGGTGATGGCAGTCACGAATTCACTTTTCATGTCTGGCCTGCCCTCCGCTCCTTGTAAATTCCGACCTTGCCGACGCGGTCCCGACAACAAAAGAAGTGGGGGCTACCCACTTCGTCAAGCGTCAGGGACCGACGGCTCCGCGTCTAGCCGTGCCACCAGCCACTATATCACAGGCTCACGCCTGGGGCACAGTGGTTTCTGAGGTTCAGGCGGCGGGTTCTTGCCACTTGCCGTGGCTGCGGATGAGCGCGATCAGGCGCTCGTCGGCCTCGCCTTCGGGGACGCCTTTTTCGACCACCTCTTTGCCGACATAGAGGTTGACCCGGCCGGGTGAGCCGCCGACGTAGCCGAAGTCGGCGTCGGCCATCTCGCCCGGGCCATTGACGACACAGCCCATGATGGCGATCTTGACGCCCTTCAGGTGTTTCGTACGCGAGGCGATGCGCTCGGTTGTACTCTGCAGGTCGAACAGCGTGCGGCCGCACGACGGGCAGGACACGAACTCGGTCTTGGTGATGCGCACGCCGGCAGCTTGCAGCACGTTGAAGAGCAGCCTCGAGCGGTCCTCGTCGGACTGCGCCGCTTGCAGACCCACGCTATCGCCGATGCCGTCGCAGAGCAGAGAGCCGAACACCGTGGAGGTCCGTAGCAGCACTTCGAGGTCATCACCCTGGATGTCCAGCTGCAGGTGGATGGGCTGGTCACTCGCAGTTGCGGCGAGGTGCCGATAGGCGCGCACTGCGTCGTACCACGGCACGTCAACGCTGGCCAGCTGCGACAGATCTGGTGACAACTCCTGCTCGGCTGGATCCAGGACGGCCACGGTGTGGCTATCGCCGACGCTCAGGCCGCCGACATCGATGGGGCGGGTCATGCGGCGGGAATAGCTGTACGGGTCGATGCGCTCTGGGGCAGAGCCCGATTCTGACGTGAAGCCCATGTTGTAGGGCGCGACCAGGCGCTGGGCGACGGGCACCTCGGCCTCGGGTTCCTCAGTGAGCGACACGCGCACCGTGTCGCCGAGGCCATCGTCCAGCAGGGCGCCGATGCCCACGGCCGATTTGATCCGACCATCCTCACCCAGGCCAGCTTCGGTCACGCCTAGATGCAAGGGATAGGGATCCAGGCCTTCCTCGTCCATGCGCGCCACGAGCAGACGGTAGGCCTGAATCATAATCTTCGGGTTCGACGCTTTCATCGACAGCACGATCTCGTGGTAGTCGTGCTTACGTGCGATGCGCACGAACTCGAGCGCCGACTCGACCATGCCTGCCGGCGTATCGCCGTAGCGGTTCATGATGCGATCGGACAGCGAGCCATGGTTGGAGCCGATGCGCATTGCCACCCCACGCTCCTTGCACTTGAACACGAGTGGCGCAAAGCGCTCTTCGATGCGCGCGATCTCGGCGGCGTAATCCTCGTCGGTGTACTCGCGCACACGGAAGAACTTCTGGTCGGCGAAGTTGCCGGGGTTGACGCGCACTTTTTCGACGTGCTCGGCGGCTTCCATCGCGGCTGCCGGCGAAAAGTGGATATCGGCCACCAGCGGCACCGACATGCCGAGCGCGCGCAGACGCTTCTTGATTTCACCGATCGCCTGGGCGTCAGTGACCGTCGGCGCGGTGATGCGCACGATCTCGCAGCCGGCCTCGACCAGGCGGATCGTCTGCGCCAGCGTGGCATCGATGTCCTGGGTCCGCGTCGTCGTCATCGACTGGACGCGAATCGGCTGCTCGCCGCCGACGATCACATCGCCAATCGCCACTTCGCGGGTTCGGCGCCGCTGGTAGGCAAAGCGCGAGGCACAGTAGGTGGGAGTGGCGAGCAGCATGATGCTGAGATTATCGGCCGGATTATCTCCCAGCCCAGTTGATACTGGGCAGCGGCGAGGCAATGTCGTTGATCGAGATGATGACCATCAACGTCAGCAGCACGACAATGCCCACGAAGTGGTAGGCCGCCTCGCGTTCCGGCGGGACGCGCCGGCCACGGATCCACTCGAGCAACACGAAGAACAGCCGTCCGCCATCCAGCGCGGGAATCGGCAGCATGTTGGCAACCGAGAGCCCTGAGCTGAACAGACCGGTCAGTATGAACACCGGGTACCAGAAGCCTGTGTCGACGGCATAGTCGACGGCTTCGGAGGTCAAGCGAGCCATCCCGGGCAGCCCGATCAGGCGTGCGTCGCTGGGCGCGATCGCGCCCTCGATGAGCATCTTCGGGATCATGAAGGTGGCCCCGATGGCGCGCAGGGTTTGCTCGAAGCCGGCACCCACCGCCTGCAGCGGGTTCGACCGTGCAATCTCATTGGCATCGAGCACGACGCCAATGGCGCCCTGGCCCTGGGGCGGATTGCTGCGCGGCGTGAGGTTGGTTTCGAACTGCTGATTGCCGCGTTTGACCGTCAAATGAATGGGCTGGTCAAGGCGCTGCTGGGTCGCATCGCGGAAGGTCTGCACGCTGACTGGCTGCCCGTCAAAGGCGACGACAACGTCTCCCTGCTGCAGGCCCGCTTGTTGGGCGGGGCTCTCCGGGGCGATCGCTGCGAACTGGACGGGGCCATCGGCCGCCAGGCGCGGCACGCCGACGATATAGACCAGGCTGAAGGCGAGCACGGCCAGCAGAAAGTTCATGATCGACCCCGCCGCAAGCACCAGCGCGCGGATCGCGCGCGGTTTGCTGGCGAAACTGCCTGGAGCGGTTGGATCTTCTTCGCCCAGCATCTTGACGAAGGCACCGAACGGGATCCAATTAATCGAATAAATCACGCCGTTGCGCTTGATGCCGACCATGCGTGGCGGCAACCCGAAGCCAAACTCCTGGACGGTGATGCCCGCCAGACGTGCCGTGATGAAGTGGCCGAGCTCATGGACGAACATCATGAGACTCAAGATGGGCAGGAAGGCGAGGATGGCTGGCATTGGTGACCTGGCACTATACCCGCGCTGCCGCGGGCCGAGAGGGTAAACGCATCAAGCGGCGTGCCAGGTATCGGCAAATCGGCGCCCCCAGCGATCGGCGTCCTCCACGGCTTCGAGACTTGGGTCAGGTGTCGGCGCGTGGGCGTCGAGGGCGGCGGCGATGAGCGCGGCAATCCCGAGGAAGGGCAAGTCGCCGTCGAGGAAGCGGGCCACGGCAACTTCGTTGGCGGCGTTGAGGACCGTGGGTGCGGTGCCGCCCGCGCGGCCAGCCGCATACGCCAACTCGAGGCACGGGTACTTCGCGTGGTCCACCTCGGCGAATGTCAGCGCGGCGACGGTGGTGAGGTCGAGTCGATCAGGCGGGGCGGGCAGCCGGCGCGGGTGGGCGAGCGCGTACTGGATCGGCAGGCGCATGTCGGGCACGCCCAGCTGCGCTTTCACAGAGCCATCGACAAACTCGACCAGCGAATGGATGACGCTCTGGTGATGAATCAGCACGTCGATACGGTCGAATGGCAAGCCAAAGAGCCAGTGCGCCTCGATGACCTCGAGGCCTTTGTTCATCAACGTCGCCGAATCGATGGTGATCTTCTGGCCCATTGTCCACGTCGGATGCTTCAACGCCTCCGCGGGCGTGACGTTCGCCAGATCTGAGACCGGCCGATCTCGAAAGGCGCCGCCCGAAGCGGTGAGCTGCAGCCTGCCCACGCGCTCCGCGTACGGCTCCTCACCCTGCAGGCACTGCCAGATCGCGCTGTGCTCGCTGTCGATCGGCAGCAGTGCTGCATTATGTCGAGCAGCCGCTCGGGTGACGAGGTGGCCGGCCATAATCAACGTCTCTTTGTTGGCCAGGGCCACGGGCTTACCAATCTCCAGGGCGGCGATCGTCGGGCGAAAGCCAACGGTGCCACTGGTGGCCACGACGAGCAGGTCAACCTCGGGCGAGGTGGCGATGTCGAGGAGTGGCTGGGCGCCGTCGACCGACGTCACGCAACGCATGGGTGGCTGAAACTCGGCGAGCTGGGCGGAGAATGTGTCGGAGGGGCGGCCCGCGACCAGGGCGACGACCTGAAATTCGTCAGGGTGCCAGCGCACCACGTCGAGCGTCTGACGGCCGAT
>DASXRR010000402.1:0-3429 GCA_036506475.1 Chloroflexota bacterium
GACGACGTGTACGCCTTCTCGGCCCGTTGCACCCATCGCCCCGCGCCGCTCGCCGACGGCGCGGTAACGTGGAAACGGACCTTGATCTGTCCGTGGCATCTCGGCACGTTCGACCTCCGCGACGGAAGGATCCTCGCAGGACCGCCCGCGATCAGTGACGCGGTGCCGTCAACCTGAAGATGGCCCCCCGCGAGTTTGGCCCCTGGATACACAGGCCGATGCTGGGACAAGCTCGGCTCGCTTTCCAGGGCTCGTTCTTCGTTCGCCCATCAGCGTCGGGCCCCTGGACGAGCGTCCCTCGCACTCGGGGCGAACGCTTCGTCTTTGACGGAGCGCTTTCTACCAACGAGGTCTAATGACGTCCTGAAGTGAACTCACGCGGCTGGTGCGCTACGACTTGGGACAGCCCTAGGCTTTGCCGGTCTTGTCCCAGCGAATGTGATTGTTGAAGTCGCCGGCCACGATCGACGGCCCGGCGCACAGAAACTGTTCGTACAGCGCCAGGGCGCGCAGCACCGGGCCCAGTGTGGCCATCGTCCGGCCGGCCAGACCGTGGTGCGCCCAGATCGCGAGCACATGAAAGGTGATGCCGCCGGCCCTTCCACACGCACCGGCAGTGCGTATTGAATGGACGGGTCGTACGCGTCATCGCGTCGCAGGTCGTGCGGACCGAAGGAAAAACACGCCCAGGCCCTTGTGCGGATTGTCGCCAATCCAGAGTGCACTGCTCAGGGTCAGGCCAGGCGCTTTGGACTGGAGTATTTCGAGACTGCCGCACTCCGGAACGATGGCGACGTCCGGAGCAAAGCCCGCAACGCATCGAGCTTGCGATGAAACCCAACCTGCAGTTCCAGGCAACCAGGCGCATCTCGAGAGTGTAGGGGGCGGCACTGGGCACTAGCGGACGTGCTCCAGGGGTCCAGAGCGCAGTGCCAGGCCGCATCGCGGGCAATAGCGTGCTCCAGGCGGCGCCCGTCGTCCGCAGCCAGGACAGCGCAACGAAACCGACGTCCTCGTGGCGCGCGCGATTTCCGGCGCGAGCGCTGTGACTGAGCGCGCCTCCTCGATCGCGGCGTGCTGCAGAATCCAGCGCAGCGTCATGACGCTGCCTGCGCCAGTGAGCAGCAACCAGGCAAGGTTCCAGGGCAGTGGCAAGCCCCGCCAGTCCCACGCGGCATGCAACAGCACGACCGCCACGAAGGCGATGGCGATCCGCACACCACCGCGACGCCAGCCAGCGTAACGTTCGCGCCAGATGGTCGCGCAAACGATGGCGGTCCATGTCCCGTGTGTAAACGGCGAGAGTAGTGCGCGAAACCACAGCACGCTGATCAGCGCACTCACCGTTTCCACTCGCGCAAAGGCGTACATCGCGCTTTCAATGGCGGCGAAGCCCATACCCGCGGCAGCGCCAAAGATCACTCCGTCCATGCGGAAACGCAAGGCGGGCCGGGGGAGCAGCCACAGCACGCCCAACGCTTTGGCCGGCTCCTCGATGAGCGCGATAAGCATCACGGCTACCAGAGTGCCGGGAACAACGTCCGCCTCACGCTGGAGCCAGATCGCCGGCGGTAAACCCAACACGGCCCCGAGCACCGCGGTTGCAACAAGCTCCAGGGGTCGCTCGCTGAGAATGTTCGACTCGGCCAGATACTGGACGAAGACAACGGGTCCAATCAGTGATCCAATGGCCATCGTCCCGTAGACCGCGGCCTGATTGCCACTCCACACCGCCGCGATAGTGACCAATCCGAATACCAGCATGCCGATGACCAGGACGAGCCAATAGCGTTTGCGGCGGCGCTGCCCGACCTGCGGCATGATCGTCGTGAGTGGGTCCGGCAGCAGCAAGTGCTGTCCCGCGCCGCCCCGGAACCTGACACCGATGAGCTCGCGAAAGTAGTTGGCGACTGTTGTCTGCTCATGCACCACGCGTTGGAAAGCGTCACGAGTCAGGACCAGCAGCTGCGTATCTTCGAGTGCGCGAACGGTGGCGATTCTGGGCGTGCTGGCCAGGAGCGCGACCTCCCCAAACGAATCGCCCGCGCCAAGTGTCGCAACGTGCCGCCCGTTACGGCTGACCGCGACTGAGCCAGATTGTATAAGGTAGAAGCAGTCGCCCGGCTCAGCCTCTCGTACGACGATCTCGCCAGCCAGTGCGAGATGTGCGTCAAGCTGTTGCGCCAGCGACCAGATGGCCTCGTGGGGCAAGCCAGAGAACGGTGACGCGCGTTTCAGCGCCGCGTCCACGGCCATCAGGCGAAGGCGCTGGGCGACGCGCTCACCAACGGCCGGTGCGTGCTCGACGATGCGTTGAAACTCTGCTGCGTCGAGCGCCAGCGCCTGCACCGCCGTTAACGCGCTGACGGTAGCGGTACGCCGCTGACCACCGCCAACCAGCGCGCGCTCGCCGAAGCTGTCGCCCGGGCCCAACAGCGCCAGTGTGACTGGCTCGCCGGCGAGATCGCAGTGCGTAACCGCCGCCGTGCCGTCGGCCATGAGATACCAGCAATTGGCCTGCTCGCCCTCGCGTACGATGGTTTCGCCGGCTGCGAGACTGACGGGTCGTAGTCGCGTCTCGAGCTCCGTGAGCACGTCGTCGCCGAGTCCATGCAACGCCTCGGACGCGCGCAACAGCCCGAGTATCGGCTCCGTAGCAGTCACTGCGTGGTGCGTGGACCCAATGCCTGATTCTCGGGATCGACGGCGCTGCGAAAGATTTCGGCGAACGCGACGCCGCCATCGGGGCCATTGGCCGCGCCGACGGCGAGACGATTGAACGACGGTTCGAGAATGTTGGCGCGGTGCGTCGGGCTGTTCATGAGCGCTTCGCCGAGGCGTGCGACGACGCCTGGGTTCTGCGAAGTCGCGCGCGCAAGATTCTCACCCGCGAGTCCGTACGACACGCCGGCGTCGGCGAGCAATCCGATGAACGCCAGCTCGCCCAGGTTGTTGTAGTGCGACAGCGGGCTGCCATCGGTCTGCGCCGCCGCACGTAATCTGGCCACCTTGAGCGTCGCGGGATCGAACGTGACCAGTTGCAAACCGAATTGGGCACGATCAGCGTTAGTCCGGTCCAATAGGGCTTGCTCCTGCGCGTTGGGCGCAGTGTCCGCGATGGTCGCCAGGTCGCCACCGGAGCTCCCCGCCGCGGTGCTGAGCGCACCGGTCGCGAGCTGGGCGAGAAAGTCCGTCGCCGAGCTGGCGCGTCGCGCGGCAGGTCCAAGCGCAATCCCGTCACCGGCCGCAACGTAGCCGCGCGGCGCTGGGCGCGTGACGGCAAAGATGCCGACGCCGACGACGATAATGGCCAGTGCCGCGACGGCGAGCAGAACGAAGCGTGTTCGCATCACGAACTGAATGCCTCCTCAGTTCCTGTCCCCCAGGACTGCGACGCGATAGATATTGAGTTCCCCGTCACGGCCGCGT
>DASXRR010000403.1:0-5217 GCA_036506475.1 Chloroflexota bacterium
GCCGACCGCGTACACATACCGACCGTAGCGAGTAAGACCGAGCACCCCGCCACACAGCAGCAGGACGAGGATCCACGTCAGCGCGGCGTTTGGCAGTGGCCCGACCTGACCGATGCCGACGACGCGCAGCCAGTCCGGGACATTGCCGCTTGCCTGGCCATGTGTGTAAGCGAGGCGCACGCCGCCCACGAAGATCAGCATCCCGAAGGTCGCGATGAATGCCGGCACCTTGCGCCAGGCGACTAGCAGCCCGTTTGCGAGACCCACACCTAGGGCTATCCCCACCGCCGCGAGTACCGACAACGGAGAAAGCCCCTGCTGATTGGAAATGACGATCACTGCGCCAAGGCCGAGTACGGCGTTCACCGAAAGATCGAGGCCGGCGACAAGCAGGACCAGCATCTGCCCAGTTGCGACGATGCCCAGAACGGCCGCCTGAATGGCGACAGTGCTCAGATTGCCCGGTTCATAGAACCTCGGCACGAATGCCGCCGCGAACAGGAGCACGACCACGATTGCAACTGGCGCCGCCCACTGGCCTGCGAGGTCGACTGCGCGCACGAGGCGCGGCGACGGCCCCGTCGACCGCAGCGCGCGCGGAACCGGCAAGCTGGTCGCGCTCATCCGGCTCTGGCACTGCGGTATGTCGCGACCGTCACCAACACAACCAGACCGAGAATGAGCTGCTGGAAGAACGAGTCCACCTGCAGGATGTTGAACATGTTGGCAACCACGCCGAGCAGCAGGACGCCGCCCAGGGTGCCGATGATCGTTCCCTTTCCGCCCGACAGGCTGATCCCACCAAGTGCCACGGCGACGATCGACTGAAACTCCAGACCATCGGCCATCTTCGGGTCGCCCACGCCACTCCGCGCCAGGATGAACAGGCCGCCGGCGGCGCCGCACAGGCCACTCAGCACGTACGCGCACAGCAGGGTGAGGGGGACGTTGATCGCGGCGAGGCGCGCCACACGCGGCGAGCCGCCGACCGCATACAGCGCGCGCCCGAACCGAGTGCGACTTGTCAGCAGCCAGGCGGCCAACCACACCGCCGCCATGACTAGAACACAGGTCGGCAAGGGTCCAATACGGGCGTCATAGAGCTCGAGGTAGGCGGCTGGAATCTTGCCCACGGGACTGGAGGCAATCCCCAGGCATACGCCATTCAGGATGCTGAACATGCCGAAGGTGACGATGAATGGGCTGGCGTACACGCGGGTGATGATCAGCCCATTGAGCAATCCCAACAACGCGCCGATAGCCAATCCGAGCGCCAGCAGCGGCAGGATGAGAGCCTCATCGCCGCCGAACAGCACCGCCACGATCAGCGTCGACAGCCGCGCAATGAGCGCGATGCTCATGTCGATGCCTCCCGCGAGGATGACCAGGCTCTGGCCGATCGCGAGCAGACCCAGGACGATGGTCTGTCGCAGCACGTTGGTCAGGTTGCCCGGATCTCGGAAACGCTCGGAAACGATGCCCGCGCCGATGCCGACGAGCAGGACCAGCGCGTAAATCAAGAGGATCGAGCCATCCAGGTGTTGTGACCAGGCGCCGATGCGCCCAGCGGGCAACGGGAGCGCGATGATGTGGCCGATACGAGCCACGCCGCTAGCCATAGCCTTCGACTTCCTCCGCGACCGGCGAGCCTGTCGCCAGGTGCATCACCGCGGCTTCCGTGGCGGCTGGACCGGCGAGCTCGCCGGCGATGCGGCCTTCGTGGAACACCAGGATGCGATCGCTCATGCCCAGCAGCTCAGGTAGCTCGGACGAGATCATGATGATGCCAACGCCCTCGCGCGTGAGCTCGCGCATGCGCACGTAGATTTCCGCCTTGGCGCCGACATCGACTCCACGCGTCGGCTCGTCGAGCACGATCAGCCGCGGCTGTGACACCAGCCACTTGGCCAGCACCACCTTCTGCTGATTACCACCGCTCAGGTTTTCAACGGCGGTTTCGATCGCAGGCGGGCGGATCTGCAGCCGGCGCACCGAGCCATCTACAAGCGCCTTTTCCCCGCGGCGAACAATCAGCCATCCCCAGCGCAACAGCCGCGCCAGGTTCGGCAGTGTCACATTGAAACGGACACTGTGGCTCAGCACGAGTCCGTGCGCCTTGCGATCCTCGGGGATGAGGGCGATGCCGAGCCGCGCGGCCTGGGCGGGGTTGCGCGGGGCGGCCTCGCCGTCGACGAGTATCTGGCCAGAGTCGATCTTCGCGAGGCCAACCAGCGCCCGGGCGACCGTGGTGCGGCCGCTCCCACCGAGTCCCGCGAGCCCCACAATTTCGCCGCCGCGGACGGTGAAGGAGACGTGGTGCACACAGCCATCGACACAGAGGTCGCGCACCTCGAGCAGCGTTTCGCCGAAGCACGCATCCCGCGGCGGGTATTGCTCAGTGAGCTGCCGTCCGACCATCGAGTTGACCAGCGTCGCCCGTGTGGTCTCCGCCACGGGCGTGGTCATCACCGACCGCCCATCCTTCAACACGGTCACCCGATCGGCTATCTGAAAGATCTCGTCGAGCCGGTGCGAGATGTAGATGAAGCTGGTGCCGGCGGCGCGGAGTGCGCGAATGACTCCGTACAAGCGCTCCATATCGTGGCTCGGCAGGACCGCCGATGGCTCGTCCATGATCAGAATGCGCGCGTCGGTCGCGAGCGCCTTTGCGATCTCGACGATCTGCTGCTCGCCTACCGTCAGGTGCTTGACCAGTCGATCGGGGTCAACGTGCGTGCCGAGGCGCTCGAGCAGCGCGACCGTGCCGCGGCGGCGGGCAGCGGTGTCGAGTAGTCCGAAGCGGCTAGTTGGCTGTGCGCCGAGGAAGATGTTTTCGGCGACAGATAGCTCGGGCACCAGGTTGAAGTCCTGGTAGACCACGCGGACGCCGAGCCTCGCTGCCTCGTCGGGGGACAAGCCCTCGTGGGTGGTTCCGTCAATTTCGATGCCACCGCTGTCCGGCAGGTAGGCGCCGGCAACGATCTTGATGAGTGTCGATTTACCGGCGCCGTTTTCGCCGACGAGAGCATGCACCTCGCCAGGCTGCAGGTCGAAGGAAACACCGCCAAGGGCCTGGATGCCACTGAATGCTTTGGCCACGTTGTGCAGGCGGAGCACGCACTCTGCTGTGGAGTCCAGGCCCGTCACGGCGTCGCCATGCGGACTACCTGCGCGCGAAACCGCCGTCCGCGTACGCCTTGACGGGCACCGCCGCGGGCGGCACGAAATCATCGTTGAGATCGGGCACGTAGTACTTGTCGATCTGCGTCTGATCGTATGCGGCACTGCCCGGCATCGTTTCGACGATGTTGATGAACTTCTTGACCGGCTTGCCCTGCAGCACATCTACGGCCGTATCGAGGCACGCCTTGGACATCGACGGTGGATCGGGCACGCCGGTAAAGACCAGGTTCTTCTCCTTCGCCAGGCGCAGGAAGCCGTTCAGGACGTTGGCGAAGCCGTACTTGGGGTGCGCCTTGCTAGCGTCGTCGAAGGCAAGCGCGGCGCCGAGTGCCATCTCGCCACCACCAGCCCAGACGCCATCGATCTGCGGGTTGGCCGCCATGATCGCGGCCATCTTGCTCTTGCTGGTTGCTACCGACCACTGCGCGTATTCAGAGGCGACGATCTTGATGTCCGGGTACTTCTTGAAGGCATCCTCGCCGGCCTTCTTCCACGTCTCGGCGGCGTCGACACCGGCGATGCCGCTGAACATGACGACGTTGCCCTTCCCATTCAAGCTCTTGGCCAGACCGTCGGCCGCGTCGAAGCCGGCCTGGTACAGGTCGATGTCGACGCGCGTGACGAAGTTGTCGGACTGAATACCGTTGGCGCACAGGATCACCGGGATGCCGGCGGCCATCGCCCGCGTGGTCGGTGCGACCAGCGCCGCCGCGCCAAGCGGATCGAGGACGATCGCGTCGGGCTTCTGCGAAATGGCGTCTTCCATCGCGCTGATCTCTTTGTTGGCGTCCTGATCGGCCGGCAGGAAGATGAGCTGCTTGATATTCGGATTGCCCTCAGCGGCCGCGCGGATGGTGACGTCGTACGTCAGGCCCCAGCCATTGCCGGGTCCTTGCGTCAGGGCGGCGATGGTGTAGGGTCCATCCTTCTTGTATTTGCTCGTATCGACGGTGATGCCAGCGTCGCGTTTCAGGTCTTGCGAGTACTGAGACGTGGCGGCCGTTGGCCCGGCCGCGGCCGGTGCGGTGGTCGCCGCCGGAGCTGCTGTAGTCGGTTTCGCTGCTGCCGCCGCGGCTGTGGGCGACGCGGCGGTCGCCGGCGCGGTGGTGGGCTTGGGCGCCGCCGCCGGTGCGGTCGTGGGCGCGGGCGCCGTGGTGGGCTGTGCGGCGGGCTTGGGGGCACTGGTCGGCGCCGCGGTCGATGGGGCTGGTGCTGCGGTGCAAGCGCTCGCCAGGAGCGCGCCAATCGTTAGCAAGCTGCATACACGTCTCATGCACACACTCCTGGCGCCACGTTACCCTGAACGGCCGTGCCACCGCTCGATCAAGATGAGATCAACAGCTTCCTTACCGAAGGCGGACGGATCGCCAAGCTTGGCACGCTGCGCGACGGCTGGCCGTATGTCAGCCCGGTCTGGTACGAGTGGGACGGCCACGCCTTCTGGATCATCGGCAAACCACTCGCGCAGTTCGTGAAGAACATCAAGCACGACGAGCGCGCCTTCCTGGTCGTGGACAAGACCGACTTTCCATACATCCGCGTCAACGTGGAGGGTCACGCCAGGGTGGTGTCCGAGACCTGGTCCGACGAATGGGTGGACATGACCCGCCGGATGATCCTGCGCTACATCGGCGACCTGGATTACCTGGAGCCGAGGCTCAGATATCCGCTGTCGGTGATCTCGCTGACGCCGCTGCGCACCAATAGCTGGCGGCCGGCGTCCTTCCCGCCCGATCGCACGTTCACGATGGACGCGCGCTGGAATCCAGCCTGAACACGCGCCTGGCGTTACCACCCAGAATCAGCTCGCGCGAATGTTCGTCGACGGTGAGCCAGCGCACTCGCTGCACTTCCAGGCGCATGTCCATGCGTGGGCTGTTGCTGCCGAAGAGCAGTCGCTGCGGGCCGAGCTGCGTTGCGACGTCCTCGAGAAAGTCCTGTCGATACACGCCCGAGGTCTCGATGTGCACGTTGGAATGGCGTTGCAGGACCGCGAAGGCGTCGGCCTGACCGAGGCCGCTGATGTTGATCTGC
>DASXRR010000404.1:0-7806 GCA_036506475.1 Chloroflexota bacterium
CTGGCCCCCTAGTACCACGGGGCGCAACTCTGCCGGTTGTCATCCTGAGCTTGCGAAGGATCCGCGATCCGATTGTCATCCTGAGCTTGCGAAGGATCCGCGAGCACATACGTTCCGGCAAGCGGATTCCTTCGCTTCGCTCGAGGACAGGCTCTTCGGCTGCGGCCTCAGGATGACAATCGAACGGCAGACCGTGGCCGAACTCCGTTAGACGGTCTAGGCGGCGGCGCTGATCGATTGCGTAGACGTGGCGGCGCCGGGCTGGGGCAGCCAGACGCTCATCAGGACGCCGTGGCCTTCGCCGGGGCTGCTGGCCCAGATGCGCCCGCGGTGGCCTTCGACGATATTGCGGCAGATATAGAGACCCAGGCCCATGCCAGTGATCTGGCGGTGCTCGGCGTTGGCGGCGCGACTGAACGGCTCGAAGATGCGCTCGGCGGCACCGGGCGGCAGACCAATGCCGCGGTCCTGGACTTCCAGGAGCACGCCGCGTGCTTTGGACTGCACGCGCACCAACAGCTCGGCGCCTTCAGGCGAGTACTTGACGGCATTGTCGAGCAAATTGATGAGCACCTGCTCGATGCGCTCGGGGTCGCCCGAGACCGTGCCAGGCGCGCTGACGATATCGAGCAGCAGGTGACCTGAGCCGCTCAGCTGTTCCTGGTAGCGCCCCGTCACATCGCGCACCAGCTCGGTGATCTCGAGCGGGCGCAAGCGCAGCGGAAGGTTACCCGCGCTGATACGCGACACATCGAGCAGGTCGCGCACCAGGTTGGCCAAGCGATCCGAGGCGTGGTCGATGCGCTTGAGCGAACGCTGCAGCATCTCGTCGTTCAGGTCGCCATCGGTGTGCGCGGCGAGCAGCATCTCGGCGTAGCCCTTGACCCGCGCGATCGGCGTACGCAGCTCATGCGATGCGATCTGGACGAACCGATCACGGCCCTTCAGCGCGATCTGCGCCTCCTGGTGCAGCCGGGCATTGTCCACGGCATGCGCGCAGCGGCGCGCGAGCTCCTCGGCAATCGCCAGGTCAGGCGGGCCATACGAGCGGCCAGGCTGTGTCGAGATCAGCGACAGAGCGCCGAGCATGCGACCTCGCGCTGCTAGCGGCACGATCATCACCGAGCGAGAACTGAGCTCGCGCAGCATGCGCAGGTGCGCTGCGTCGCGTGCGCGAGCCATGCGCTGGGACTCGGGGATGTGCGCGTAGACCTCCGGCTTGCCGGTCTTGAGGACTCGGGCCACGCCTTCAGTCGCGGGGTAGCGCGCCTGGAGCTCACGAGCGACGGCCTCCTTGGCCGGATCACCGTGCGCCAGCGCGAGCCAGCGGATCGAGCCATCCTCTTGGAGCAAGTGCACGATGCACCAATCGGCCATGGTGCGCACCGCGACGCGGGCCACCTCCTGCAGCGTGGCTTCGTAGTCGAGCGAGGCATCCAGGAGCTGACTTGCTTCGGCCAGCACGGCCATGCGCCGCTGCGAGGCGGCCGACTCCTCGTTGGCGACCTGGGCGCGGATGTGCTCGATGCGTTCTTCTTGGGACGTGCGCCGCTCGGAAACGTCACGGACGACCGCGACGACGAACGCCCGTCCTTCAGCGCGTTCGAGATGACTGAGCGTGAGCTCGATGCACACCTCGCGACCATCCTTCGTACGCGCGAACAGCTCGAACGGATCATCCGGGAGGGCACCATCGCGGGTGGCCAGCCATTGAGGCGTGTGCTCGAGATCGACGATGAGCTCGGGCAGCAGGCGGCCCACGACGTGTTCAGGCTGATAGCCGAACAGCGTGGTCGCCGAAGGATTCCACAGGGCGATGCGACCCGAGGGCGCGTCGACGACGATGACCGCGTCGCGGATCGAGTTGAACAGCCAGCCGGGACCGAGGTCGAGCCAGCCGCTGTGGGTCACCTGTCCATCGCCGTCCATACGTATCCTCTGCCATCACTATCGGCGCGCCGAGGATGCGCCTGAAGTCGTCGTCGAACTCGACAGGAACGGCTCGACCGGAAACAAACCTGGCACAAGCGAAATGTAAACGGCCGGACGCCTTACTTTTGCCCATTACACGTTTATTTGGGGGCAATATGAGGCGACTTCACCGCTGGAAACTCGGGCTGGGCCTCGTGCTCGCCCTGTTATTCCCGACGCAGGCGTCAGCCACGGCGGGCATCGATCAGACCGCCGGTGTCTCGATTGGCAATGGCGTCGTATCGCTGGCCGTCGACGGTAACGCCCAAATCCTTGGGCTCGGCTTGGGCGCCGCATACCTGCCCACGCTGCCGGGCGCGACCTGGGGAGTGGTCGTGAATCCGCTCGTACCGGCGAGCCCGACGCCGAACCTGGAAACCTTCAACAGTACGGGTGTTGGTGCGCTATCGAGCGCGCTGGTTCAGGATTCGAGCGGCGCTTCGCTGCGCGTGACGCACGACTTTCACCCGGCGCCGAGCAGCGCGAACCTGTACGAGGTGATCGTGAGCGTCGAGAACCTCGGCACGACCGTTGTCCAACCGAGCTACCAGCGTGTTCTCGGGCTGCCCGCGGGTCCATTGCGGTTGGTCGCGCCAGGTGCGCTTCCGCCGGCCTGGAGCCTCCAACCAACGCCGGATGGCCAGGGCCTGGCGTTCGGCTTTGGCCTGCCACCGATCCAGCCTGGGTCTGCGCAGGCCTTCCGACTGTATGTCGGAGGCGCAGCTGACCTGCTGCAGGCGCAAGGCGCGCTGAATGCCGAGGGCGCAGCGCTGGTGACCACGACGCCAGTTGCGTCGCAGACGCTGGTGCTTGGCTTCGCGCCGGGCCTGGCGCCGGTTGCCGCCGGTGGCGGTGGCGGTGGCGGTGGCGGTGGCGGCGGTGGCGGTGGCGGCGGCGGCGGTGGCGGCGGTGGCGGTGGCGGTGGCAACGTCGTCTCGATCGGACCCGTGACGTTTGTGATTCAGCCAGTCGGTAGCAGCCCCATTCCGAGCATCCGAGCACCCACGTGCACCGAGCTGGGCACCTGCGGCGGCACCGATGGCAGCGGCGACACCGGTGGCAGCGGCGGCAACGGCGGCAATGGCGGCAACGGCGGCAACGGCGGCAACGGCGGCAACGGCGGTAACGTGTGCACCAGCGTCCTCAACCCGAACTGCCCAGGCGACAAAGAGCCGCCGGCAAACGTGCCGAGCGAGACGCCTGAGCTCGATGCCTTCGCCCTCTTCGGCACTGGTCTGTTCGGCATGGGCGGCTACGCGCTGACGCGCCTCCGTGCGCGGCGCAAGCCACCGACGAGTTGATACGCTTGGTCGGCGAGTCTGCCGACCAATGCCGTATGACCTGTCAGGCAAAGTCGCGATCGTCACTGGCTCGAGCCGTGGCATCGGCCGCGGCATCGCTGACCGCCTCGCGACGGAAGGCGTGCGCGTCGTTGTCAACGGCCGCCAGGCCGAAACCGTCGAGCCAGTCGCCGAAGACCTACGCAAGCGTGGTGCGCAGGCGATCGCCGTGGCCGCCGACGTCGGTCTGACCGACGACGTCGAGCGACTGTTCGAACGAACCAGCCGAGAGTTCGGCGGCGTCGACATCCTGGTCA
Organism: Chloroflexota bacterium; assembly: GCA_036506475.1. Lineage (GTDB taxonomy): Bacteria > Chloroflexota > UBA6077 > UBA6077 > CF-72 > CF-72. Next base: position 3,569 of record DASXRR010000404.1, read on the forward strand.
ACAACGCCGCCTGGGCCAGCCCGACCGCCCATTTCCTGGAGATGGACGTGGAGCATTGGGACACGGTCATTCGGACCAATCTCAGGAGCATCTTCCTGTGCTCGTCGCGCGCAGCCCGCCTGATGGTCGAGCAGAAACGGGTGGGCAGCATCATCAACATTTCGTCGTTCGCAGCGGCGCGCGCGCATCGCCAGATGGCCGCCTACGACGCGACCAAAGGCGGGCTCGAAGCCTTTACTCGCGCGATTGCGATTGACCTGGCGCCGTTTGGCGTGCGCGCCAACGTGGTCGGGCCCGGCGCCATTCATACCGAGGAGTACGAGCCCGATGGTGAGGAGGGCCGGCGGCGACGTGGTCTGACCGTCCCGCTCGGCCGCGTCGGGTATCCGGCCGACATCGCCGGTGCCGTGGCGTTTCTGGCCTCAGACGACGCGAGCTACATCACCGGCCAGGTGCTGTATGTGGATGGCGGGATGCTCGCCCAGCTGCGCTCGCCACAGGTCGATCGCGGACTGCCCGAGAGCGTGCAAGCACTGCTGCCGGTGTCATCCTGAGCTTGCGAAGGATCCGCGAGCACACACGTTCCGGCAAGCGGATTCCTTCGGCTGCGGCCTCAGGATGACAAACTCAACAGCGCCTGAAGCCCAAACGCAACGATCACCAGGCCTGACAGCACGTTCACCGTCCGAAACACGCGCGGCGTCAATCGACCGCGAATGGCGCTGACCGCGCCGGCGAGCACCAGCCACCACGCCGCCGAACCCAGGAAGACGCCGACGACCAGGACTGCCGCACCAAGCATGCCACCTTCGACACTGAGGCCCAGTCCCGCGAAGATGCCGACGAACGACAGGATGGTCATGGGGTTGCTGAGCGTTAGCGCCAGGGTCGATGCGAACGCCGACAGCAGCCCGCTGACCGACGCAGTCGTCGCTGCCTTAGCAGAGGGTGCAGCGCGCACTGTGCGTACGCCGAGATAGAGCAGAAAGGTACCGCCGACCAGTCGCAGCCACAGCCGTTGCTCGACCAGCAACGAGGTCAGCGCGCTGACGCCAAAGGCGGCCAATGAGGCGTACGTCGCGTCCGCGACCGCGGCGCCCAGCCCTGACAGGAACCCGATGACAAAGCCGCTGCTCAACGTGCGGCGAATACACAGCATGCCGATCGGCCCGACCACCGCGGCTACCGCGAAGCCGAGCACGAATCCGCGCCCGATTGTAGATACGTCCATGAGAGTAGCGTTTCCCTCAGCAACGAAAACGCCCCCGAGCCAATCTAGGTCGGGGGCGCTGAAGTCAGTGACGACAGAACGAAAATCGAGTCAGGTCACATCACACAGCCCCACCGGGGCTGCTGCTGGAAACGCGCGAAGACGACGGTCTTCGGACTCACGCGCGCTAGTGTACCCGGCGCAGCACACGCCCGCCGTCGAGCTTGACCAGGCGGCCCGCGTCCACCGCCAGCTCACCGCCGATGAGCACGTACGCCACGCCCTCGGCGAGCCGCGTCGGGTGCTCATAGGTGGCCGTATCGGCCACACGCAGCGGATCGAACAGCACCAGGTCAGCCACGGCACCGACCGCGATACGACCGCGATCGGGCAGGCCCAGGATCGACGCCGGCAGACCGGTCATCTTGTGGATCGCCTCTTCCAACGGAAAGAGCTGCGCGTCGCGCACTCCCCAGCCGAGCACGCGCACGAACGTGCCATAGGCGCGCGGATGCACGCGTGCATTGGCACTGGTCACGCCGAGCAGATCCGAGCCAATTGCCGCGAACGGTGCGCCGAGCGCGGTGCGCACGTCGGACTCGGCCATCAGGAAGATGATCATGACCGTCGCGCCCCGGTCTGCAAGCAGGAGGTCGAGGGTGTACTCGAGCGGGTCCTGACGCGCCGCCGCCGCAAGCTCCGAAACGCGTCGGCCTTCGGCTGCGCGTCGTTCGGGCGCGGTGACGCTGGCGATCAATACGTTGTGCCAGCCGTCGGCGGCCTCCAGATGATTACCCCAGCCCGGTACGCCGTGCTCGATGTCGTGGCGAATGCGCTGGCGCAGCTCGGGCACACGCAGGCGCTCGAGCATGCGCTGCAGGCCGCCCTCCTTGGTCCACGGCGGCAACACCTGGTGCAGGAACGTGCTGCCGGCCGTGTATGGATACACGTCGCAGTGCGCGCGCACGCTGCTGTGACGTGCTGTGTCCAGCAGTTGCACGGCGTCCTGGGTTTTACCCTCGTTGTTCTTGCCCGTGGCTTTGAGGTGTGAGACCTGGGTCCGGATGCCGTTGCGCTGGCCGATGGCGATGGCTTCGGCCACGGCGTCGAGCAGGCCGTCACCCTCGTTGCGGATATGCGAGACGTACATTGCGTCGGCGCGGCGGAGCTCTTCGCCCAGGTCATGCAGCTCCTGCGTCCGGGCGAATGCGCCCGGCGCGTAGACCAGGCCAGTGCTCATGCCCCACGCGCCGGCGTCGAGGGCGGCGCGCAGCTCAGCGCGCATATGGGCCAGCTCGGCGGGCTTGGGGGCGCGATCGTCCATGCCCATGGCTGAGATGCGCAGCGCGCCGTGACCGACCAACGGGGCAACATTCGTCGCTGGCTTGGCTGCGTCGAGGCGATCGAGAAAGGAGTCGAAGCTGGACCAGCTCCAGTCCAGGTCAGGTCCGACGCCGCGACCCAAATCGCGCAACTGGTCGGCGCGCTCCGGCTCGGGCGACAGCGGCGCTGGCGTGAAGCCGCACAGGCCGACGACTTCGGTGGTGACGCCCTGGCTGATGTTGTTCGGCGCCGCCGGAAACGCCGGCAGCGTGAAGTCGGCATGCGAGTGCATGTCGATGAAGCCTGGCGCCAGTGCCAGGCCACCGGCTTCGACGACCCGTTCCGCCGAGAGACCGGCCTCGCCTACAGCTGCGATGCGGTCATCATGCACCAGGACATCGGCCTGCCGCCCCGGAGTGCCTGTTCCGTCATGAACGGTGGCGCCGCGAAACAGGATGTCCACGTCACAGGGCATGCTACCGGGCGTTCCGCCTGACGGCGGGGGTCTGAACCTGGGCTCAGACCGCCTCGCGCGCCGAGTTGAAGAACGTTCCGCATACAGCCAGGAGCAGCATGCCGCTGCCGAGTACCAGCATCAGCGGACTGACGCCGACCACGTCCGACAGACCGCCGGCGATCGCGTTCGAGACCGAAAACGCACCGAAGGTGAGCATCAGTCGCACCGCGAAGACGCGCCCGCGCAGCTCGGCCGGGGTATGGCGCTGGACCAGGGTGATGCTTGGCACCAGGAAGTTCACGTTGCCCATGCCCGCCAGAGCGGCAAGCAGTGCCACCAGCGGCAGTGAGTCAGTCAGGCCGGCCGCGGCGATGGCCGCGCCCATGAGCGCGAAGCCAATCAGGATCGCCCGACCCGGATTGACGCGTCGCGACAGCTTGCGCAACACGAGCAGTCCGAGCAACGTACCGACCGCATTGGCCATTTCCGTGACGCCATAGCCAAAAGTGCCCGTGTTCGAGACACGCCACGCAAAGCCGATCCACAGCGTATGCAGCGAGCCCAGCATGAGCGGGCCGACCGTCATCAAGATAGTGTTGGTGCGCACCGCGGCGTGGTCGCGTAGGAAGCGCAGCCCATCGGCCACCTGATTGGGCAGGCGCCGCAGTGGCTCGCGCGCGAGCGAGGCGGTGCGCTTGACGATGGGCAGGCGGAGCAGCAGCAAAGCCGAGCACAGATACGACAGGGCATCGATGGCGAACACGACCTGGGTGCCCTGATAGGTGCCGAGCCGTTCGACCAGCGCGGCCACGACCAGGCCGGCAACAGGAAACGCGAGCAGGTCGACCAGGTAGTTGACTGCCTGGAAGAGCGAATTGGCGCCCGACAATTCGTCGGCGCCGACCAGGTCGGGCACGGTCGATTGGCGGGCGGGGTTGAAGGCGATCGTGGCGCACGTCAGCGCAAACAACAGCGGATAGACCAGCGGCAGGCTGATCGAGGCCGCGAGTGGGATCAGCACGACGAGGATGCCGCGCACCAGGTCGGCCAGGACCATGGTCGTGCGCCGGTCCCAGCGATCGACGAGCGCGCCGACAAGCAGGCCGAACATGACGTACGGCAGGGTCGAGACGACGAAGACGAGGCCGGCCGAGGCCATCGAGTTGGTCATGCCCAGGATGAGCGCGGCCAGCGCTACCTGGTGCAGGCGGTCGCCGCTGGTACTGATGAAGCCAGCCAGCAGCATGC
>DASXRR010000405.1:0-6623 GCA_036506475.1 Chloroflexota bacterium
CCGCGCCGGGTCTAACTCCGCCGCCGATCCGCCCGTGCGGCGGACCACGAGCACGGCGCACTTACTCCCGTCGCCGAATGCTCGCTCACAAAAAATGAGATGTCTTCTTACTACTTTCTACATCATCTTGCGACATGCATCGGCATGATCACATGCAAATACCCATTCGGCTCACCTTCGGGTCTGATGATGCCTGGTGACGACGGCCCGGTAATTTGCAGTGTGACCCGCGGTGATTCGATCGCCTCCAGGGCATCGCGCAGGTAGCGGCCGTTGAAGGCGATCTGGGTGTCGTCGCCCTGAACCGAGGCGTCGAGGCGGCCTTCGTTGTCGCCCATTTCGGCGGACGTCGACTTCACCAGGACGGAGCCAAGCGCGAGCTCGGCGTCTTCTTTCGATGGCGAGCATTCGAGGCGCACGATGTTGGAGTTGTCTCGCGCGAAGACGGCGGCGGCTCGAGTCGCTCTGAGGAAGTCGGTCGTGCCGAGCGTGACGTTGGTCTTCGAGCTGGGCGGGATAATGCGCTGGTAGTCGGGGAACTGGCCCTCGATCAGGCGTGAGGTGATTTCGGTTTTGCCAAAGGCGAAGTAGACCTGGTTCCCATTGGGCGTGGTGCTGATCTGGACTTCGTCGTCGGTGTCGGGCAACAGACGAGCAACTTCGGTGAGGGTCTTGGCGGGCACGATCATCAGCAGCTCGGGCGCGCCCTCGGGCAGGTCGATGGTGCGGACGGCGAGGCGAAAGCCGTCGGCGGCGGCCAGGGTAAGTGTGCCACCGCTCAGTTTGACCAGGACGCCGGCCAGGACGGGTCGGGTGTCGTCGGGGGCGGCGGCGAAGACCACCTGGCTGATGCTTTCCTTCAAGACGGACGCCGGCAGGGTGAACGATGCGCCGCCGCTGACGGCAGGGATGGGCGGGAAGTCCTCGGCGTCGATGCCGGCCACGTTGGCCTCGTAGCGGCCACACACCAGGTGCACCTTGTGCGTCTTCTGATTGAGGTCGAGGTCGACTTTCTGGCCATGATCGAGCAGCGCCACGTAGTCGGTCAGCAGCCGCGCCGGCAACGTGATCTCGCCCTGGCGCGCCACCGTCGCCGGCACGCGATGGGCGACCGACAGCTCCAGATTGTTCGCCGTCAGCTGCAGCTCGGTGTCCCGTGTCGAGATCAGGACGTTGCTGAGGACGGGCAGCGTGCTCTTCGCGGGCACTACTCGCCCGACCACGGCGAGGCCTTCGGCGAGGTTCTCCTGCAAGCACTCGAGCTTCATAGCGTCAGCATTCCTTCCTCTTGGGGCTGAGATAGTACCGGGTGACATGGGCCCCTCGGACCGACTTTTCCGGCGTGACCAGGCAGGGCTGCACACCGCGCCTTGGAACGTGAAGCATGCGCGGGTCGAGGTCGAGCCGGGCGTGCGGCTGCACGTCGCGGAGGTCGGCGATGGACCGCTGGTGGTGCTGCTCCATGGCTTCCCGAACGATTGGCGGCTGTGGCAGCCGCTGATGCCGCGGCTGGCCCAGGCAGGGTTGCGAGTCGTGGCGGTGGATCTGCGCGGGTCGGGTGAGTCAGATGAGCCACGCGGCGTCGAAGCATATGAGATCAGTCGGCTGGTGCGGGATGTCGACCAGCTCATAGCAGGGTTGGGTGAGCACAGGGCAAGCGTGGTCGGCCACGATTGGGGCGGTGGGCTCGCCTGGGTGTTCGCGATGCGCTACCCGCAGCGGCTCGACAAGCTCGTGATCATGAACGCGCCGCATCCGCGCGTATTTGCTCGGGCACTGCGGACGCCGAGGCAGCTGCTACGCAGCTGGTACATCCTTCTGTTCCAGCTGCCGTGGCTGCCCGAGGTGTTGACGCGAGCAAGGACGGGCGCGCTGAACTACTACCGCGCGATGTGGCGCGAGCCGGTCGTCATCGTGCGGATCGATCAGCCGGTGTTGGTGGTGTGGGGCGAACGGGATCCCTTCCTCGGGCGCGAGCTGGCCCAGCCCGATGCCGACGATGTTCCGCATTTGACCGTCAGGCGGTTCGCTCGGGCTGGGCACTGGGTCATGCGCGACGAGCAGCGCGGCGTGGCGGATGCCGTGGTCGCCTTCCTGCATGCTTGAAGAGCGCCTCAAGTCAAAACACGGCTGAGCGACAGCAGCTCAGAGGTACACTCCGAGCGTGCCCATCGACGATTGGGAACGGTATCTAGCCCACTTCGCGCCCTCGAACAAGCGGCCCACGATCCTGTTCAGCCATACCCCGAGCGCGACGACGGGCTGGACGCCGTCCCTCGATATGTTCGAAACCGATGACGCCGTCGTCGTCGTGCTCGATCTGGCAGGGGTCGACGCGGAGCAAACCGATGTGCAGGCGGAGCCAAGTCGGCTCGTCATTCGCGGCGTGCGCAGCCCTCGTCCGGCGCTGGACGTGCGCTGCGCGTACCACACCCTCGAAATCCCATACGGTCGGTTCGAGCGTGTCTTGCGCTTGCCGCCGGGCGTCGACTCCGACGCAGCGCAAGCCAACTATCACGATGGCCTGCTGCAGATCACGCTGCCCAAGACCAAGCCGCGCGAAGTGCGGATCAGCAGCGAGACCTAGGCATGCTGAGTCCAGAACGAGCGGCGGAGCTCGAGCTACCGTCGAACCTGGCGATCCTGCCGAGCCGTGATGCGGTGCTCTATCCGGGCATGCTGCTGCCGCTGCAAATCACCGAGCAACAGTGGATCCAATTGTTGAACGACTCCGTGTCGGCGCGGCAGCCGATCGGACTATTCCTGCAGCCCTCGCCGGAAGTCGGACTCCGAGACGTCGGCACGGCTGCGAACATAGTCCGTCTGCTCAAACTGCCGGACGGCTCGCTCCAGGTCTTGCTGCAGGGCGCCGCGCGGATACGGCTCGGCGAAGTGACGCAACGCGAACCGTATCTGCGTGCGAATGTCACGCCGCTCGGCGCGGAGCCGGCGACAACTGACGCGCAGCAGACCACGGAGATCGAAGGACTCGTCCGCAATCTGCAGACGCTGTTCCGTCGACTGGTGCAGCTGTCGCCAATTCTGCCGGACGAGATGGCCATCGCCGCCGACAACATGGATGAGCCCGGTCGTCTCGCGGACTTCGTCGCGGCCAACACGGATCTGGAGGCGGAGCCGCGCCAGGAAGTGCTCGAGGAGCTCGATCCGTTAGCTCGAGCGCGACGTGTCTCGGAGCTTGCCACGCGCGAGATCGAAGTACTCGAAATCGGCTCGCGCATCCAGTCGCAAATCCGCGAGACGATGGACAAGTCGCAGCGCGAGTTCTATCTGCGCCAGCAGCTGCAAGCGATTCGCAAAGAGCTGGGCGAAGTCGACGAGGGTGAGGCGGCGCTCGCAGGTTTGCGCGAACGACTGGAGAATGTCGGGTTGCCGGAGGAGGCCAAGAAGGAAGCGGACCGCGAGCTCGCACGGCTGGCCAGCATTCCGACGGCCAGTCCCGAACACTCCATGGTGCGGACGTATCTGGAGTGGCTCGCGGATCTGCCGTGGAGCGCGGCCACGGACGACAATCTGGATCTCGTCCATGCCAAACGGGTGCTCGACGAGGATCATCACGATCTGAACCGGGTCAAAGACCGGATTCTCGAATACCTGGCGGTGATGAAGCTGCGCGCGCAGCGCGACTCTTTTGTTCAGGGTCCGGCTGGACAGCAGGCTGCAGCGGCTGCGCGGCTGCGTGGTCCGATCTTGTGTCTGGTGGGTCCGCCGGGCGTCGGCAAGACGAGCCTTGGACAGTCGATCGCACGCGCGCTTGGCCGCAAGTTCGTGCGCATGAGCCTCGGTGGAGTGCGCGACGAGGCGGAGATCCGCGGCCATCGGCGGACCTATATCGGTGCGTTGCCTGGTCGGGTGATTCAGGGTTTGCGTCGGGCCGGGTCGCGCAATCCGGTGTTCATTCTCGACGAGCTCGACAAGCTGGGCAGCGACTGGCGTGGCGATCCGTCCTCGGCACTGCTCGAGGTACTCGATCCGGCTCAGAACTCCGATTTCCGCGATCACTACCTGGACGTTCCGTTCGATCTGTCGACGGTGCTGTTCATCGCGACCGCGAACGTGCTCGACTCGGTGCCGCCGGCGCTGCGCGATCGGCTCGAGGTGATCGGTCTGCCGGGCTATGCGGAGGACGACAAGCTGCAGATCGCTCGGCGGTATCTGTTACCTCGGCAGTTGAGTGAGAACGGCTTGGAGCCGGCGCAGGTGCGCATCTCCACTGGTGCGCTGCGGCGGATCATTCGCGAGTACACGCGCGAGGCGGGCGTGCGCAATCTCGAGCGTGAGATCGCGTCGGTCGCCCGCAAGTCGGCCAAAGCGATCGTGATGGGCGAAGCGGCGTCGCTGAGCATCTCGAGCAGGCAGGTTCCCGACATGCTCGGGCCACCCCACTTTCAGCCCGAGGTGGCCGAGCACGAGGACGAGGTCGGCGTGGCGACCGGCCTGGCGTTCACGCCGGTCGGCGGCGAGGTGCTGTTCATCGAAGCGCGCATCGTGCCCGGTAAAGGCAACCTGGTGCTGACGGGGCAGCTGGGCGATGTGATGAAAGAGTCGGCGCAAGCGGCGCTGACGTATGCCCGTTCGCGCAGCCAGGCGCTTGGGCTGGGCGACGTCGATCCGTTCGCGGAGAAGGACGTGCACGTGCACATTCCGGCTGGGGCGATTCCGAAGGATGGTCCGAGCGCGGGGATCACAATGGCGACGGCGATCATCTCGGCGTTGACGCGGCGGCCGATCGATCACGCGGTGGGCATGACCGGCGAGATTACGCTGCGCGGTCGGGTGTTGCCGATCGGCGGCCTGAAAGAGAAGGTCCTGGCGGCGCACCGCGCTGGACTGGAGCGCATCGTGCTGCCACGCGACAACCGCAAAGACCTGGAGGAGGTTCCGCTGCGGGTGCGCAAGCAGATCACGTTCACGTACGTGGACCATATGGACCAGGTGCTGAACGTGGCGCTGAAGCGCGAGATTCGGCCCGAACGGGCCGAGGTACACAAAGTTGGACGGACAGCGCGCCGGGCGCGCGAGGGGGTGGCCGCGGCTTCGAGCTAGCCGTGTTTCTGCCTCGCTTCGCAGCCCGCGTGACGGTTGCGCGGCTTCGCGTGACGCTTTGGCCGATCCTGTGACACAAAAATGACGGTTTCGGCCTCGTTTGTGATATCGCGATGACGGTTTCTCGGCTTCCCGTGACGGTTCGCGTGACGGTACGAAAGTTACGCTGAGCCAATGCGACGGGCGGGCGGGCGGCGGCGGGCGGGGGCTAGCAAGCGGTATAGCGGCGGTGGCGCTACCAGGCGGTATCGCAGCAGCAGCGAGCAGCAGCGCCGTGGCGGTGCGCAGCTCGCGGCCGGGTCGCGGCCCATCGGTCGGGGTGTGCGCACGTACGATGCGGCAGGGGTGAGCGGGCGATGACGCGCTTTACCTGGACCATCGTCGTTGGGGTGGTCGGGCTCGTCGCGCTGGCGCTTCTGCTAGCGTTCCTGTCGCCCACGCGCGATCCCGTGTCCGACCTGAGCACACCTGATGGCGTCACCCTGGCGTATGCGCTGGCCGTGCAGCGCGGCGACCTCGATCGGGCCTGGGAGCTGCTGGCCGAGTCGGCCAAAGCGCAGACGAGCAAGGATCGCTTCATCGCGCGCATCGAAGGGTTTCGCTCGGGATATCAGCGCGCGCGGCTGAGCGTCGAGGACGTGCGCCTCGAAGGCGAGTCGGCGCGCGTCGACCTGGTGCGCACCTACCCGTCATCGGGTGGACTGCTCGGTCTGGGCGGCGCCGGCTCGTATGCGAACCGCAACACGGTGCGGCTGGTGCGCGAGAATGGGCAGTGGCGGATCTCGACGCCGCCCGACCCATTTGTCCTGGAACGCCTGCCGTGAGCCGCGAGGGGCTCCCATGCCGTGGACGTTGAGCAGGCCAACGTCGATGACGATCCATGCCCGGCCGGCGTTGGCGAATCTGGATGTGTGGCTTTCTCGGGTCGACCGGCACAGCGCCTTTTCATTGGCGGCGCAGCCGGGCGTGAGTGCGGCTAGCGCGGGCCGTGGCTGAGGTATCGCGCCGGGTGAACTGCGCAGCGGCTGACGTGGCCGAGGACGTGGCCGCGTTGAACCGGCGACAGGTGGCCAAGGCCGAACCGTGACGGCGATTCGGCGCATCTACCTGTACTTGCTGGCGTTCGCCGGACTGGTGATGCTGGTGCTGGGCGCGGCAAACCTGGGTCGCGTGATCGTCGAGGTTCTGCTGGCCACAGCGCGCGTCGCCGGCGCGTCCTACTTCCGCGAGGAGGTCTCGCGTTGGGGCGCGGCGGCGTTGATTGGCCTGCCGGTGTGGCTGGTGCACTGGTGGTGGGCACAACGCCTCGCCGAGCGCTCGACGGACGAACGCTCGAGCGTCCTGCGCCGGTTGTACGTGTACGCCGTGCTCGCGATCGGGTTGATCGCGATTGCCTCGAGCGCGCACGACGCGCTCACCGAAGTGCTGAATGGCGAGTGGCGCGACGCGCTGAGCGCGCTGCCCGTGCTCGGCGTCGGGCTCGTGGTGTGGGTCTTCACCTGGCGCGTCGCACGCGCCGACCGCGCGGCGGTGGGCGAGGACGGCGGCTCGGCAACGCT
>DASXRR010000406.1:0-4442 GCA_036506475.1 Chloroflexota bacterium
CCCGCGATGGGTGGCATGCCGATGGCGACTGGCGGAACGACCGCGGACGTGCAGCCATTGCCGGCCGGTCTGGGCCCGTTGCCGGCCCCGCGGATCGCCCTGCCGACATTCCGCTCCGATCCCGCCACGGTCAAGCTCGACCTCGTGTCGAAGGAAGTCACCGCCACTCTCACCGACGGCGTGGCGTACAGGTTCTGGACGTTCAATGGCACGGTCCCTGGGCCGATGCTGCGCGTGCGCGAAGGCGACACAGTCGAGCTGTCGCTGGCCAATGATCCGAACGCGGGTGTCACCCACAGCATCGATCTCCACGCGGTGACCGGTCCTGGCGGCGGCGCCAAGGTGATGCAGGTCGCGCCAGGCGAGACGGGGACGTTCCGCTTCCAGGCGCTGAACCCGGGCGTGTACGTCTACCACTGCGCCACGCCGATGGTCGCCCACCACATCGCCAGCGGCATGTATGGCCTGATCGTGGTCGAGCCCAAGGCAGGCTTGCCGAAGGTGGACCACGACTTCTACCTCATGGAAGGTGACTTCTACCTGCAAGGTGCACGTGGACAACAGGGCTTGCGGGCGTTCGACCTCGACAAGATGCTGGACGAGCGGCCCGACTACGTGCTGTTCAACGGCGGCGTTGGCTCGCTCACGGGCGACAACGCGCTCAGGGCCAAAGTCGGCGAGAGCATTCGCATCTTCTTCGGCGTAGGCGGTCCGAACCTGACCAGCAGCTTCCACGTCATCGGTGCCATTTTCGATCGCGTGTTCACCGAGGGCTCGTTGACCAGCCCACCCTCGACGAACGTGCAGACCGCGCACGTGCCGGCTGGCGGGGCAACCATGGTCGAGTTCACGGCCAAGGTGCCGGGTACGTACCCGATCGTCGATCACAGTCTGGGCCGCATGGAGAAGGGCGCCGCGGCGCAGATCGTGGTCGAGGGCGACACCGATGCGCAGATCTTCCAGTCGATCAAGACAGGCAGCGGCGGCTCCGGCGGCCACTAGCGTGCGCTGGCTGTGTCCGAGAGCCTGCGCTCCGATCTCTCGCGGTGCCCAGGCTCGAGTGTGTGGAGGACCCGATGTCAAATCTCGACCCAAGCACCGTGGTCGCAACGCCAATCATGATGCTGCTCGCCGACCACCCCGCGTTGGCCGAGGTGCTCGATCGCTATGGTCTTGACACGTGCTGTGGTGGTCATCTGACCGTGCCGGAGGCGGCCGCCGAGCATGGCCTCGACACCACGGCTGTGCTGGACGCGATCACGGAAGCGCTGGCGAGATCGCGCGGCTGATGGCTATCACTACTCTCCGCGTAGTCGCCGCGGCAGAGCCAGCTACGAACAGCGCGCTTCTCTCACGGCTGGGCTCGCCGTTTCGACTCCTGATCCGCACCAGTCTCTTGCTGGCGCTGGCAGCCGGGTTTTCGCTCGGGCTGTACCTCGCCATCGGCTTCGCCTTCGGCCTGCCTCTCTCAGCAGCGACGCCAGCGCTCATGCAGGTCCACGGACAGGTACAGGCATTCGGATTCCTGGTGCTATTCGTGATGGCGGTCGCGGTGCAGCTGTTCCCGCGCTTCCATGCCAGTCGGCTCGACCGGCCCGCGCAGGTATCGTGCGGCGGCCTTCTCCTCGCGCTCGGCGTGGTGCTGCGACTCGTAGCTCAACCGCTCGCAATTGACACAGGTGCGCGGCCGATGCTCCTGGTACTCAGCGGGGTGCTCCAGCTGGTTGGCACGCTGCTGGCGGTGCACGCTTTTGCGCGCGTGATCCGCGGCGGCGTCCAGCCCGCACCAAGCGGTTGGCGGGCTCTCCTGCCAGTCACAATGGGCGGCAGCTTGCTGCTGGCGCTGGTGCTCAACCTGGTGCTGTGCATCGAGTTGGCGCAGGGAGGCGTTGTCGTCGCCTTCACTCAGGATGAGGCGCTGCTGCACCTCGAGCTGTGGGGGTTTGCGGCGACGATGGTCCTGGCGGTGTCCGGGCGCGTCTTCCCCCGGTTTCTGCTGCTGCAGCCAACACGAGAACGGCTTGTGCGCGCGGCATTGCTGTGCTGGGCGTCAGGCACGTTCGGCGTCAGCATCATCTGGCTTGTCCTCGATGGCGCCGCCGCGGCACGCCTCGTGGTAAGCCTGGCCCAGCTGCTAGGTGCCGCGCTTTTCGTGTCTGGCGTGCGTCTGTACGAGGCGCCGCTCCGCGCGAGCGGCATGCCGCAGGTGACCAACCCGACGCGCACCTGGGCGCGGCTGGCATTCGCATTCCTGCTCACCGCGGCTGCAGCCAATGTCGGCATCGCCGCTGCCGAATTGCTCGGGCGGACAACGACGCTCATGCAGGTCTCGGCCGCACGGCATCTGCTGGCCCAGGGTTTTCTCTTGCCGATCATCGTGCTGATGGCCGCGCGCATTTTGCCCGGCTATTCGGGGCACATGCTGCACCGACCTCGCTTGCTCGCCGGTCTCGTCTGGTCACTCTTGCTCGGCGCTGGGCTGCGCGGAATGGCTGAGCTCATCGGCGGCTACGCGAACGGCTGGGGGCCAATGGTGGGAATCGGCGGCACGCTCGCCGTCGCGGCCTTTGTTGTGTTTGCGATCGGCTTGTGGCGCGCGATCGACCGGGCACCCTCCCCGGCCGGGGCTGGCTGAGTCAATCGTTCAAGCTCAGCGTGTGGCCCCGAGGTCAGTGGTCGTCCGAGGGTCTCTTCGTGCCGGCATCCGCACGCGCACCCGCGTTCCCGCGCCAGGCGAGCTCTGGACCTCGATGGCTCCGCCGACTGACTCGGCACGCTCCCGCATCGTGCTCAAGCCGAAGTGTGGTCCAGCGTGTTCGCCTGCCCGGCCGCGGTCAGATGCGGCGAACCCGCGACCGTCATCTTCGACCACGCCTTCAACCTCATCGAGTGCCTCCGCCAGGCGGACTCGCACGCTTTTCGCTGCTGCGTGCTTGCGCACATTCGCCAGCGCCTCCTGGACGATCCGCAGCAGCTGCAGCTCCGCGGCCGGGCTCAATCCGGAGAGACTCGCACCTGACGGCTCTACGACCAGCTGGGCGCGAATCGAACTTTGTTCCTGCCACTGCTCCAGGTACTCGCGCAGCGCCTCGAGCAGACTCCGGCCTGGCCTCAGCGAGGTGCGCAAGCCGAGGATGCCCTCACGCACGTCGGCATACGCCGCTCGCGCCGCTTCACCAAGCTGCCCGACCTGACCTTCGGCGCGCTCGACCTCGCCAGCCTTGAGGAGCTCTTGCACGGCCTGCGCTTTTGTGTTGACGTAGCCAAGCACCTGCGCCAGGCTGTCGTGCATCTCCCGCGCGATGCGTTCGCGCTCCTCGGTAATCGCGAGATCGCGCATCCGCTGGTGTAGCCGGGCGTTTTCGATCGCCAGCGCAGCCTGCGTGGCGAAACGGACCAGGGTTTCCTCGTCGTCGACGCTGAAGGTCGCCGAGCCTTCTTTATCGGCCAGGTACAGGTTGCCGAGAATGCGCCCACCCGAGATGATCGGCACCGCCAGCAGCGAGTGCATCAGTGGATGATGCTCCGGGAATCCCGCTGAGCGCGGATCCTGCGTCAGGTCGCTCAGCCGCAGGCGCTCACCTTCGCTGAGCACGACTGCAAGCAATCCATGCCCGACAGGCGGCGGTCCAATCTGTGCGCGCTGCTCGGGCGTGATACCAGCGGTGATGAACGCTTCGATACCACCCGTCGGCGCCGGCACCGAGAGTGCACCGTAGCGCGCCCCGATGAGCTCGCGCGCATGGTCAACGACTTTCTGGAGCACGAGCTCGAGGCTCAGCTCGCCCGCGACGTCCAAACCCGCCTCGTGCAGAGCGAGCAGCTCGCGGTTCTGCTGCTCGACACGATTCTGCATGCGTTCGATGCGCCCGAAGACGGTCTCGGAGAACAGGAGCGTTGCGAACAGGATGATGCCGCCAAGCAGGATCTCGCCGGGCCAGGCCTGCAGCAACTCGGGCAGCACCGTGCGGCGCAGAAAGTCAATTGCCGCCAGGAACAGAAGCGGAGCGACGATGGTCGTCCACTTCAGCTGCCGCAGGCTCACGAGGTGACCATAGCAATCCCGGTCGTTCGGTAGTCCTACCCGCGCTGGCCGTCGACCACCCCAGCGAGTGGTTCGGCAGCCTACCCCCGGGGGTAGGCGCAGACTGCCCCGACGGGCGTGGTCTATACCGGCGTGCAACTCGATACTCAGATTGATCACAACGACCACAGACACATAGGAGGTTCCGGGATGTATGTTCAAAGTTGAGAAGGTCACCGACGCCAAGGGCCAGGTCTATATTCAAGATCCGCCCATGGCGCGCTTCCTGTTCCAGGGCACCACCGCCAGCTGGTTGTGGCTGGTGGTGCGCATCTACGTCGGCTGGGACTTCCTGGAGGCCGGCTGGCACAAGTTCACCGATCCCGCGTGGATGAACGGCTCCGGTCAGGGCATCCTC
>DASXRR010000407.1:0-3770 GCA_036506475.1 Chloroflexota bacterium
GAGCGGTCGAGCGGCGTTGAGCTGATCATCTACACCCAGGTCAGGGTCAGGCAGCTGGTCGAGCGCGTCGCGGATGATCTGGGCCTCCGTGCAGCACATCTGGCAGCCAGCGTTTGAGCTTGCGGTGCTGCTCGCGCGCGAGGCCCAGCTGTTTCCTGACCATCGCGAGGGACATACATCGCACGTATACATCGATTGGCAGGTTTTCACCCACAATGTCACCCACAATGCCGGCTCCCACCGCTCGCAAGACTCGCCCACCTCACGAGCCTCGTGGCCACAGGTTGTGTTTTGCAAACTGGGCACACACTACATCTTGTACCTCGCGCGCCTCGCGAAAGACTACGAGTTTCATCTCTACTACGACATTTAGAAGCTGTCAGCGATCAGCTATCAGCGATCAGCACCGATGCTGAAAGCTGACCGCTGACTGCTGAAAGCTGCGCCGAAGGCGCGGACAGGCGCTCCTTCCTGGCAGGCGGCCCGTGGACGGCTTTGCGAGAGGCTTCCACGGGTCGCTCTGCGTGCACGCAATGCATGTCGTGCTCCCCGCGTCGACACAAGGAATAATCGTTGCACGGCGGCTGCCCGACTAAAGTCGCTCAGGCGCAGGGCTAGACCTCGTTGTCGACGACGAGGGTCCGTCCAGAGTCCATCACTTAGCAGCATCTGCGATCTCCGCGTCGACAGAGGCGAAGAACAGTGGCCGGTACATGAAGCCAAGCACCAGCAGCGAAAAAACCGCGAACACGGCCACAAACCGCACATCGTTGTTGGCAATTGACAGGATGCTGCCGAACAGGATGTTCACCGCCAGACCGCTGAAGCGCGTCGAGAGGGACAGGAATAGCAAGCCCAGGGCGAGCGAAAATGCGAGCGCGCCGCCGATCGCGACATCTCGGCCGCGCAGACGGTCACCCATCCACCCCATGAACGCGCCCGACACGCTGGTGAACGCGACCAGTCCGAGAAACACGTTCGCCCCGAGTACCGCGGCGCCGGTCGCACCAGCAAAACCGCCGTGGGCAAGCGCCTCCGCTGCAAATGCCGCCCGGCGCAGCACTAGGAAGTAGCCGACCACGCCCGCCAGGATCGCCACGATCGTGCCAGCGAGGAAGGCGTTCTGCATGAACTCGTACTGGAAGATCTGCTGCAGATCGGCCAGCAGATTCCACGTGGGTCCGCCGATTCTGCTGGGACCACTGACCTGGAAGAACACGCTCAGGCACCGACCACGTAACGATGCCCGTCCGCCGTGGTGTGCACGTGGACCTCGGTTTCGTACAGGTCCGACAGAAGATCGGACCGCAGCACCTCGTCGACCGGCCCGAAATGGGGAATGCCCTCGGCGATGTAGACGATGCCGTCGAGCACTTCGAGCAGCGGGTTCAGATCGTGCGCGACGAATAGAACGGTGATGTCGCGCGCGCGGCGCAGATTGTCGACCAGGTGCACGATGTCGTGGCCGCTGCGCAGATCCAGATTTCCCAAAGGCTCGTCGAGCAATAAGAGCTGCGGGTGCGTCAGCAAAGCCTGCGCTATTAGCAACCGTTGTTGCTCGCCGCCGGAGAGCAGGCCCACCGGCCTATCGGCGTAAGGCAACGCACCCACGGCATCGAGTGCCTCGACCACAGCCGCGCGCTCGGCGGCGGAGGCCGGACCGAAGCCCCACCGATGGCCGGTCAGGCCGAGCAGCACCAGGTCGCGGCTGCGCAATGCGAGGTCGGCTTCCAGCGTACGGCGCTGTGGAACGTAGCCAATGGCCGGGTTGCCGCGACGCGGCGGACCACCGAGCACACGCACAACGCCAGCCGACAGCTTGACCTGTCCGAGCAGAACGCGCAGCAGTGTTGTCTTGCCCGTGCCATTGGGGCCGATGACGCCGACGAGACGACTGCACGGAACGGCGAAGCTCGCGTCGTGCTAGATCGTTCGCCCGCTGAGGCGCACCGCGGCGCCCTCGAACGCCACCGCCGCGTGGGTCGGGATCGGAAGGGCTTGTGGAATAGACGTTGTCGGCGTCGGCGAGATCACCGATTACTGGACTTCTGGAGGGCGTTCAACAGAAGCTGTAGCTGGCCGGCCTGCCAGCCCTGGAACGTCTGCGACCCGAGCGGCAGCGTCTCCGAGACGCCGACGACGGGAATGTTGTTCTGCATTGCCATCTCTTTGAGCTGCTGGGTGATCGGCGTGACGGTCTGCACGTTGTAAACCAGCACTTTGATCCGCTTGTTCTTCAGCTGGTCCTGGAAGGTCGCGATGTCCTGAGCGGTCGGATCGGCACCCTCGCTCAGCGCATTCATGAACTCGGGTGGCGTGATCAGCTGCAAGCCCGTCGAGTACGACATGTCGACGAAGATCGACTCGGTTGCACCGACCGGCGTGTTGCCGAACTGGCCGGCGATCTGCGCGATGAGCCCGCGATACGTGCCAAACGCCACGTCGAGGCTGGCGTTCTGAGCGTCGAAGTAGCCTGCGGCGTCGGGCTTGAGCTGCTTGAGACTGGCCAGCATCGCGCCCTTGATCTGATCGACATAGCCGGCGCTGTACCACACGTGAGGGTTGGCGCCCACTTGCAAGCCAAGCACGTCGCCCGCGCGCACGACCTGCGGCTTCTGCGAGAGGGTGCCGATGATCTTGTCGGCGAAGTCGTCGTAGCCGAGCCCGTTCTCGACCACCAGCTGTGCGCCTTGAAATGCGCGCACGTCATCAGCGGTTGGCTCGAACTCGTGCGGATCCGCGTCGGGATCCGAAAGGATCGTCGTCACGCTGACACACCGTCCGCCGAGCTGCTGGACGATGCTGGCGTAGAAGTTCTCGACCGCCAGCACGGCGAGCGGCGTCGTTGGACACGGCCCGTTGTTGCTCGCTGCAGGCTGGCCGACGATCGGAAAACCGTCGCCATTGAACTCGAATGGAAAGCGCTCGTTCAGATTGCGCACCTGCACCTGGCCGTTCGGGTCGAGCACCCAGGTGTGGACGCCATCGGAGAAGGTCAGCGCCCCATCGACGCTGTGCCAGATCAGAGTGCCGTTGCTGGTCCGTTGGGTCGATTGTCCTGTGTCGGGTCGGTACTGCTCGTCCTCCTGGCTGGTGCCGACGGTGTCGGGAATGAGCGCCCGGAGCTGGGCGAAGCCACCGCGGAACTGGCAGCCCGTCTGGGCGGATGCCGCGCCAGGAGCGACCACGAGCGTTGCCAGGAGCGACAGGGTCAGAGCTATGCGGAGCATGTGGGAGGCCCTCCCAGGAGCAGAGTCGGCACGGCGACCGGACATAACGAGATGAAGTCTCGTCGCACGGCTTGCCAAAAAGCCGCATGCACCAATTGAGACGAGGTGTCAAGTGGGCGTTTGGCTACGGAACGCGCGCCGCGTCCATTCCGCGGGATCGACGTCGGCGCCGCCGACCCACACCTCCCAGTGCAGGTGTGGCTCCGGTTGAAAAACCAGACGTGCCGACTCGGGTGATCGGCTGGCCGGGCGCCACGTCGTCACCGACGTCGACCTCGAATTCCTGCAAGTGCAGCGTAGGTCGAATACACGCCCGCTCCGTGGTCGCGCACGACAGCATTGCCGCGCGCGGGGGAGCGCCCGCAAAGACCACGGTTCCTGTTGCGGGCGCGCTGACAACCGCACCCAGTGGGGCACCGATATCCAGGCCGGGATGAACTCGTAGCGGCGATGCGTCCCGAATTGGGTCGTGATTTCCCCGGCGACTGGAACGCGAAACGGACCAGTCCAGCGTTTGGCGCCGTTTGGCCGCGTATAGAT
>DASXRR010000408.1:0-18268 GCA_036506475.1 Chloroflexota bacterium
TAACGGCGTGGATGGCCCCAACGGCGTCTTTGCCGCCCAGGGCGCCCCGCCGTTCCCGACGAGTACGTTCAACTCGACGAACTACTGGGTCGACGTCGTGTTCAGCACCGACGCGACGGACACCACACCGCCGACGGTGACGAGCACCAGCCCGTCGCCGAACGCGAACAACGCCGCCATGGACGCGGTCGTCAAGGCCACGTTCAGCGAAAGCGTCGTGGACACGTCGATCGTCTTCTCGCTGCGCGAGAACGGAACCAACGCCATTCTCGGCGCCTCGTTCAACTACGACCCGAATACGACGACCGCCACGCTAACGCCGCAGGGCCCCCTGCAGCTCGGCACGTCGTACACCGCCTCGGTCACGGCCGCGGTGGATACACACGGCAACACCCTGACTAGTCCGGTGACCTGGACGTTCAGCACGCCGACGTGCCCGTGCAGCCTGTGGAGTACTCCGGAGGCGCCTGGCGATCCGTCACGGCCTGACGGCTCAGCGCTCGAGCTCGGCCTGCACTTCAAGCCACAGCTCGACGGCACGATCACAGGTATCAAGTTCTTCAAGGGCGACGCCAGCAACGGCGGGATACACGTCGGCCACCTGTGGACTAGCACAGGCACGCTCCTGTCCACGGCCACCTTCGGTGGTGAGACCGCCTCGGGTTGGCAGAGCGTGAATCTGCCTGGCCCGGTCGCGGTGACGGCAGGTACCGATTACGTTGTGTCGTACTTCGCACCGCAAGGCCACTACGCGGGTGACATCGGCGCCTTCGCCACGCTCGATCGCGACGTTGGGCCGCTGCTGGCGCCGCACAGCACCACGACCATTCCGAATGGCGTGTTCAACGCCAGCGGGACCGGCGGGTTCCCGACGGGCACGTTCCAGGGCACCAACTACTGGGTCGACGTGATCTACAGCCCTGGAACAGGAGCCCCGCCGACGATCACCGTCAACCCGACCGCGCAGAACCTGACGCAGACGACGGCCACGATCCAGTGGACGACGAACAAGGCGTCAGACAGCATGGTCGAGTTCGGCCTGGACACCAGCTATGGCTCGTTCTCGGTCATCAACCCGGCCCAGGTCACGGCGCACTCGGTTGCGCTCACGGCCCTGACGCCAGGCAGCACGTACCACTACCGCGTCGTCAGTCGCGATAGCGGTGGCGGCAAGGTCACCTCGGGTGACTTCCAGTTCAACACCGTCCCCGTGGCAGACACCACGCCGCCGGTCTTCGTAGCTGGCTCGATCAAGGCAACCGCCATCGACAGCCAGTCCGAGAAGATCACCTGGACCACCGATGAGAACTCGGATACCCAGGTCGAATACGGCCTCGACGCGAACTACGGCACGTCGTCGGACCTGCTCGATGCGACCAGCCCGACCAAGACCCACACGGTCACGCTGAACAATCTCAGCCCGAGCACGACGTACCACTATCGCGTCAAGAGCAAGGACGCCGCGGGCAACCTGGCCACCTCGGCCGACCAGACGTTCGTCACCAGCGACCTGAAGATCGCAGGTGTCAGCGCCCAGGTGCCGGCGGGTGAGCCTGGCGAGACGTCGGCCACGATCTCGTGGACAACGGATGCGCCAGCCGACAGCCAGGTCGAATACGGCACCACCACGGCGTACGGCACGCCGACGCCGCTCGAAGAGGACAAGGTCACCACGCACACCTTCGTGCTGTCGGGCCTGACTCGAAACACGACCTACCACTTCCACGTGAAGAGCACCGCGACGCCGGGTCACACCACCACGTCAGGCGACTTCACCTTCACCACCAACGCGCCCAAGATCCTGAACGTCGTCGAGACGGCCCTCGACGGGCGCACCGAACGCATCACGTGGACAACCGCGACGCCGATGACGAGCCAGATCGAATACGGCACGACACCGTCGTACGGCGGCCAGAGCGCCCTGGATTCGAACCTGGTGACCGCGCACTCGGTCACACTGTCGAACCTCACGCCAGGCACCACGTACTACTACCGCATCCTCAGCCGCGACTCCGCAGGTGTCCTGTCGTCGCTGTCGGACACGTTCACCGCGCCTGCTGATGGCACGCCGCCGATGTTCACCACGGGCTCGATCAAGGCGGTCTCGATCACCGCCACGGGGGCCTCGATCCAGTGGAGCACGAATGAGGCCTCGGACAGTCAGGTCGAGTACGGCACGATGACGACGTACGGCACCTCGACGACGCTCAATACGACCAGGGTTACGGCGCACGTCCTTGCCTTGACCGGCCTGAGCGGCGGCACGACGTACCACTACCGCGTCAAGAGTCGCGATGCGACCGGCAACCTGGCGACCTCGGGTGACTTCAGCTTCACGACGCTCACGGTCAACCGATCGCTTGTCCTCAATGGCACATCGGCCTACGCCGAGGCGCCGAACGCGGCCGAGGTGAACGTCACCAATGACTGGACCATCGAAACCTGGTTCAAGGATGAGTCGCCGAACGGGTACTACCACTACCCGCAGACGATCATCGCCAAGGGCGACACGGCTCAGAACACCGAAGTGCCGTTCAACATCGGCATCACGTTCAACGCCCTGTACCTGGCCGAGAAGTCAGGCAACCAGCTGGCGTACATGTACTACGACCTGGCCGCGCACCGCGTGTCCGCCAACAGTTGGCATCACGTGGCCGTGACCATGAAGGGCTCGACCCGCCAGGCCACGATTTACCTGGATAGCATCCTGGTCATGCAGGGCACCTTGTCGCGGGTGAGCACGGTTGGCAATAGCGCTCCGGTGAGCATCGGTCGCAACGGCGCGCCGACGAGCCAGGCGTTCTGGCGCGGCAAGCTGGACGACGTGCGCATCTGGAACACAGTGCGCACCGGCGCCCAGATCAGTGCCAACTACCGCAGCCAGCTCAATGGGGCCCAGACTGGCCTGGTGGCCAACTGGAAGTTCGACGAGGGCAGCGGCACGTTTGCCATTGACTCGACGACCACGCCACAGAACGCCGTCATGAACGGCGGCGCAACCTGGTCCAGTACGGACATCCATCCGTAGGGTCCTTCAATTTTCCACACGCGCGGCTGGCGCCGGAGGTCCTCTGCACAGGAGGGCTGCCGGCGTCAGCCATTGGTGGGTTTACTCGCACAGGTCCTCGCGCTTCGCGCGCCTCCGGCGGCCGGACGGGCTGGGCTTAACGGGCGCATGGCAGCCGATCCGCGCCTGCCGTCAGCGCATGCGCTATTACGTGAGGGTGCTGGGCGTCACCAGCTATCAGGAAGCCCTGCGCGCCCTGGGCGCCTGCGCCGCGACTGACTTCCGACTGCGCGAGCAGCCAGCGGAGGCGTGCATCAGCTTGAGTCTCGACGGCGCCACCCGCGGACTGAGCGCCTCGGAGCTGATTGAGCTGATCGAGTCGAGCCGGGCACGCAGAGGCGCCGCCAGCTCCGCCTGGCCCCTGTCCGACCTGTTGCGCTCCGTCGGCCTCGTCCTCGACGAGCTAGAAGGCCTCGATCTCGACCTGGTCATGTGCGCCGACTCGCTCGACGTCGCCTTCAGGACCCACGACGGCTACCAGCACGTCTTGAGCTACGCCGGCGAAGAGCTGGTCAGCCTCAGACAGGCCGCCCAGGCACGCCGTAAGGGCTATCCGCTGCGCCGCGTGCTGGTCCTACACGGGCCGACGGACTCGGCGACAAACCTCAGAGAGCTGTTGCTTGCCGAGTTTGCTGTGCAGTCGCTGCCCACCAGTTACGCGCGGGCCATCGCCGAAGCCGGCGCGCTGCCCGACGCCATCCTGGCCAACACCGACGGGGACACCCGAGACACGCTCCAAGCGCTGCGTGTCCTGCGCGCCTCGCCGCGCACCGAGCACGTCCCGATCATCGTGATCGCCAGGAACGGCGCGCGACTCGACGCGGGCGAGGCCTTCGTGGCCGGGGCCGACGACGTGCTGCAAGCGCCGTATCAACCGGCCCAGCTGCGGGCTCGGTTACGTACGTGGCTGCTGCGCGGGGGTGGCGACAAACGAGTGCTATCGTGAACGGATGCCATCGGCCGCACTGCGCCAGCTTGCCGAGGACTACTGGGAAGCAGCGCTCCGCCGCAACCCGATTTTGGCGACGTTCTTCGGCGACTATCGCTACAACGATCGCCTGCCCGATATCGGGCCGGCCGGCCGGGCTGAAGAAGAAGCCGACCTGAAGCAGGCGCTGCAGCGCCTCGAACCGATCGAGCACGGCCTGCCCGACCTGGAAGACCAGATCACGGCGAGCATGCTGCGGCTGTCCCTCGAAGCCGGCCTGGCCGCCCTGCGCCTACGTCTGGACGAGATGGCCGTCGATCAGATGGAAGGACCCCAGGTCTGGCTGCTCGAGCTGCTCAACTGGCACCCGACGGATACGCGTGAGCATGTCGAGCAGTTGATCGCGCGTTACCAGGCGTTTCCGACATTCATGGACCAGTATCTGGACAACCTGCGCGACGGCGTCCGCGACGGCCGCACCGCGCCGAAGATCGCAGTCGAACGCGTCACCGCGCAGCTCGAAGTCGTTCTTGCGACGCCACCATCCGATTCACCGCTGGCCGGCACTGGCCGACTCGGGCTACCCGATATGGCCGGCCGCCTGGTGCCAGTGGTCGAAAGCGCTGTCTACCCGGCCTACCGAAGGTTCCTGGACTTCCTCGGGGGCTATCCCGCGCGCCGCGAACCAGGCGTCTGGGCCGTGACCGATGGCGCCGAGATCTATGCGCTGCTGGCCAGTCAGCACACCACGACGAGCCTCACGCCCGACGAGCTGCACCAGATCGGCGGCGACGATCTGGCGGGTATCCACGCCGAGATGCGAGAGATCATGGGCCAACTGGGCGACGCCAACTCGACGGTACGTCAGTTCACCGAGCGATTGATCAACGATCCGGCCAACCTGCCGGCATCACGGGAAGAAATCATCGCCGAGTCGGAACGGCTGCTCGCCCTGGCAACGGCAGCGCTGCCGCGTGCCTTCGGACGACTGCCGAAAACGCCGTGCATCGTCAAGCCGATCGAGGACTTCCGCGAGCGCGACGCGCCCGCGGCGTACTACTTCCAGCCGTCGGCAGACGCCTCGCGCCCGGGCACCTTCTACGTCAACACGTTCGAGCCCAGCGCCCGGCCTCGGCATACGCTGCCCGCGCTCGCCTTTCACGAGGGAGTGCCGGGTCATCACCTGCAGATCGCATTGGCCCAGGAAACGCAGGACATCCCCGCCTTTCGGCGCTACAGCGCCGGCTGGTTGGGCAACGCGTTCGTCGAAGGCTGGGCGCTGTATACCGAACGTCTCGCCGACGAGCTGGGCCTCTATCCCGATGCGCGGGCGCGCTTCGGCATGCTCGGTTATCAAGCCTGGCGCGCCTGCCGCCTGGTCGTGGATACGGGCATCCACCATATGCGCTGGTCGCGCCAGCAGGCGATTGAGTACTTCTTCGACAACGTCGGGCTCAGCGAGCGCGAGACTGTGAACGAAGTCGATCGGTACATCGTCTGGCCCGGCCAGGCCCTGGCCTACAAGATTGGCCAACGCGAGATCGAACGGGTGCGGCGCGACTTGCAGAACGGCTCCGGCAGCGGAATATTCGACCTGCGCGTGTTCCACGACGCCCTGCTCAGCCACGCCGCGGTGCCGCTCTCAACTCTGCGCCTGATCGTGACGGCAGGCTAGACTCTGCCGATGCAGCTGGTTCTGGGCGAGCCGCCGACCGGCCTTCGACGCCCCGTCCTGCTGGCAGGTTTCGGTGGTTGGGGTGATGCTGGTAGCGCGGCGACGATCGCTCTGCGCCACGTGCTCGGCGATACGACCCCGCCCGCGTCGGCGATGCTCGATCCGTCTGCGTGCTACGACTTCACGGTCGCCCGGCCGCTGTCGACGCGCTCGTCGGATGGCCGACGCTGGTCGTTGGAGTATCCGAAGGTTGCTTTCTATCCCATGCCGCTGCCGTCCGCCGAACGCGATGCACTGGTGCTGTTGGGGCCCGAGCCACACTTCCGCTGGCCAGAGCTGGCGCCCGCGATCATCAACTACGCACGCGCGGCAGGTGTGGAGTCGATGCTCACGCTGGGTGCTTACGTTGGTCCGGTCACCCATCGCGTCGCGCCGGTGGTCCGGCGCACGCTCGATCTGGGCCTGGCGGAGAAGCTGGAGCAGCTCGACCTCGAAGACACCGACTACGAAGGCCCGACCGCGTTCGTGACCGCGCTGCTGCACGCCGCCGCGGCCGGTGGTGTGGCGGCGGCGAGCCTGTGGGTGGCCACGCCCCCGTACCTCCAGGCAGGCAATCCGGTCGCTGCGCTGTCGCTGCTCGAGGCAGCTGGCAAAGTCACGCAGCTGCCGCTCAACATCGAGAAGCTGCGCGAGATCGCGGATAGCTTCCTGCACGACGTCGAGGCGGCCCTCGAAGAGCATCCGGAGCTGGCTGAACAGCTCAAAGAGATGCTCGAGGAAGAGCAGGACGACGACGACGACGAGGCGGATGACACGTTCGAGATTCGTGAGAAGCCACGCTACAAAGGTACTGATCCGGATCGGCCACCGCCGGACGCCCCGCCTGGTCTGCCGACGGGTAAATCGCTCGTCGAAGCGGTCGAGAAGTATCTGCGCCAGGCCCGCGGCGACGATCCGCCGCCACCGCAATCGGGCCCAGCCGTCTAGTCGGTTATGACGTGCTGGCCGAACGGCCAGGTCGCGTCGGAAGTGCGCTGAGCGTGTCGGCCAGATCGGTCAGGTCGTACGGCTTGGTCAACAACGCGTCGACACCCAGATCGTGTGCATCGGCGCTGGCGGCCCAGGCGCGCCCGGTGGTGACCACGACCGAGCCGTACTCGGCAAGCTGGCGCACTGTCGCGCGATAGTCCTCGTCGGGTGCGAGGTGCTCGCCAAACGCGTCGACCAAAAAGACATCCCAGACATCCGAGTCGGCTAGCGCGCACGCCTCGCTCGGGGCACGCACGTGGACTGCTTTATGGCCGTCCTGCTCCAACGCTTCGATGACCACTCCGGCCAGGTCCACATCGTCCTCGACGAGGAGCACCCTCACCTCCAATTAACGCCCGGCCTGCCTATGGGGTTACGCTCCAAGCTAGTGGCAGCAGTCGCAGAGCGGGCACCGGCCGACCAGACCAGCTTCAATCAGCTGCCGCGACCACAGGTTATCGCCACGTTGGCCGGCGTCATGTCGGCGATGCTGCTCGCGGCGCTGGACCAGACCATTGTCGGCACCGCCATGCCGCGCATCATCGCCGAGCTGCAGGGCTTCGAGCACTATGCCTGGGTTACGACGGCGTATTTGCTCACCAGCACCGCGGGCGTGCCGATCTTCGGCAAGCTGAGCGACCTGTATGGGCGCAAGCTGTTTCTGCTCGGCGGCGTGATCGTGTTCTTGATCGGCAGCGCGCTGTGCGGGGCAGCACAGTCGATGACCGAGCTGGTCCTGTTCCGAGGTTTCCAGGGTCTGGGCGCCGGCTGCACCCAGGCCATGGCCTTCACCACAATTGCCGACCTCTTTCCGCCGTCTCAGCGCGGGCGCTTGTCGGGCATCTTCGGTGCGGTTTTCGGCTTGGCCAGCGTGATTGGACCAACCGCCGGCGGCTTCCTCACCGACGGTCCTGGCTGGCGCTGGGTCTTCTATGTCAATCTCCCGCTGGGGGCCCTCTCGCTGGCTATCCTGCTGTTCCTGTTCCCCAACATCCGCAGACCGAGGGAGCATCACAACATCGATGTGCTAGGTGCACTCGCCCTGCTGGCGGGCGTGGTGCCATTGTTGTTGGCGCTCAGCTGGGGCGGCCGCGACTACGCCTGGGACTCGCCAGCGATCGTCGGCATGCTTACCTTTGGCGCGCTGATGAGCGCGACCTTCGTCTGGCTCGAGTCGCGCGCGGCCGAGCCGATCATCCCGCTCAGCCTGTTTCGGTCGCGCGGCATTGCGACCTCAATGGCCGCGGTGGCCCTGACCGCCATGGGCATGTTCGGCACGGTGTTGTTCATCCCGTTGTTCATCCAGGGCGTGATCGGCACCACGGCAACGCAAAGCGGCGCCGTGCTCACGCCGCTCATGCTGGGGCTGATCGTCAGCAGCACGACGGCCGGGCAGCTCATCTCGCGTTTCGGCCGCTATCGCTGGCTGGCGATCACCGGCGTTGGCCTGGCCGCAATTGGCATGTTGCTGCTGTCGGGAATGCGCGTCGGCACCGACTACGTCACCGTCGTGCGCAACATGATCGTCATCGGGCTCGGGCTGGGCATGACCTTCCCGACGTTCACGCTGGCCGTTCAGAACAATGTCGATCAGGCCGTGGTCGGCACCGCGACATCGACCTTGCAGTTCTTTCGGTCGATGGGCGGGGCGCTCGGTGTCGCTTTGTTTGGGAGTGTCCTCACCAACTCGTTTGGCACGACGTTACGCGCGGTCCTGCCGCCGGAAATCGCCAACGGCCTGACGCCCGAGCAGTTCGCGCGGATTGCGAATCCGCAGGCGCTGATGAACCCAGCCGGCTTGAACGCCGTGTTGCGCGGGGTCGCCGATCCGCGCAGCCCGGCGGGCGACCTGTACATCGAAGCGATTCGCCAGGCACTCGCGTTCTCGCTGCACAACGTCTTTCTGCTCGCGGGTGCGCTGCAGGTGCTTACCGTGCTGCTGCTGGTAGTGCTGCTGCGCGACGTGCCCCTACGACCATCCTCAGACCAAATTTCGGACGAAGCGTGATCAGCGCCTGCGGCTCGATGCGCTGATTCGGCGCCACCTCGAACGAGCACCGCTGGAGCAACGACGCCAGGACCAACACTGCTTCAAGCTGCGCAAAGGCGTTGCCGATGCACTGGCGCTGCCCGCCGCCAAACGGAAAGTAGGCGAACCTCGGCAGCGCCTTGGCTTCCAGCCACCGCTCTGGACGAAACGCCCACGGATCGTCGAAGAACCTGGCGTCGTGATGGATGAGCCACTGACTCATCAGCAGCGTCGTGCCGCGCTTCACTGAGTGACCGCCAATCTCGCAGTCGATCAGCGCCTGACGGCCCATCATGTACGCCGGCGGGTACATCCTGAGCGCCTCGTCAACCACCGCCCGTGCATAGGCCAGGCTGGGCACATCGTCCAGCGTTGGCGCCCGGCCCTCGAGAACCGTGTCGACCTCGTGCGTGACGCGCGCCGTAGCGTCGCGGTCTAACGCCAGCAGGTACAACGCCCAGGTCAGTGCCAGTGCGGTCGTCTCATGCCCGGCCATAAAGAACGTCATGACCTCGTCGCGCACCTCGACGTCGGTCATTTCCGACTCGAGCAACATTGACAGCAAGTCGTTGCCGCTCGTGCCACTCGTACCGCGCTGACGAATGATGCGATGGACCAGCTCATCCAGCTGCTGGATCGCGCGCATATAGCGCCGATTACCTGGCGTGGGGACCCAGTCCGGCAGCATGAAGAGCAGGCTTGTCAGGCGACTCAGGAAGTGCGCGCCGACCACGGTCGTCGCTTCGCGCACCACCGCCAGGTCGGCGGCCACCTCGGCCCCGAACAGCGTCTTGCACGCGATCTGGAGCGTCAGCTCCATCATTTCCTGGTGGATGTCGCGCACGTCACCCGGCTGCCAGGTCGCTGCCTGGCGTAGGGTGTAGTCGACGATCACCTCGCTGGCCGCGTTGACACGCGCCCGATGAAACGCCGGCTGGGTGAGCCGGCGTTGACGCCGCCACGCCTCACCATCGCTGCTGAGCAAGCCGTGCCCAAGGAGTGAGCCGAGACGGCGTGTGCCCGGGTTCTTGCGGAACCACTGGTTGCGCGTTACCAGCACCTCTTCGACGAGCGCCGGTTGGCTGACGATGACCGCGCGGCTCAGTCCGAAACGAATCGGCGCGAAGTCGCCCTGCTCACGAGCCACGCGCTGCAGCATGCCCAGCGGGTCACGCCGAAACGCGCCCATCTCGCCCGTGAGCTTCATGCGCTCAGTGTCTCACGCAGCCACTGCGCGGCGTGCTCAATCCCCTCGCTCTGACGCGGGCCAAAGTTGTGTCCCACGCCTTTGAGTACGTAAATCTGGATGTTCTGGTTCACCGTCGCGATGCGGCGCAGGACATCGAGCGGGCCGAGACGGTCGCGATCGCCCTGCACAATCAGCGTCGGGCAGCGCACCGCCGCCAGGGCGGCCTCGTCATCAGGCCGTGGTCGCCCCTCGGGCGCAATGGGATGCCCGAGCAGTACCAGCGCCGCCGGCGGCTCCGTCGCCGCCAGACGTGTGCACATGCGCCCGCCAAATGACCTGCCGACCAGGACCAGGTTCGACGCCTTCAGCCCGTCGCGCGCCCGTCGCAGCTCTTCCAGCTCGTGCGCGAACGGCTCTGTTGGCTTCTTCCGGGAGAAGCTTATGGCCCTGGCATCGACGCCGTCCTGCCGCAGTCGCGCCGTCATGGCCCGCACGATCGGCTGCTCGGCCGTGCCGCCATAGCCGGGCACAACGATCGCGGCGCTAGCCGAGGAGACGGGCAACGTCCTGCCTGGCGTCGAGAATGCCGGCCCACAGATCGCCGACCTGGCGCAATCGATCGGGCGCCGTGAGCAGCGTGAAATCGGTCGGGAAGACCTTGCCCACCTCGTCCCACCTGATCGGCATCGAGACCGCCGCCCAGGGCAGCACGCGCGGCGAGTAGATCGACGCCAGCGTCTTGCCCCGGACGTTCTGGTTGTAGTCGACGAATACTTTGCCGCGTCGCTTGTCGACGGCCCATTCGGCAGTCGCCTCACGTGGGTGCATTTGGACCAGGTAGCGCGCCAGCGTCTCGCTGATCGAATGGGTGGCGTGGTAGTCGAGCGTGCGCGCGATGGGCACGTAGATGTGCAGCCCGGTCTTGCCCGTGGTCTTTACGAACGACGCCAGGCCTAGACCGTCCAGCAGCTCTCTGAGCCATAGGGCGACCTGGCAGGTCGCCGCAAACCCTTCGGGGTGCAGCTCCGGCTCCGCGCCGCGTACCTCCTGGCCGGAGTACAGGTACGGGTCCAGGTCGAACACGACGAAGTCCGGATGGCCAAGCGCCGAACGGGCGATGTTCTCGAGTGAACCCGAGTACGTTGTGGGCAGGTCCTGCCCATCGCCGCCCGGCGTGATGCGCGAGTACCACGTGTGCAGCTCCAGGTCGGCTACCTGGCCGAGCCACATCAGCGTGGCCATGTTGTTGATCAGCAAGTACTCGCCGTCACCCTTGTTGTGGTCGGAATACAGCCACACCGTTTCCACAAAGTCCGGAAGTGGCTGCTCGTAATGCTTCTGATAGAAGAACTGGCCGTGGATGCCGTTCGGGTAGCGCACCAGCGTCAACGGCCGGTCGCGTGTGTGCGCGAGCAGCGCGGGCGCCACCTTGGCGAAGTAAACCAGCAGGTCCCGCTTGGTCAGCGCCCGCTGCCCATGATGTTCTGGCCACATGACCTTGTTGAGGTTGGTCAGCCCGATCTCGTGGCCGTCAACGGTGAGCTTCACGCTCTGCCCCGTATGCCCTTCCAGCTGCTGGACGACATCCGCGGGGGCCTTGGGCGTCTCGACAACGTGGACCGTTTTCACCTCGTGCGCTGTCTTGTCGTCGCGCAGGGCGAGGAACACGGGCGCGCGCAGGATCCCGTCGGAGGTCCGCTCGGTGTACTTCACGTGCGCGACGAGCTCCGGCTTGACCCAGGTGATCGGGCCCTCGGCTTTGTTCGGTCGCATCCAGCGTCCGACCGTCGGCACTTCGCCCTTGAACGGGCACTCCTTCGTACGTAGTGGCTGCAAGCGCGCGTAGACGGAGTCCAGCGTCCGATCGTCGAACCCAGAGCCGGCGTGACCGACGTACGTGAGCTTCTTGTCACCATCGGCAAAGTAGCCCACGACCAACGACCCGAACGTCGTCGACCGTGAGCCGGAGCCGAGTGTGTAGCCGCCCACGACGAACTCGTCGCTCAGCGTCGCCTTGATCTTGATCCACGCCTCAGAGCGCTTGCCGGTCTCGTAGCGACTGTCGCGGCGCTTGGCGACGATGCCCTCCATGCCCGTCGCGCGCGCCGCTTCGAACAGCGCTATGCCGTCTTCGGGGAACGTCTCGACCAGGCGCAGCCGGTCAGTCGGGATCAAGCTTGCGGCCAGCAGCTCCTTACGTTGTTCGAGCTTCAGCCCGCGCAGATCGAAGCCCTCGCGATACAGGACGTCGAATGCGTAATAGAGCAGCGGCGGGCGCGGCACGCTGGCGCGATTCTGCATCAGCTGGAAGGACGGTCGGCCGTTCTCGTCGAGGGCGACGATCTCACCGTCCAGCACGATCGCCCGATAAGGCTGTGCCTTGAGCGCCTCGACGAGCCATGGATACTCGTTCGAGCAGTCGATGCCACGGCGCGAGTACAGCTTGACCTGCTCGCCGTCAACCTCGGCCAGCACCCGATAGCCATCCAGCTTGGGCTCGAACAGCCAGTTCGGGTGCGAGAACGCCTTCTCGGCCAGCGACGGCAGCATGGGCGAGAGCATCCTCGGCATCGGCGCCGGGCGTGCCCCGGGCATGGCCGCGACGTCCGCCAGCAGAGTGTCCTTGCGGGTTGGCCGCTTGCCGGCCTTCAGGTCGTCAATCGTCAGCCCGGACAGCACCGACGCATCTTCGTCGAGCACGTCGCGCTCCGTGGTGGCGAAGGCGTCCTCCTTCTTGAAGAACAGCCACTCTTTGTCCTGGGTGTGGATCAGCATCCACATGCCCTTGAGCTTCTGGCCGTGCAGAAACACGGTGATGCGGCCGCCTTTGATGCCCGCCCGCATTAGCGCCTCGGCGCGCGCCCGGTCGTAGCACGGCTTGCCGCCCTTGTCCTCGGGCGCGTAGATGCCCGCGTCCCAGACGATGACCTCGCCGCCGCCGTACTCGCCTTTCGGAATCACGCCCTCGAAGGTGGCGTAGTCGAGCGGATGGTCCTCGGTCATCACCGCCAGCCGCCGCTCGTGCGCGACATACGTCGGCCCGCGCGGGATCGGCCACGACTTCAGCACGCCATCGACTTCCAGTCGAAAGTCGTAATGCAGCCGCCGCGCAGCATGCTTCTGCACGACAAACGTCAGCGGCCCCGCCCGCTCCGCTCTTTCCGCAGGCGGCGGCTCTGCCGTCCGCGAAAAGTCGCGCTTCGCGCGGTACTCGTCCAGCTTCGGGGTCAGGGTGACCGCTCCCTAGAACGCGACGGCGAGCTCTTCTTCCTCTTCGGGCTCGTCCTTCTGCTTGCGGCCCTTCTTGGCCGCCGCGGCGGGCGCGGCAGCGGGCTCGTCGGCAGCCTCGGCGGGCTTGGTTTTGCGCGCGGCTTCGAGGCTGGCTTTCAGGGCCGCCATGAGATCAACGGTCTGCGGCAGCGGGACGTCGGGCTGAGCCACCATCTCGGTCCCGGTCCGCTTGGCCTCGATCACCTCGAGCAGCGCACCACGATAGTCATCCTGGTACTTCTTGGGCTCGAACGGCTCCTCGAGCATCTCGACCAGGCTGAGCGCCATATTGAGCTCTGGCTGTGACACCATGACCTCGGGCGCCGCCGGCAAATCGGCCGTGCGGATCTCGTCCGGGTAGTACAGCGTCTCGAGCATCAAGATGTTGTGCTCGCTGGGCCGCAGCACACACAGGCTCTCTTTGTTGCGCAGCGCGACCTTGGCCATCGCTGACACTTGCTTGGTCTTCAAAGCGCGCATGAGCAAGGCGTATGGCTTCAGGCCGACCTGGTCGGGCTCGAGGTAGTACGTCCGCTCGAAGTACACCGGATCGATCTCGGCTTGCTTCACGAACGAGGTGAGCTCGATCGTGTGCTTGCTCGGGATCGGCATGCTCTCGAGGTCTTCGTCAGAGATTTCGATGTACTGGTCCTTGACGTATTCGTAGGCCCGCACGACTTCGTCGGCGGTGACCTCGCGGTCGTGCACTGGACACCAGCGTTTCTGCTTGAGCCGGCTCTTGCATTCAACGTGCAGCGTGTTGAATGCGAGGTCTTTACTTTCGGTCGCCCCGTACAGCTTGACGGGGATGCTGATCATGCCGAAAGTGATGGCGCCTTTCCAGATGGGTCGCGGCATGAAACCTGAGATTCCTTTGTTGTCGCGTGCGGGGCGTGTTCGTCCGATGCGGCCGGACGGGCCGGGCCGGCGAGTGTAGCACCCCCGCCCTCCCCGGTCCCAGGCGCAGTGAGCGTCAGCGACGACGGTCCGTTCGTCGCAATCCGGCTCCAGCGCGCCACGCTCCAACTGTGGCAGCAAGACGTGCCATGGGCCCGGGCGGGCCAGGTCGTCGTCGGCAACCGCGGCGATATCGCGAAGGAAGCCGGCCTGTGGCCACTCGAAGCTGCGGTGCCGTCACCTTCGTGAGCCGCGGCAACCCCAAAAGTGTGAACCATTTCATAGTCCTGTAACAACACCGACGCATAGGCTGGGCCGCATGGTCCAGGCCTCTGCCCGAGTGTTGTCCGCTCTTCAATCCGCGGATCTGGCCCGCGCCGCGGTGATCTTGATCCGTGGGGGCATCGTGGCCCTGCCGTTCAATGGCATGTTCGCGCTCTTCGGCGATCTCGAGCAGCCGCACGTCCACGAACGCATCATGGCCGCCAAGAACAGGCAGCACGACAAGCGCCTGGCCCAGGTGTGCCTGCCCGAGCACGCCAACGAGCTCGTGGATTTCAGCCAGACGCCCCGACCCGAGCGCGACGTGATCGCGCTGTGGCAGGAAGTCCACAGTCTGGGCATGATCTTGCCGGCCAATAGGCGCGACATCGCGGCTCGAGAACGCGTTCAGCCCAGCGATGGCACCACGCTCCTGGTGTGGACCGAGTATCCGCCGCTGCGGCGCGTCCTCGAGCAGTTCCGCGCCCTCGGCGGCAAGGCCCTGCTGGCGAGCTCCGCAAACCGTTCCGGTCAGCCAACCGCGACGACCACGCGCGAGGTATGGCGCGAATTCTTCACCGAGATCGATGCCATCGTCGCCGACGAGTTCAGTCACTTGCCCGCGCAACGGAGACAGTCGACGACCATCGTCGACCTGACCTCGGCCCAGCCTCGCTTGCACCGGCCGGGTAGCGTCACACCCGTCGAGCTGCAGACAGCCCTGGCGTTGCATGGCTTCGGTCCGCTCCAGGTCGGCACCGTGAACGGCGCGAGCCGCGTCGTGCAGACCACCTCGTCGATGCGCGTTCCGTCGCTGGTCTGAGCACCGCTCCGAGCCCAAACCGTACTGCCCGAGGACGGCAACCGCACCCGAACGCCGAGCGACATAACATCGGCCAGCCATGAACCAGTTTCCGGGCTGGGCGGCGGGTTTGCGGCCCCTGGTCGAGGCTATGGCCAGCTTGCCGACCAGCGTGGACGCCAACTCCGCACCGGCTTTCTCCTCACGGCCGGCCTTCTGGTCGCCGTCGCACTCCTTAGCGTGGCCATCCTCGGCTATATGGCCTAGCAAGTCAGCGAGCTTACGCGACTCCAGGAGAACCTGGATCGCTCGCGCCAGATGGAATACCTGGTCGTGGCTCAGAGCCACTATCGCGCGATGGCTTTGCTGACGCACGACATGGTCAACCTGGACAAGATCGCCACGGCCAAAGCTGCCTTCGCGGACCATCTCGCCGCCATCGAGCAGCGAACGTCGCCGGACATGCGCGGCATCCTGGTCCGCGTGCGCCAAGCCAACGACCGCTTCAACGCGACCAGCGCGCAGGTCTTGCAGCTCGAGCAGGCTGGAAGAGACACCGAGGCAATGCAGCTCCACCTTGACCAGGAGCACCCCGTCTCGCACGACGTGGAAAGCGCGACGGCCGCGCTGCAAGCCAGCGCTGAGCAGGAAATGACCAGCAGTCGCGACGCATTCGAGTCAGGCCGCCAGCTCCTTACGACAGTCGTGGCGACCTTCGCGGCGCTGGGCGTGGCGGCCGCGCTGCTACTCGGGTTTGTGCTGTCCTGGTCGTTCGTGCTGCCGCTGCGACGCATCACCCACGCCTTGGGGCGCATCGCCAGCGGACACTTCGGCGAGCAGGTCGACATCCGCAATCGCGATGAGTTCGGCTCGCTTTGGCGCCAATCTGAACAGCACCAGCCAGCGCCTGGACGCGCTGTATGCCGAGCTTGGCTCGCTCAATGCGCAGCTGCGCGGGACCAATACGCAGCTGCTCGAGCAGCTCGAGGGACAGCGGCTCGTCCTCGACGACCGCGACCTTGATCCGCTCTTCCATTCGTCCGTCGGCGATCCAAATTATGGGTCGAGGGCGCGCCGGAAGCCGACGATGATCAACAGCACTGAGCCGATCAGCGTGAGCGGCAGGATGCACTGATTGGCATTGAACAGCGGCACCTGAACGAGCACGCCTGGCGGCGGCGGCGGTGGCGGTAGTCCGGCCGGCAGCACTCCCGTCGAGATCAGGTACACGATGGTCAGGCCAAAGGCGCCGATGGCCATCACGCCCAGGCCTTGCAGGCGCTCCACGATCTGCCAGCCCGGGCGGTAGCCCACCGGGCCTTCCTTGTTCAGGCGCGGCAGGTCCGAGCGATAGTTGCCCGGGTCGTTGCCTGGCAGCACGAGCTTAGTGTGCCGCCAGACCGCGTGGGCCCGGCGACCTGCCCGCGCGCGGATCCTGCTCCAGCTCGCGATCGAGATTGCGCCACAGCCGAAACAACTCGACGAATGCGCGCACGATCACGTCGAGCCGTGCGCCCGTCGGACTGCCCGCGGTGCGCGGAAAGTGCCCGACCGGCAGCTCGGTAATGCGAAAGCCACGTCGGCGCGCTTTGATCAAGAACTCGGCGCTGAACGTCGCGCCGCGCGCGTACACGGTCAACCCTTCCCAGACCTGTCGGCGGAACAGCTTGAAGGCACAGTCGACATCGCGTGCCGTGTAACCGAACAGCGTGTTCACCAGCATTTTCCAGCCGAGCGCGTTGAGCTTGCGCAAAGGCGGATCAGCTCGGTTCTTCCGCCAGCCGATGACCATATCCGTCTGGCCGTCCATGACCGGCATGAATTTGCGCAGCTCGGCCACGTCGAACTGCTTGTCGCCGTCGGTGAGGAAGACCCAGTCCTTGCGCGCAGCGTCGAAGCCGCCCGCCAGCGCGGCGCCATAGCCGCGATTGCGTTCGTGCGTGACCACACGCAGGTTCAAACCCGGATCGCTGCTTTGCAGCCGTGCCAGGACTGCGCCCGTCTGGTCGCGCGAGCCGTCGTTGGTGACGATGATTTCGAAGTCGCCGCACAGCCCAGCAAGAACGTCGCCGACATGGCGGACGGTGCGCTCGATGATCGCCTCCTCGTTGTACGCGGGAAGCACCGCCGAGATGCTGTGCCTGGTGCGCGGCGCGGAGGACATTCGCGAGATTCTACTGTGGGCTGGGCTACTATCTGGCCCGTTGGCGGGTCGTGTCCTCGTGCTGT
Source organism: Chloroflexota bacterium (assembly GCA_036506475.1). Lineage (GTDB taxonomy): Bacteria > Chloroflexota > UBA6077 > UBA6077 > CF-72 > CF-72. The sequence continues at coordinate 17,377 of DASXRR010000408.1, forward strand.
CCGAACTGATCGAGGAATTGGCGCCCGTGCGCATCGGTCACGCGCGGGTGGTGCTCACCAACGGCGTGTTCGACCTACTGCATGTTGGCCATCTGCGTTACTTGCGTGCCGCCCGCGCATTGGGCGACGTGCTGGTCGTGGGCGTCAATGCCGACGCTACGGTTCGAGCTGCGAAACCTGGCCGCCCCCTGGTCCCTGACGTCGAACGTGCCGAGCTGGTCGCCGCCCTCGAACCCGTTGACTACGTGGTGCTCTTCGCCCAGCCGACGGCCGACGCGCTGCTGCGCGCGCTGCGCCCGAGCGTGTACGTCAAAGGCGCCGACTATTCCGAAACCACGCTGCCCGAAGCCGACACAGCACGCAAGCTCGGCGTTGAGCTGGTGTTCGTGCCGCTTGTACCGAATCACTCCAGCTCAGCCCTGGCCGACCAGGTATGACGCGCGTCCTGACCGTTTATGCGCATCCCGATGACGAGAGCTTCGGCCCGGCCGCCGTTCTGGCCCCGTTCTAATCAGCAGTGTCCGTAGACGAACCTGAACTCCTGGAAGCGCTAAAGACTCTCGCCGGCGCCGTCGGCTACTTGTGCGCACTCGAACGGGAGTACCTGAGCGAGGAGCTCCGCCGCCCGGCGACTGAGCGGCACCACTCGAAAGCTGGTCCGCTGCTCAACGATCAGCAGGTCATCGCTGACTACGAGGACGCCGCGTTTGCGATTCGCGACCGGCTAGCGGAGGTCCTGCGGTCCCGTGGGCCCAGACAATCCGTCGGCGTGACGGGTGGGCTCAGCTTTCGTCGCGGACGATGGCCTCGTAGATGCCCTGGAGCTCCTCGTCCGAGTAGAAGTGGATGATCAGCCGGCCGCCGTTGCGGCCGCGCACTAACCGCACGCGAG
>DASXRR010000409.1:0-14284 GCA_036506475.1 Chloroflexota bacterium
GCGCATCTCGAGGCCAGGTCCGGCGCTATCGTGTCAGTGGCAGCCGCAGGTCGAGCTTGTGGTCGTGCCAGTGGTGCCGCAGCACGCGTCTTTGGCCGTGCTCTCACAACAGGTGGTCTGAGCGACGGCGGAGCAACAGGCGCTCGCTTGGACTACCGGGAGTGCGTCTGTCCCGACGCCAACGCCGGCCAGAATCGGGACTCCGACCGGCGCCGACACTAGCAACTCCGCTTCGCTCACCACCGCCACTGCAGCAATCTGCTCCGGTGTGGTGCAGCCGCCGCCGCCGTTGCCTGCGTCCGTTGAACACACGCCCGTTTCCGGCAGGACGAGTTCGAGGTTGCGGGCGGCTTCCCAGTCGCCGACCAGTGCGGCCACGACCGAGCGCACCTGCTCGTAACCCGTCAGCGTCAGGAACGTTGGTGCGCGGCCATAGCTCTTCATGCCCACGGTGAAGAAGTTCGGCTCCGGATGCTTGAGCTCCTCGGCGCCATGCGGCGGGACCGTGCCACACGAATGCACATTGGGATCAATTAGTGGCGCGAGGGCGGTTGGTGCTTCGGTGGCCGGGTCGAGGCCGACACGGAGCTCCCGAGTGATCTCGAGGTTGGGTCGGAACCCCGTCGCGCCGATGACTTCGTCGAAGGGGCCGACGATTTCTCCATCCTCACCTGAGACGATCAGGCCGTCCGCTGTCGGCTGAATTCGTGCGATGCGCATTGAGACCATGCGGACCACACCCGAATCGACAAGTTGTCGAGCTCGGGCGCCGAGTGCCCCGCGGGCAGGGAGTGCGTCGTTTTGCTCGCCGCCGAAGAGCTGGCCGGTGGTGGCGCGGCGCACAACCCACGTAATTGCCGTATAGGGCAATGCGGCGAGCTCGAGCAGCACGTTGAATGCGGAATGGCCACTTCCGACGACGAGAACGCGCTTGCTGGCGTAACGCGGTCGCGCGGCTCCAAGTACATCCGGAATGCCGTATGAAATGTGCTCGGTCGCGACGATCTCGCCGAGGGCCGGGACTCCGCTTGCGCCAAGCGGATTGGGTGTGCGCCAGGTGCCCGAGGCGTCAATGACTGCCCGAGCCAGGATCTCGTCCTCACCGCCATCGGGGCAGCGCACGCGAATCACAAACGGCGCTTCGGCGCGGTCTGCATCCTTCATCTTGTCGTGCGCGCGGCGGCTTATTGCCTGGACCTCGGTGTTCAGCCTGAGCGATGGTGCAATCACAGGATGCGCGGCGAGTGGCTCGAGGTAGCCCTCGACAAGCTCGCGGCCGCGCGGCAACGCGTCCGGGTCCGGCATCTGCCAGCCGGTCGCGTCCAGCAATGCGGTCGCTTCGCGATCGACGAGGTAGCGCCAGGGCGAGAACAGCCGAACGTGGCCCCACTCGCAAATCGCGGCGCCCACGTGTGCTCCAGCTTCAAAGACAACCGGTGTCTCGCCGCGGGCCAGCAGGTGGGCTGCAGCGGCCAGGCCGATCGGGCCGGCGCCAATGACGGCGACAGGCAAGGTATTCATTGTGGAAGCTCCAAATCAGGTTTGATGGCGCGTACGAACGCGCTGACGAAACGATTGCCCACAGCGGCCAGCGCTGCGTCTTGTGGGGTGCAAGTGATACTCGCGCTCCTCAGGTGCACCACCGAGGCAGCCCGCCCACGCGTCCACACTCGTTTGCATGGCCTCCGGCAGGGTGCCCTGGACCCGTGCGAGGCTAGTCCGCGGCAGTGGGAAGTTCGCCGACCTCATCAATCGCGTACAGCGCGCTCAAGATGGCGCGCGCATCGCGCGAGCGTCCGCGCTCGCGGTTAGACGCCGGGTCCGACGTCTGGGCCATGGCCAAGTGGCTCCTCTCATCCGTTTACTTCCGTCAACGCATCCACAGAAAAAAAAGGGGTCAGCAGCACGTGAGCGAGTCGAGCAGGCTTTGCAACGTGCCGACGATGCGGTCCTTGCTCAGGCGGTAGTACATCTCGCGACCTTGCTTGCGCACGCGCACGAACCCTGCTCCTGGCGCAGCGGGTCGGCCAGTGCGATCAGCAAGTCGCGGCTCAGCGCCAGGTGATCGCCGAGCGTGCGCACCTCGGGATCGAGAGCGCGCGGGTCGACCAGGCAGCACGCGTCCGAGTCAGCCTGCACGGGAATGCGTTGAAGCACGTCGACATATTAGATGTGTCTTCGGGCTGCGTCAAGGGGCACCTGAACGACCTGGCCGCGCCGACGCAGGCGATAGCGCCACAGCTCGAACGACCGATCGACGCGCGCTCGAGCAACCTGAATGGCATCGTCTAAGACGCGATCGGCGCTCAAGATGTCCCAGCCCGACCGTTCGAACAGCACGTTGACCTCATGCTCGGTCAACCCGGCCTGCATCGGCGCAAACTTCGGCGGCCGGGCGAATCCATAGAGCAAGAACGTGGCGCCCGGAGCCGCGACGGCCGACACGCTGTCGACGTAGGCGCCACGCCGATCCATCGGCAGCGTGTGCAGACACCCGAAGTCCAGTACGAGGCTGAATGGTCCATGCACATCCAGCTCGAGCAAACGCGTGACGTCGCCCTCGACGAATTGCGGCGCAACACCCGCGGCCGATGCGCGTCGGCGTGCGATCGACAGCGCCTCCGGCACCATGTCGACACCCGTCACATCCCAGCCATGCTGCGCGAGATAGATGCTGTCCGTCGCCGTGCCGCAGCCAAGATCGAGCGCTCGGCCGGCTGGCAACGAGGCTGGTCCCTCAACTAAAGCGACGAGATCCGCGGCCGGCGCGCGGCGCTCCCAGATTCTCAGTCCAAGCTTGTACAGGGTGCGGTAGACGATGGCGTACCACCGCTGTCCATTGATCCAACGCGTGCGCCGGCGCAGCACCACCGCTGCCACCGACGCCAGTACCAATGCCACCACCCCGATCGTGCGGGTCATCGACCGAGCGACGCGGTCGCCGCCAGCGCCCAGAGCACGGTCAGGAATGTGGCGAGCTGCAGTATGGCGCGCACCGTCTGCCAGCGCTCGAAGCGATCGAAGATCGCGGCCAGCGCGCCTTCGTCATCGCCGACCGTGCGTTGGCTGAAGTTGATGGGCGCGGCGCGAACTGTTGTGAAGGTGTGCGCGATCGCCAGGAGCATGGCGATCGCGAGCGGCGCAGACTGGACGATCGGTAGCGCGAGCGCGATGGCCGCGCCTGCGGCGGCAAGTGTGAGCACAGCGCCACTGACGCCCAGAAGCGCGTACCACCACACGCCGTTGGCGAGATCGGCGGCACGGCTGTAAACCGAGAAGGCTGGCACGCCCATACGCCGACGCGCCGGGAGTTGCTTGATCGATTGGTCGAGGCTCGCGCCGGCGAGGAGTCCGTCGACAGCCGCGGCGAGCACGAGCAGAGCCACAAATGGATTCATGTGGTTGGCACGAGACAGTACATCTCGTCTATTATCGTGCCGTGCCCAGCGCTGCATCAAGGGACGACGTGCTAACCGCGGCCCGGCGCGCGTTTGCCGGCGATCAGTCGCGGACCATGAGCGAACTGGCATCGGCCGCGGGCGTCTCGCTGCGTCAGCTCTATCGGCTCTTTGGCAGTCGCGAGGGTCTGCTCAAAGAGCTCGACCGCGACCCGCCGCCAGGGGCGAAAGAGCGGATTCTCGAGGCCGCGCTGGAGCTGCTTGGTCGATCGAGCCTCGCCGACCTGTCCATGGACGAGCTTGCGACAACAGCCGACGTCTCTCGCGCGACGCTCTATCGAATCTTGCCTGGTAAGTCCGCGCTGTTTCGTGAACTCATCGCGACGTACTCGCCGTGGGAGTCGATCGCCAGAGTGCTCGACCAACGCCGTACATCAGCCGAAAACACCCCACGTGAAGTCATCCCGCAAGTTGCCCGTGCGCTGGCCGCGGCGCTGTCGGGGCGTAGTGGCGTGCTGTTGCGCATGGTCCTGGAGATGTCCAGGGGTGCTCCGGATACCAGCGAGGGCATCCACCACTCGATGCTGCGTGGCCTACCCGATCTGATCCAGTACCTGACCGAACAGATGGCCGCGGGTTGTCTGCGTCCGAGCCATCCGGTGCTGGCGTTGCAGATGCTGGCGGGGCCGATCGTTGCCCACGAGTTGACCCGACCACTCGCCGCCCTGGTTGGATTCGACGCGCCGCGCGAGCAGGTCGTCGATCAGATCGTCGAGCTGTGGCTGCGAGCGATGGCTCCAGACGAGGACCCTTCCAGTGCCACAACTGCCTGATATCGCCGAACTGTTGAGTCGGCTGGTTGGCGCGCCCGTTACGCTGACGTTCGGCCTCCTCCTGGCCGTACATATCGTGGCGGGAGTGACGTGTGTGATCACTGGCGCAGTGGCGATGCTGAGCCGAAAGCAACGTGGGCGCCATCCAAACTTTGGCGAGGTGTACTACTGGGCGCTGGCCGTCGTCTTCGCTACCGCCTCGGGCATGGCAGGGTTGCGCTGGGAACAGAGTGCCTACTTGTTCGCCCTGGGCTGCATTGCATTTGCGTTCGGATCACTCGGCTATGCGGCCCGCAAGCGCCGTTGGCCAGGTTGGCTGACCGTGCACATGCTCGGCATGAGCCTGTCCTATATCGTGCTCATGACTGCGTTCTACGTCGACAACGGCCCGAAACTGCCGCTATGGGATCGCCTCCCTGCGCTCGCCTTCTGGATTGGTCCGTCAGCCATCGGCCTACCCTTGCTCGGACGAACGTTGCGCCGTTACGCCCGCTGGCAGTCGGACTTGCGCGCCAGCTTCCATGCGCTGCGACGCACGGGCCGCGTCGGGGCCCTATCGAATTGACGCGCATCAGACACGCCATGATCCGAGTCGTGATCGTCGGAGGCAGCGACGAGCTTCGGCAATCCGGCCATCACGCTCGCCGGCACATTGTCCGACACATTCGCGGGTATCGCACAGTCGTCCGTTGTGGCGTTCGTGCTGGCTCAGCGGCTGGGGCGATACTGGCGTGCGCGACGGTACGGATCCTGTCGCCCACAATCGCGGATTCGGCCGAGGTTGTACTGATTCCACATGAGCAGGAGGCTGAGGTTGCCTGAAACGCCATCGAATCCCGACAAAAGACAGCGGGTGCTGTTCTTGTGCACGCACAACTCAGCACGCAGCCAGATGGCCGAGGGCGTGCTGCGGCACCTCGGCGGCGAGCGGTTCGACGCGTATTCGGCGGGTACCGAGGCGACGCAGGTGCGACCGCTCGCGATCAGGGCGATGCACGAGCTCGGCATCGACATCTCGGGTCAAGTGAGCAAGACCCTGGAGCGCTACATCGATCAGCCCTTCGACAAGGTGATCACCGTGTGCGACCAGGCTAACGAAGCATGCCCGGTGTTCTTCGGCGCGCGGGAGCGGCTGCACTGGAGCTTTCCCGATCCGAGGGGCGCTACGGGCACCGAAGAGGACCAACTCGCCGTCTATCGCGAAGTGCGGGACGCGATTCGCGAGCGCATCGAGCGCGAGCTGCTCTAGCCTGTGTGCGCGGTTGCCGGTCGCCTTGGCCGGGCTAGTAGCGGCGGCGATGAATGCCAGTCTGTTGAGCACCGGCTTCGACTCCAGGGCTGAGTTTCAGTCGCAAGCTCGTCATCACAACGACGCTCGATGTCGGAACAAACCGACCGGAGGCGCCACTCGACAGCATGCCGCGCGTCACAGCCGCGTCGCTGGGGAGGTGGCAGCGCGGCGGGATACGCACCTCATTGCATGGCGAAGGCTTCGGATTGTGAGAGCACCCCGACACTGTCGTTGTGGTGGACTCCTGAAAGCCCCGGCCGCACATCAGTAGCCGTTGGCACGAAGACGTGGTGGTATGCTGCGCGCGCCGTAGTGGCAGTGGCATCAAGTGGCCTCTGAATCGACCCAGCAATTCCCGGCGCTGCTCCGACGTCACCGGTTGCTTGCTGGACTGTCACAGGAAGCGCTGGCTGAGCGCGCGGGATTGAGCGTGCGCGGCATCTCTGATCTGGAGCGCGGTTTGCGGCGGGCTCCTCATCCAGCCACATGCGCGCGATTGGCTGATGCGCTGTATCTGGACGACGCGGCGCGCGAGGCGCTCATCCTGGCCGCAACGCTCCGCCTCGAGCTCGCGCCTACCAGACAGCCTCAGGCGATTACTCGGGAGCCACCGCCTCAGCGCGGCGATAGCACCGCCGCCGGGACCCACCAGCGACTGAGGCTGATCGAACGGCAGCCGTTCCTCGATCGGCTCGACGAGTTTCTAGCCGACGTCAGCGCGGGACAGGGTCGATTCGTCTTGCTCGGCGGGGAGGCCGGCGTCGGCAAATCGGTACTTGTCCAGTCTTTCGGCGACTCGGCTCGACACCGTGCACGCGTGCTGATCGGCGCCTGCGATCCGCTCTCGACGCCGACGGCTCTCGGCCCGCTACTCGATGTGGCCGACGCGTTTGGCGAACCCCTGACATCGCTGCTGGCGAACGCGGCAGCCGGCAAACAGGTGTTCGATGCGTTGCTGGCCGCGCTGAGTCATGGCGATCGTCCGACCGTCCTCGTGTTCGAGGACATGCACTGGGCGGACGAGGCGACCCTGGATCTGATGCGCTTCCTTGGCCGGCGGATGGCCGCACTGCGGGCACTGCTGGTCGTCACGTACAGGGACGACGAGGTCGGGCGGGCGCACCCACTGCGTATTGTGTTCGGGGACTTGGCCACATTTCCGGCGGTCCGCCGTCTACAGCTCACGCCACTGTCGGTAGCCGGTGTGCGCGAGCTCGCGCAAGGTACCGATCTCGATCCTGACGAGCTGTATCGCCAGACAGGTGGCAATCCATTCTTTGTCACGGAAGTCGTGGCCGGAGGCACGCGCGAAGTGCCGCCGAGCGTTCGAGACGCCGTTCTGGCACGGGCCGCTCGGCTTCCGGCGCATGCCCGACCGGTGCTCGAGGCCGCGGCAGTCATCGGCGGACGAATCGAACCATGGTTGCTCGACGGCGTAATGGACGCGGCCAGCGAGGGCGTCGAAGCATGTCTGTCAGCGGGTGTTCTGCGCGACGCGGGCGATGTCTTCACATTCCGCCACGAGCTGGGTCGCACGACCATTCTCGACGCCGTCGTCTCAACTCGCCGCGTCGAGCTTCACCGCCGTGTGCTCGCCGCGCTGCGCTCACGCCCCGTTGGTCCCGACGATTGGGCGCGCCTCGCCCATCATGCGGACGCCGCCAGCGATGCCGCGAGTGTGCTGCTGTTCGCGCCCATCGCGGCCAAGCGGAACGCGCGACTGCGAGCGCATCGCGAGGCCGCGGCGCAATACGCGCGGGCGCTCCGCTACGCGGCTGAGCTCGGCCCTGGGGACCGGGCTCAACTGTTCGAGGCGCTCGCCTACGAGTGCTACCTGACTGACCAATCTGCCGCTGCGTTCGATGCACGTCGCGCAGCCCTCGATATCTGGACCGAGGCAGGCGAGCGGCTCAAAATCAGTGAGAACCTGCGCTGGCTGTCGCGCATGTCATGGTTCGCCAATCGCAACGCCGATGCGCGCTCGGCCGCCCAGGCGGCGCTCGATGTCCTCGACGGGCTGTCGCCCGGCCTTCAGCATGCATGGGCGTACAGCAATCTGAGCCTCCTATGCATGCTCGCCAATGACGCGCCTGGCGCGTGCGAGTGGGGCGACCGGGCCATCGCCCTGGCCGAACAACTCGGCGAACGCGAGGTGCTCGTGCACGCGTTGAACAATGTTGGTGCCGCTCGCGCGAACAGCGGCAGTGTCGAGGGCCGTCGGCAACTCGAACGAAGCCTGGAGCTCGCGCGTGAGGGCGACCTGGAGGAGCATGTGGCGCGGGCTTATACGAATCTCGCGTGGACGGCTGCGCGCCAGTACCAGCTCGACAACGCCGAGATGTATCTCGACGCCGGCTCATCGTACTCATCGGAGCACGATCTGGACTCGTGGTTCGTCTACATGCAGGGCACGAAGGCGCGCGTGCTGCTGCTGCGGGGGGAGTGGAGTGAGGCCGACGCATTGGCGCAGCAACTCCTGCGCCGGACGTCGATTTCGCCCGTCAGCCGCGTCAACGCGCTCGTGGTCTTGGGCTGGATTGGAGCCCGACGCGGCGACCCGGAGGCCTGGCGAGTTCTGGACGAGGCATTGGAAGTAGCCCGTCCAACCAATGAAGTCCAGCGACTCGGACCCGTTTACGCGGCACGAGCCGAAGCCGCATGGCTCGACGGTAACCTCGAAATGGCCCGCGACGCGGCATGTGCCGGCTACGAGCTGGCTGAACGAGGCGGGGACACCTATATCCTGGCCGAGCTCGCGTGCTGGCGCCGGCGAGCGGGGGATGTCTTCGAGCTTTCGCCGCTGGCAGCGGGTCCATTCGCACTCGAGGCTCTTGGCCGGTGGCAAGAAGCGTGCGCCGAGTGGGCTGCACTCGGGTGCCCGTACGAATCAGCGTTAGCGGCGATCAACGGAAACGAGAGCGATGTGCGCGGCGCCGTACAGGCGCTGGCAGGTCTTGGCGCTACGCGCACCATCGAGGCTGTCACGCGGCGAACATGCGCGAGCTAGCGGATCCACCGCCTGGCTACCTGCGCACCGCCGATTTGATGGCCGCGCTGTCGCTGGCATCCGATCTCGCGGTTGGCCTCCCGGCGGAGCACGCGGTGCGCTCGTGTTACATCGCGATGCAGGTCGCCGATGAGATGCAACTGCCACCGGATCAGCGTGTCGATGTGTACTACGCCGACCTGCTCATGGATGCCGGCTGCACGGCATGGACCAGCCAACTGGCCGGGGTCATCTTCAGCGACGAAATCGCTGCGCGACGCGAGTTCATGTTTCATCGCAACGCACGCGATCCGATGGACGTGTTCGGCTGGGTGCGGAATCATGTTGCCTCCGGCCTATCTGTACCCCGTCGGGTTCGGTATGGTCTCCAGTTCGCGTTGCAGGGTCGTGAATTTGTCCGCGAAGGCTTCCGCAATACGTGCGAGGTCGCACAACGATTCGCTCAGCGACTCGGCATGTCGGAAGCGGTTCAAGACGCGCTGCTGTCGGTTTTCGAGCAATGGGACGGGAGCGGACCCAGCGGCCGACAGGGTGAGGCTATTCCGCTCACGTCACGCATTGTGTATGCGACCAGCTTCTTCGAAGCACTGCACCAGTTCGGTGGCCCTGAAGCGGCCATGGACCTCGCGCGTCGCAAGCGCGGGACAGCGTTCGATCCGGCTGTTGTCGACGCCTTCCTGGCCATAGCGCGTCGCCCGGCGTTCTGGGCTGGACTCGACCAGGAGTCAGTGTGGGCCACCGTGCTGGCATTGGAGCCGGAATCGGCGCGCCAGTTCTTGCGCGAGGAACAGCTGGACGATGTCGCGCTGGCGTTCGCGGATTTTGCAGACCTGAAGTCGCCGTTTTCGGCTGGGCACTCGCGGCGCGTCGGCGAACTCGCGCACGCGATCGCGGGTCGACTCGGACTAGCCAACGCGCAAACTGAAACTATACGCCGCGCGGCGCTGATGCACGACGTCGGCCTCGCGGCGGTCCCCTCGTACACGCTCGACAAACCGAAGGCCAAACTCACTCAAGCAGAGCAGGAGATTCTGCGGCTCCATCCGTATCACGCCGAGCGCATCTTCGCGCGGGTCGCAGCGCTGGACTCGGTGGTTCCGCTCGTCGCCGCGCATCACGAACGTATGGACGGTCGCGGCTACTACCGCGCGCTGACAGGCGAACAGATTCCCGTTGGCGCGCGCATCATCGCGGTGGTCGATGCTTTCGACGAGCTCACGCACGCCAGCCCTGAGCGCTCCGCGCTCGAGCCAGAGCCCGCGATGGCCATACTGCACGAGGACGCTGGCAGTGGGCTCTGGCCGGAAGCCGTGCAGGCACTAGCAGAAGTGCTCGGCGCATCACCCGCGGCGAAGAGGAAGCCTGCAACTCAGCCAGCGGGTCTCACCGAGCGCGAGATCGAGATCCTGCGCATGCTGGTACGTGGCATGAGCCGGCGTCAGATTGCCGATGCGCTGGTGCTCAGCCAGCACACCGTGCGCCACCATCTGGAACACATCTACGCGAAGGTTGGCGTTGGCACCCGAGTAGCGGCTGCGCTGTTCGCCGTCGAGCACGACCTGATCCACTAGTGCCGGCGGGCGCAGAGTTGCGCCCTGTGGTACTAGCCGTCTCAGACGTAACGCGCCGAGACCTGCCAGCGCGGTTACGAGTTGTGCTTGGCCAACGGCCTCGAAAGATAGGACGTTTGCGCGATGTGTACGGCTCGGGCGCGCGGCTAGTCTGACGCGAACCAACACTGGAGGTGCAGGGAGTGGCGCACGATGAACCGCTGGCGGCGTTGACGGCCGACATGACCGTGGACCTCGGCCAGGCCGGCTGTGGTGACTTGACACCACTCATTCGGGGCCGGATGCGCGAGCTGACGAGCGGTCAAGTACTCGAGGTCATCAGTGAAGAGCCGGCCGCGCACGATGGCATTCCGGCCTGGAGCCGGCTCACGGGCAACGAGCTGATACAGGTTACGCGCGAAGCGGAGCGTTCGCGGTTCTTCATTCGCAAGAAGTAGAGGAGACGGACTCATGGCAAAAATTCTGGTGAACGCAACACACGGCAATGAAGACGCCGAACGAGCTACGCTGCCGTTCGTGGTGGGCAACGTCGCGGCGACGGCGGATCAAGAGACGGTGGTATTGCTCACCGTTGAGGGTGTGCGGCTGGCCACCTACGGCTACTCGGACGGGATCCACAAGGAAGGCTTCTCGCCGCTCAAAGACGTCATCCGGCAGTTTCTCGATAACGGCGGGCAGCTCTGGGCATGCGGCGCGTGCACCAAGCCGCGCGGCATTGGCGAAGCGGATCTCATTCCCGGCGCCAAGATCGTTACCGCCGCGAATGTGGTCGAGTACATGGCGTCGGGCGCGTCCACGCTCAGCTTCTGAGCCGTCACGTCCTCAACTCCAAATGATTGACATCGAGTCGCTGCGGCGCGCGATCCAGCTCGAGTACGCCGAAGTAGCCGAGCACCCGGAGCTGGGCTTTCATTTCCTGGTTGGTCATCCACTGGCGCGGGTGCTCGGCTACGACCCAGCGTGGCTCGAGGGCATACCGGAAGCCTCAATTGAGTCATTCGCGGGAACGGGTAATCCATTCAGCGTGAGGCTGCTCGGGTCAGGCGAACACGTTGTCGACGTTGGCGCTGGCGCGGGGATTGACAGTCTGATCGCTGCGCGAATGGTCGGACCGTCAGGGCACGTCATTGGCGTTGACATGACGCCGGCAATGCTGGCGAAGGCGCGTCAGTCGGCATCCCAGGCCGGCCTACACAACGTGGACTTGCGCGAAGGCACAGCTGAAGCGCTACCAATTAGCGATGGTTGGGCGGACGTCATCATCAGCAACGGCGTGCTCAACCTCATGCCCGACAAGCAGGCCGGGCTTGCGGAGATGGCGCGCGTGCTCAAGCCAGGCGGTCGGCTCCAGATCGGCGACATCCTGGTCCAGCACCCGGTGCCCGAGAGCGCCCGACAACAGATCGACCTGTGGACTGGTTGAATTGCTGGTGCTCTCCTGGAAGGAGAGCTCGAGCTGGCGGTCGTCGGCGCGGGTTTCGTCGACTTTGAGATCACATGGCGTGGGGATGTATTCAGCGGCGCCACTCAATCCAGCAGCGCCGCCAAATACGGCACGCTGGGCATCAACTTCCGCGCACGAAGGGCGACGTCCGAGCAGGAGCTGGCTGACGCACTGGCAGCGTTGCACTGCGAGTTGCCAAAGATAGGCCGATCCCACGATGGTGCGGCTGACGGTGGGGAGCGCTTCGTTGCCCAGGCCCAGGTCCGAGCCTAGCCAGATGCCAAGAAGCACGCGCCGAAAATCAGTGCTCGAGCTGCGTACCGGGCAGCTGAGTGCAGTTGGCGATGCGCCTCGCGTCAAAGAGGAGCCGCCTCAGGCGCGTGGTATGCACCGCTCCACCGCCCCGCGGCGATGAGTAACTAAATAAGTAGTCCTCTGGATGGCGGGCGGCGCCGCTCTTCATATCCTGGCGTGGCTCAGTGGCACGTGGTCCTACCTGGCGCGACCGGCGTGGCACGTCAGGAAGGACACGACACTATGTATCCGTACTCGATCTTGGAATTCGAGGCAGTCCTCCGCGTTCGCGACCGACAAGTACCACAAGGCGCAACTCTGCCGGTTGTCATCCTGAGCTTGCGAAGGATCCGCGAGCACACACGTTCCGGCAAGCGGATTCCTTCGCTCCGCTCAGGACAGGCTCTTCGGCTGCGGCCTCAGGATGACAATCGAACGGCAGACCCGCGCCCGCCGGCACTAGAGGAAGCTCAACGCGAGCGTCTTGCGGAAGCCGCCAAGCGGCACCGCCACGACGACTCGCAACGATCCTCCGACCAATTTGTCCATTGTCTGCTGGTACGCATCCGACGGACTATGGCATTGGCGAGGCCGCAATTTTCATTGTCAAGCCGAAGGTCGAGCCTCGACGGTACGAGCTCGGCGTGGATGCCAGGCAGTGCGCTTGACATGGGCCCCGAATGTGGTAATCTACTCAATAATTCATTTGATTAGTTGAGTAGTTCGTGAGTCATCGGCCGTTCAAAGATCGTCTCTACGCCGAATTCGCCACCATCGGCAAGGCGCTCGCCAGCCCGCATCGCCTGGAGCTGCTCGATCTGCTCGGCCAGGGTGAGCGCTCGGTCGACGACCTGGCCCAGGAGATCGGCCAAAGCCTGGCCAACACCTCGGCGCACCTGCAGGTCCTGCGCCAGGCGCGTCTGGTCGAGAGCGACAAGCGTGGCCTGAACCAGGTCTACCGTCTCGCCGCGCCGGAGGTCTTCTCGCTGTGGCGCACGGTGCGCGATCTCGGCAGCGCGCGGCTCGCCGAGGTAGATCGCCTGGTCGAGACCTTCCTCACCGACCGGGCGAGCCTGGCCGCGGTGGATCTAGCCGAGCTCGAGCGGCTAGTCGCCGACGGGCATGTGACGCTGCTCGACGTGCGGCCCGCGCTGGAGTATCGGCAGGGCCATATTCCGCGCGCGTGGTCGATGCCGGTTGAGGAGCTGGAGCAGCGGCTCGCCGAGCTGCCGCGCGATCGCGAAGTCGTGGCCTATTGCCGTGGGCCGTACTGCGTCTTCTCGGACGAAGCCGCACAGCTTCTGCAAGCCCACGGCTTCGAGGTGCGCCGCTTCGAGGAGGGTTTCCCCGAGTGGCGCGCCGCCGGCCTGCCCGTGGCAACCAACTAATTTTCCGGGGGAGACACGACCATGGTCGCGACCATCGAAGCGCCAGCAGTTGACCTGAACAGTCTGCGTCAGGCCATTCAGGACGTGTACGGGCTGGTTGCGAACGAACCGGAGCATGGGTTCCACTTTCTGGTCGGACGCCCATTGGCACAGCTCCTCGGCTATCAGGAGGACTGGCTGAGCGGTATCCCCGAGCCGACCATCGCGTCGTTCGCGGGCACCGGCAATCCGATCAGCGCTGGCCAACTCTTGCCTGGCGAGCGCGCGCGAGCGCAGCCGCGGCTGGTACGACCAACGTCGATTTCCGTAAGGGGTTCGGGGAATCGTTGCCGGTTGAGGACGGCTGGGCGGAGGAGCGGCAACAGGCACTAGCGGCGCTCAGCCGCGAGATTCAGGGGAGTTGACACATGGCAAAGCTATTGTTCATGGGCGTCCGTGGGGTTACGGAAGCGGACCTGGAAAGAGGCAGTCCTTAATGAGCGTTGCACAGATCGCTACTCGTCCGCGCACCCTTAGCGACAGCGAGATCGATGGTCTGGATCCGTATGCGTTCTTTGCTGTCCTGGGCAAACGGGTCATCCATCCGGGCGGTCGCACCGCCACCGATGAGCTGATCCGCCGGGCCGACTTTCGAGCCGGCCAGTCCGTTCTGGACGTGGGCTGCGGCGTTGGCACCACTGCGATCGAAATCGCCAGGCGCTTCGGCGCGATGGTGACGGCCGTCGACATCGCGCCGCTCATGCTTGAACGCGCCACGGTGAACATCGCCGGCGCCGGTCTGGGTAATCAGGCGCACGTCGAGCACGGCGACATCTGCAACCTTCGATTCGAGAATGCGCGCTTCGAGCGGTTGGTAGCCGAGGCGGTCACGATGTTCGTCGACCGTCCACGCGCTGCACGCGAGTTGGTCCGTGTGTGCAAGCCGGGCGGGCGCGTGCTCGCCAGTGAATTCTACTGGCGGAAGCCACCCACCCCTGAAGCGCGTCAGCTCTTTTTGGGCGAGGTCTGCCCAGGCCTGCAATTCGACAGCATTGATGACTGGATTCAACTGTATTCGG
>DASXRR010000410.1:0-24965 GCA_036506475.1 Chloroflexota bacterium
AAGTGGGCCTGGCCCGCGGCGCCAGAAACAGGCTCCAGCTTGTCCGGGCCAGCCGTATCGACACCCGAGACACCAGAAGAGGCATACAGGTCGCCGATGCGCGCGCCCATAGGTATCGGGTCGTGATGGCCATGGCCAGGAATCTCATGGTTGGAGCGCGTACCAGAGCCGATGCGGCCAATGCACTGGATCTGGATCTGGGCGCCCATTGGATAGCGGAAGGTCTTGCGCGCGGCCTGGTACTGACCGATCGGCCACGCCTCGAGGTACACGTCGACCATGTATGGCTGATAGGCGAAGTCATTCAGGTAGACCCACTGCAAGACGACATCGTCGATCGTGCCGCCGGCCTCCTCCATGACGATGCGCATGTTGTCGAAGCACTGGTCCGTCTGCGCGTCCTCGCCCACCACGGGTTCGGATGTCCTCAGGTCCCAGGGCACGATGACCGACGTGAACACGTAGTCGCCGAGCCGGGCCGCATTCGGCAATGGATCTCGGTGGGTCAACCCACGAACTTCAACACTCGTTCGCCGCTCGTCAATGACTCCGAACGCCTGTAGCTCAACGCCCACGCCGTCGGGCAACGGATACGACGTGGTCTTGCGCGCCGGCCGATCCGACTGCGAAGGGAACAGCTCGAGCCAGCCCTGATTGATATGCGCGCGGTACTCCTGCGAGTCGATGAAGTTGGTCACCAGGCCAACGTTGTCCAGACTCAGGCCTGCGCCTGAGACGAGCGCCGCCAGGTTGTGCCACGCATTCAGGAACTGCTCAGCGGGGTCGTCCGGCAGTACGCCAGACGCACGGTGGACGCCGCGCACGCCTGAGGTGAAGAACAGGCCGCCGGCCCGAACAAGGTCAGGCGTCACGCTGCCCTCGGGCGACAAGCCGGGCAGATTGAACGCGCTGCGCTTAGACACGGCCACCCGTGCGCTCGCGGATTGGCCGCGGATCGCGCTTCGTGCGCCACTCGTCCACAGCAAGCTGGGCCAGCGTTTCAGCGCCGCGCAAGGCAAGCACCTCGTCGCGATCCTCGTTGCCCGAGCCACTCACTCCAAGCCCGCCGATCACCTGCGACGCGCGGCGCAGCGTCCAACCGCCATGAATCGTCGTCAGTTGCGCATTGGCCCAGTCGGCCACCGTGCGGCCATCGTGTAGGATCTGCAGCCGCCACAGCGCCGTGTCGCGGCCGATGAAGGCCGCCGTGTAGGCCTTGCGTTCGGCATTCCGCACGTCGACGGCAGAGGCGCCGTCCTGGCGCACCTGGTAGACCATGTTGCTGCTGCCGTCGACCACCGACACCGCCAGCGTCTCCGAAGCGCGCGCCGCCGCGAGCACCGCGTCCACCGCCAGACGGGCATCCGACAGACTGACTGAGAGCTGCTCGATCATGGCGCCAGACCCATTGCTTCGAGCCCAATGCGCGCAAGTGCCTCGTCCCGCAGCGTGGTGTTGCCACTCATCGCAATGCCACCCACCACCTTGCCGCCAGCGGTCAGGGCGAGGCCGCCCTGGAGGGTAGTGATCATTGGATCGCCCCAATCATCGAGCGTGCGCTGCTTCGCCTTGACGTGCTCGTCGCGGAACACGACCGTGTCCAGCCCGAGTGTCGCGGCCGTGTACGCCTTGGCGCGCGCCCGACCGAGCATGCGCGCTGGGGCACCGTCCTGGCGCAACAGCAGGATGGGTTGGCCGTGCTCGTCGGCAATCGCGAGCGCGATCGGATTGTCCGTTCTGGTTACCGCCGCGAGGATGGCGTCGCGCGCGCGTTCTGCCTCGGCGAGTCCGAGTCGTTGTTGCTGGAACAACGCCGCGAACTCTACGCCGAGCCTCCGCGCCCGGTCAACGCCATGCACCCCGCTTGCCGCTACGCTACTGCCGAAACCGTGAACGCGGGGTGCATTCCTACTACTCATCGGTGGAGGTCACAGTGTGGGCTGGTCAGTGCGACGCCAAACCGGGCTCACGTTTCACAGCCCTGGGCGATCGTTCAAGGGTTACACGCTCGTCACGCCATTGGCCGGCGATGCCACGCTGCTGCTCGACATGGACGGACGTGTCGTCCAGCGCTGGCACCAGCCGGGCTTCCGCGTCTTCCAGGCTGAGCTACTGTCAAGCGGCAATCTCCTGGCGCTGTGCACCGACACGTCGCTGCCACCCCCGCCCGACACGCCCTTCGATCAGCCGCCGCCGCCCTTCGAACGGCATATTCGGCGGCTGGGCGGCAACGCCAGCCACCTGCGCGAGCTGAACTGGGAAGGCACGCCGGTCTGGGAGTACCGCAACGAAACCCTGCATCACGACTTCGTCCGCCTGCCGAACGGCCACACACTGGTCGCGACCTGGGTCGAGATTCCCCAGGATCTGGCGGATCAAGTCGTTGGCGGCGTACGCAGGCCGGGCGAAATCTTTCCGCCCATGCTCTCAGACGACATCCTCGAAGTTGACGCCAGCGGTCAGGCGGTCGAGCGCATCCAACTGTGGCGGCTGCTCGATCCAGTCGGGGATCCGATGTGCCCGCTCGAACAGCGCTGGGAGTGGACCCACCTCAACAGCCTGGCGCTGACCGCCGACGGGCACCTGGTGTTCTCGTGTCGTACCAACAGCCGCATCGGCATCGTCGAACGGCCAAGCGGCAAGCTGCGCTGGAAGTTCGGCGCGCCCGAGACCTCGCACCAGCACCACGCCACCGCGCTGCCGAACGGCAACATCCAGGTGTTCGACAACGGCATGCACCGCGTCGGCCTGTCGTTCTCGCGCGTCGTCGAGATGGACCCGGCGACGAACAAGGTGGTCTGGGAGTACACCGGCGAGCCGCCCGAACAGTTCTTCAGCGGCCACATCTCGGGCGCCGAGCGACTGCCCAATGGCAATGTACTGGTGTGCGAGGGCACCTCAGGTCGAGCGTTCGAGGTGACGCCCCGGCAGGAGGTGGTCTGGGAGTGGATCAGTCCATTTCAGACGCTCAACCGCGGGCGGTACGGACCATGGCTATTCCGCGCCCGCCGCTACGCGCCTGAGTATCTGGGCCTCGTGGGACCACTCGACCTAGCGCGTTTCGCCGACCTGAACCGGCTCTACGGCTTACCATTCACCTGAGTGGCCGCTAGGAGATCGGCCGAAAAAGCCCCAAAGCCGAGCCGCACCCACTGCCGAACTCCGTTTGCCGGACCGGCCTGGTAGGGCGCAGCAAGCGAATGAGGCCTTTCGATCGTCCCTCCAGGCCCGGAGGAGTCCAACCCATGCCAGAACCGACTTCCAATCTCAGCCGACGGTCGTTCCTGGTTCGAACCGGAACACTGGCGGCGCTGCCCCTGCTGGCTGCATGCGGTCGCAGCTCGCAGCCCACTGCGCCGGCACCCGCCGCGACGAGTGCGCCGCCCGCCGCCGCCGCTCCAACGAGCGCCGCGGCAGCGCCGGCCGCGACCGCGGGCCCAACCGCCGCAACGCGCACGGGCATCAGCACAGCCGAATGGAATCCAGAGACGATCCGCGCCCAGGCCGGCACGCTCAAAGTCGACACCAAGGCCGATATGGCCAAGGTCACCCCGCTCGACTACAAGGGCCAGGTCAGCTACTGGTACGTCGGACCTAATCAGGCGTCCCCACAGCTCGAAGTCGAGAACGACAAGGCGCTCTGGGAAGCCTGGAAAGGCACGTACGCGAACATCCCGATGGTTTCGGGCGAAAGCGTCCAGAACCTGGATTACAACCAGATGCTGGACAAGATCCGCACCGCGGCCGCCGGCAACGCCGCGCCGGACCTAGCGCGCATGCCGATCTTGTGGGGCGTCGAGTTCGCCGCCAAAGGCCAGCTGGCCGAGATCAAGCTCGCGGACTTTGGCTTCAAGCAGGAAGACTTCTGGACCGGCGCGATGAAGTCGGTCACCTGGAACGGCAAGCTGTACGGCATCCCGACCAACAACGAGACGATGGCCTTCATCTGGAACAAGAAGGTCTTCAAGGACAGCGGCCTCGATCCCGAAAAGCCGCCCGCGACCTGGGATGACGTCGTCAAGTACTCGGCCCAGATCAAGAAGGCCACTGGCAAAGCCGGCTTCGGCATGGTCGCGCGCGTCAACGCGGGCAATACGCCGTTCCGCGTGATGCCCATGTTGTGGGCCTATGGCAGTGGCGCGCTCGACGAGGCGGAGCCAGATCCGACGTATCAGAAGGTGCTGATCAACAACGAAGGCGGCATCGCTGCCTTGCAGGCGCTGTACGACATGTATGTGCGCGACAAGTCCGTGCCGACGTCGGCGCTGACCAACACGCAGACCGAGAACGGCGACCTGTACATCGCTGGCCAGATCGCGATGGAGATCAGCCACCCGAGCGAATACGCGGCCATGATCGACAAGGCGAAAAAGGCAACCGGCGCGGACAAGGAAAAGGCCGACGAGGTCGTGGCCAACATGGCCTACGGTTTGATGCCGTCTGGTCCGGTGCGTCGCGCGGTGGTGTTCGGTGGCTCGAATATCCACATCTTTGCCGACAATTTCACCGGTCATGCCGTGGATCGCAAAGCGGCAAATGCGTTCATTGCGTTCACTACGGGTCCTGAGTGGTCGGTCAAGAATTCCGGTAACTGGACCGGTTCGAATCCGGGCAATCTGCAGGGCTTCAAGACGGACGGGATGAAGCAGCGACTGGAAACCATCAACTTCCTCGATGTGACGACGTCGATGCTGCCCTACGGTGTGCCATTCCCGGTCATTCCTGAGTCGACCGAGATCATGAACAACATCGTGCCCAACATGGTCCAGAATGCTCTGACGGGCAAGATGACCGTCAAAGAAGCCGCCGACGACGCCGCCAACAACATCAAGTCGCTGATCGCGCAACGCAAGTCGTAGCTTCCGCAGTGGCTCAGGCCAGGGCGCCCCTCACCCCCACCCTCTCCCCGCCAGGGAGAGGGAGTTCACCTTCGTACCGCCTCGCCCCCACCGGGGAGAGGCCGCCGCAGGCGGGTGAGGGGCAACGATCGCCCCAAAAGGGGCGGCGCGACCTCTAGTGGCTATCGATTCGACGGCCCCGCTCGCCGCCCCAGCCCCGATGGTTGCGCCGCCGCCGAAAGGGCACGGCGCAACCCGCCGCGGGCTGCTCGCCGAAATCAACCGTCACCGGACGGACTACCTTTGGGTCGCGCCAGCGCTACTGGTGATGCTCCTGGTGATCGGCTACCCGGTCGCCTACACCATCGACCTGTCGTTGTACGAAACGCCGCCCAGCTCGGTGAACTGGTATTTCAACGGCGTCGGCAACTACGGCCAGATCCTGTCCGACCGTAGCTTCTGGGCGATCACGCTGAACACGTTCTATTGGGCGGTCGGCTCGACGGTGCTCGCCTTCGTGATCGGTTTCGGCGCCGCCCTGGTCGTCCAGCGCGAGTTCATCGGCCGCGGCCTCCTGCGCGGGCTGCTGCTGATCCCGTACGTCATTAGCGCCGTCGCCGCGGCGTTCGTCTGGCGCTGGCTGTATCACAGCGACTACGGCCTGATTAGCGGCCTGCTATACGAGTTCTACCTCATCGACTCGAACATCAATTTCCTGGACTCGACCAGCCTGGTCCTGCCCTCGCTGATCGTCGCCAATGTGTGGAAAGAGTTTCCGTTTGCGATGATCATGCTCCTTGCTGGCCTGCAAACGGTCCCCCAGCAGCTGCTCAATGCGGCCAGAGTTGACGGGGCCAACGCCTGGTACCGCTTCTGGCACGTCACCGTGCCCTACCTGCGCAGTGTCATCCTGATCACGACGATCCTGCTCTTCGTCGCCAACCTGAACTCGTTCGTACTGGTCTGGATCATGACCGGCGGCGGACCGGCCAATGCGTCGCAGATCTGGATCACGCAGGTCTACACGCTGGCCTTCCAATCGCTGCAGTACGGCCGCGCGTCGGCCTACTCGGTGATCCTGTTCATCGTCATGCTCGCCTTCGGCTACTTCTATGTGCGCGCGCTGACCAGGCGCAGCGGGGCCCGCGGGTGAGCACCCTCATTGCGCGCCGGCCGAAGCCGCTGGACGTGCTGAGCGTGGTCTGGATCATCGCGCTGCTCGGCTTTGCCGTGGTGCCGATGCTATGGATGCTGTCCACGTCGCTCAAAGGGCAGTTCGCCGCGCTGCAGCAGCCACCGGAGTGGATCCCGTCGCACCCGACGCTACAGAACTACATCACGCTGCTGTCGCCCACGGGCGAAATTGGGCCCGTCTTTCTCAGGTATTTCTTGAACAGCGTCATCGTGTCGACGGCGACGACGGCACTCGGGGTGCTGATCGCCGTTCCGGCGGCGTACGCGTTCTCCCGTTTCCAGTTTCCGGGTCGAGACATTCTGTTCTTTGCGGTCCTCGTGCGCAACATGTTCCCGGTCGTGGTGTTCTTGATCCCATTGTTCATCTTGATGCGCACACTGCACCTGATCAATACGCACGCGTCGCTCATCCTGACGTACATGACGTTCGGCTTACCGCTGTCGATCTGGCTGTTGAAAGGCTTCTACGACAACATTCCCGAAGAGCTCGAACGCGCCGCGCGGATCGACGGTGCGTCGCGCTTCAAGGCGTTCTGGTTGATCATCATGCCGCTGTCGTCGCCCGGCATCATCGCCACCGCTATCTATACCTTCATTGGTGCCTGGAACGAGTACGTCTACGCCTTGACATTCCTGAACAGCGAAAGCCTTCTTACTTTACCCGTCGGTTTGCAGCATTTCTTTACCGAGTTCGCGACCAATTGGCCAGGTTTGATGGCCGCCGCGTTCATCATGTCCGTACCCGTCGTGCTCATGTTCATGCTGTTGCAGCGACATTTCGTGCGCGCCCTGACCGAAGGCGCGATCAAAGCTTGATGTTCCACGCTCACGCATCGCCAACCCGTAACCCACCGGGACCCGAGCCCACCGCCGGGTGGAACGCTGCCGGAGGGTCCACCACAAGGCAGGGACGCTTACATGGCTGAGGTGGTGCTCACCGACGTCGTCAAAGAGTACGGCGACGTGCGCGCCGTCGACCACGTCTCGATGACCATTCAGGATGGCGAGTTCGTCGCCCTGGTCGGACCGTCCGGCTGTGGCAAGACGACCACGTTGAACATGGTTGCCGGCCTGATCGAGCTGACCTCGGGCACGATCGCCATCGGGGGTAAGGTCGTCAACGATCTCGATCCCAAAGACCGCGACATCGCCATGGTCTTCCAGAACTACGCGCTCTACCCGAGCAAGACCGTCGAGGACAACCTGGCCTTCCCGCTGCAGATGCGCAAGGTGCCCAAGGCGGAAATTGCGCGGCGCGTCAAACGAGCAGCCGAGATTCTCAGCATCGAGCCACTCTTGCGCCGCCGACCGCGGCAGCTCTCGGGCGGCCAGCAGCAGCGGGTCGCCCTCGGGCGGGCACTGGTGCGCGATCCGAAAGCGTTCTTGATGGACGAACCACTGTCCAATCTGGACGCCAAGCTGCGCGTGCAGATGCGCGCCGAGATCAAGCGCCTGCACCAGGAGCTCCAATCGACCGTCATCTACGTAACCCACGACCAGATGGAAGCTATGACCATGGCCGACCGCATCGCCGTCATGTCCGGCGGTCTGGTGCAGCAGCTCGGGTCACCCGAGGAGATCTACCAGCATCCGACGAACGTGTACGTGGCGGGCTTCATCGGCAGCCCGGCGATGAACTTCCTGACCGCTCAGGTCACCACGGACAACGGCGCAACAGTGCTGCGCGGCGATGGCTGGTCACTGCCACTGTCTGCGCTCAACGCCGAACGGGCTCGAGCAAGCAGCGATGGCCAACTGATTGTCGGCATCCGCCACGGCCACGTCCGGGTCCTGCCCGACTCGGCCGACACTGGCCTACCCGCCCGTCTGTACACCGTCGAGCCAACAGGCGACTTGACCTTTGTCCACTTCCACCTTGGCGGCGCACTGCTCGTTGCCAGCACCGTAGAGAACTTCCGCGGCACCCCTGACCAGCCCGTCCGCATCGAATTCGACCAACAACACCTCTACCTCTTCGACCACACATCCCAGCAAGCGCTCTAGCCGCCGAAACCCACCGTACTCCCGCGTCATCGTGGGAAGTGAGGTACAGGCACTCCGGCGTGTGTGGTCCAGGGGCTGCCCCTGGGGAGCGAGCCGCGGCTTGCGACTACCAAAGCAAACTCGTCTCGCTCCCAAGAGCGTCAGGAAATCGGGAGGTCACCGACGTGTCCCCAACGCGATGCGCCGGCGCGCCGTTCATCCAACGTTCACCGTCGCTACGGCAGCGCGTCCTGATACCGCCACGGAGCCAGGCGATTACGCCGCCACCGTCGGCACGCTCACGATCCAGCGCTGTCGATCGAAGCCACTGAAAGTATCGACGAACCGGATTCTGGCACGGCGCTCGTCCACCTCAAGGTGAGCTTGACGAATGCCACGACCTCGAATGTGACGTTCGACGTTGCAACCTCCAACGGCAGCGCCGTTGCGCCTGACGACTACATTGAGCTAGCGCGATCGCGCACGATCAGTGCTGGAGACACCGACGTGGTCGTCAACGTCGAGGTCGTCGGTAATCTCCGCTTCGAACTCGACAAGACCTTCTTTGTCATTCTCGACAACGTGACCAATGCCACACCTGGCAACTCGGTGGCTACGGTGACAATCGTGGACGACGATCCGCAGATCGTCATCAGCGACGTACCCATCGAGCCCGGCAACAACTTGCGAACGCAACTCCGCTAACCGCGGCTAGTCGAAAAACTCGCTATCTTCTTCCCGCAGGTGCGGCCGGGCGGCCTCGACGTTGAACTCGAGGCCAATACCCGGCCGTTGCCATGCATCCACCTCGACGAACCCGTCTTTGACAATTGGATCGGGCAGGCCGTCGACGATGTCGTACCACCAGGTCGGCTGGCCCGTCGGATATTCAAAGGCGATGTAATTGTGCGGCAACGTCGCACACACCTGGACCAGCGCAGCCAGGCCAAAGAGACCGTCGCCAGTGCCATGCGGTGCCATCAGAATGCCGTGCAGATCGGCGTACTCCGCAACCCACTTCAACTCCGCAAGTCCGCCAACATCACACGGATCCGGTCCGACGACATTCACAGCGTGACTCTCTATGAGCTGCTTGAAGTTCTGCCGGAGATAGATTTGCTCGCCGGTGTGGATTGGCGTCGACGTGCTCTGGGTCACGTCGCGATACACGTCGGCATCCACGTGCGGTGTGTAGTCACCAGTAATCAAGTCCTCCAGCCACGTCACGTTCAGTGGCTCCAGTGCACGAGCGAGCCTGATTGCATCAGGCACTGTCCAGCCCGGCCCGCAGTCCAGGGCCAGGCCAACTTCGTCGCCGAGCACGTGCTTCATCGCCTCGACGCACGCGATGACGTGCTTCAAGCCTTTTTCGGTCAACAGTCCACGCTCGCGATTCCCGTGTCGCGAAGTCGCCGCGGGCGTGCCGAAAAAGAAATCCGGCACTTCGCGCGGCATCGGACTGTGAAAGCCGATGCCCTGTTTAATCAAGGTGAAGCGCTCGGGCGCGGCTTTCATGCGCGCCATGTTCTCGGCGTAGTCATCCGGCGTGTAGCCGGCCATCGGAAAGCGCACCGCGCCGTTGTAGACACGCACCCGATCGCGCACTTTGCCGCCCAGCAAGCGGTGAACGGGCAGCCCGGCCACCTTGCCGGCGATGTCCCACAGGGCCATCTCGATCGCGCTGACGGCGCTACCCCACGGTTTGAACGCGCCACGGTGGCGAATGTTGAGCATCGTGCGCTCGACCAGGGTCGGATCCTCGCCGAGCACATACGGCTTGTAGAAGAGCACGTGCGGTTTGAGATACGGCTTGTACGACTCCACCGCGGCGAAGCCGCTCACGCCTTCGTCGGTCACCACACGCACGATCGGGTTGTCGCCGATGACCGCGCACTTCAGGTCGGTAATACGCACGTCGCTACCTCCGTGATCCGATGCGCATCGGAATGCCCTCGGGCAGCGTGGGCAGAATGCCGCCGTACTGCGGGATCGGGCGCTCAGATATGGGCACCAGCTCAACGTGACGCCGCACGTGCGCGACCAGCGCCATCACCTCGACCTGGGCGAAGTTGATGCCCAGGCAGATGCGCGGTCCGCCGCCGAACGTCGCCAGGGCGTACGGGCTCTTGCGGTCCTCCTCGCGTGGCGGCAGGAATCGATCGGGGTCGAAGCGCTCGGGCGCCTCGAACACCGACGCCAATCGATGCCCGGCAGCGATCGCCAGAAAGACGTGCGTCCCGGTGGCGACGGAGCGGCCGGCGAACTCGAAGTCGGACAGCACACCGCGCGGCAGCAGCAGCACGGGCGACTGGAGTCGGCCAGCTTCGCGAATGGCGGCCGTCAACAGCGGCAGGTTGCGTAACGTGTCGCTGGTCAACGGACCCTCGCCCAGGACACCGGTGAGCTCAGCGTCGAGCCGCGCCGCGTAGTCAGAGTGACGGGCCAGCAGATACAGCACCCACGCCCCGAGCGTGGTCGTGGTCTCGTGGCCAGCCACCAGCAGAATATTCACGTGCGCC
This sequence comes from Chloroflexota bacterium, assembly GCA_036506475.1. Lineage (GTDB taxonomy): Bacteria > Chloroflexota > UBA6077 > UBA6077 > CF-72 > CF-72. The sequence continues at coordinate 10,535 of DASXRR010000410.1, forward strand.
AGCAGCTGCTCGTCACGCAAGCTGCGCCCATCGTCGTCGCGCGCACTGACCAGCATGCCCAGCACGTCTTGCGCGCGTTGCTCATCACCAGTCGCCTCTCTGCGCGAAGCAATGAGCTCGAGCAGTTTGGCCTGTAGCTCGTCGCGCACCTCGAGCTGCCGCTCGACGAAGGTCTGCCAGTCCTCGCGCTCGCTGACCGGACCACCGCGCAGCAGCGTGTAGAAGCGCTCGCGCAGCCAGTCGACTTGTGGCCCGGTGCGGAATCCGACGAGCGCCGCCGCGGCCACGTCGAAGGTGATCTCACGTGCCTCGGTCATCAGGTCGATCGTGCTACCTTCCGCCCACTCGGCGGTGCGCTCGGCAATGACGCGTTGCATGAGTGGCAGATAGGCGGCCATGAATGCCGTGGTGAACGCCGGATTCATCAGCGCGCGGTGGCGCGTGTGCTCGGGCGGATCCATATTGAGCAGCCCGTGGCCGAGCGTTTCGCCGACCACGGGCGTCCAACCCAGGTCGTGGCTGAAGTGCTCGCGACCGCTCAGGAAGACGAAGCGGTTCGCCTCCGGGCCAACCATATACACCACGGGTTGACCCCGATGCGGACCGCCGGCCGGGACGAAAGTGAAGATTGGGCCGTGCTCAGCGGCGAGGTTGGCCAGGAACGGCGAGAGCTGATCGCTGGCCCACACGTCATCGGGAATGTGGACGGTTTCGGGTTGGCTGACAAGGCCCATGGCGCCCGAGCGTATCAGCCGCCGAAGAACCGCTTGAGCTCTGGACCGAGCGCCTCCGGCACCAGATCGTGGTTGAGTCCGTTCAGGGTCAGGTGTTCGGCATTGGGCATCGTCTTGGCGAGCGCTTGCGCGGCCTGATTGAGCTTGTCGCTGCCCATGCTATCTGCGCCGCTCACGATGAGCGTGGGCGTCTGGACGTTATCGACCGGCCGCCGTTCGCCGAGGATGCGCATCTCGTACACGAGCGTGTGTGCCATCGCATCGAGGGCGGGCCTGAACGGCGACTGGCGCATCTGCGCGACGATCTCGGCCGGGATACCGACGATGTCCTTCTGGAAGTACTCCACCGCATCGCCTCGCCTGCCCGCGGCCACCAACTCGGCCAACTTGTCCGCGTGCTCCGCCGCTGCCTGGCCCTCGGTTGGTGGTGGCTCGTACAACGCCAGCCTGGAGATCGGCAGCCCGCATGCTGCTGCGTTCAGTGCCAACACCGCACCCGAGGAAAACCCGAAGACGTAGGCCTCAGGGCCGGCGTGACGCATGACCGCCTGGAGGTCTTCGATTTCGCGGTCAACCGCGTACGGCGAGGCGTCGCCACTGTCGCCCCGCCCGCGGCGGTCGTACGCATACACCGTGAAGTCGGAGCTCAGCCACTCGGCCAGCGCTTGGCCCGTATGTCGGTCATTGAAGGCGCCCAGCGCGAAGATGAGCGGCGGCCCGCTGCCGATTCGGTCGAATGCGATAGGAGTCCCGTCACGCGATGTCACAGTGTTCATGCATAGCTAGACCCAGAAGCGCCAAAAACTCATCGGTCCAGTTTCAGAAGCTGTCTCGGCAACCTGCCATCCGCCCCGACCGCGGACTGTCGGCGGCCGTTAGCCACTGGCGCTGATAACCCTCCGTGTCTGCCTCACGTCCGTCTGCTCCTGGTCCGTCTGCTCCTCGTCCGTCTGATTGACTTCCGTCTGCTTCAGTTCTGTCTGGTTCTTGTCCGTCCGCTTCTCGTCCGTCTGCTCCTCGTCCGTCTGCTCCTCTCTTAGAGAAGAAGCTTCCCGCGCGGCGCATGCGCTAACGTCGGCATTCGGTAACGGCGCGATCCAGCCCCAGGGTGACTTCCGGCGCACCGACTCGTCCGCTCGGCCAAGCGGGACTACAGCGTGTCGGGCAGCCGAAAGGCCGCGACCATCGGCGGCCCGAACGTGGTGACTTCGGCGATCGCATCGCCCACCACGCGCAGCACGTTGAGGGACACGAGACGAAATTCAGACTCACCGTGAAGGCGCAAATAGGCTGCCGCGGCCGGCTGGCGATTGGCGGCGCTGGCCAGCATGCGCAGGTCGCCCTGCCAACCCAGTGGAAACGCCTCGAACAGGCCGGCGATGGCAGCGCGGCCGTCGAACCACAACGCCGCCGGCGGCATGGCCCAGCGCGCATCCTCGCGCATCAAGGCGACCAGGGCATGGCTGTCGGCGCGTTCGAAGGCGCTCATGAACCTTTTGAGCACTGCGAGCTCGTCGTGGCTTGGCTGGTTGTGCGGTGTCCACTCATGGCGCGACGCCGGCAGCGTTCCCCGCAGCGTCTCGCGCGCCCGCTGCAGCGCGCTATTGACCGAGGCAAGGCTCGACTCGAGCAGCTCGGCCGTCTCTTTGGCTGACCAGCCCAACGCGTCGCGCAACACAAGAATGGCCCGCTGGCGAGGCGGCAGATGCTGCAACGCCGCCAGATACGCCAGCTCGATCGTCTCACGCTCGACGACCATCACTTCCGGCTCGCCTTCGCGAGGCGCCAGGAGCTGATCGGGATATGGCTGCAGCCACGGAATGTCGAGGTCCCAGGTCGGCGATGCCTTCGCCTCGCCGTGCGCGGAGGGGGCGATGTCCTGGGGCAGCACACGCCGCGGCGCGCGTTCGAGCGTGTTCAGGCAGGCGTTGGTCGCGATGCGGTACAGCCATGTTTTGAACAGCGAGCGGCCCTCGAAAGTGGCGCGCGCCCGCCAGGCGCGCAGCAAGGTCTCCTGGACGAGATCCTCGGCATCCTCGACGCTGCCGAGCATGCGGTAGCAGTGCACCTGGAGCGGGCGGCGGTAGCGCTCGGTCAGGGCGCTGAAGGCGGCCGCGTCACCCTCTTTTAGTGCTGCGCGCGCTTGCGATTCCTCATCGGAGGAGGTTGTTGTCGGCGAGGCGGTCACACCTTCATTCGCAAACGGGTGGTCATAGGCGAGGCGGACGCACCTTCATTCGCTAAGGGGCGTCATGCTCGCAGTCGCTAATGGGCGTCATGCTCGCAGTGCTGATGGGCGTCATGCTCGCAGTCGCTGATGGGCGTCATACTCGTCCGCGACGCGCTTGGGCACGACCATGCGCCAGGCGTCGAGCACGAGCTCGCGCATCTCGGCCACCTCGAGCGCCGCGAGGCGGACCTCGAGCCAGTTGTAACGCAGGTCGCCCTTGCTGGGCATGAAGAACTTGTGCGGCTCAGCGTCCACGGCGACCGGTCGCCATTCCCGAGGAAACGCAAAGCCCATCTCCGTCTGATCGCGCGAGAAGGCCAGATAGACCCACTGGCCAACCCGAAACTTCACCCGCTTGCGGACATAAACCTCATACGAGCGTGGCAAAGTCGCAGCCAGCGCCCGAACATCATCAATGGTGACCATTGGCCATCGCTGTTGGTGGACCTTAGCGCACACGCGCCCTTATCGGCCTGCGGTTTTGCGGTGACGATAAGTCGCGCCGCAGGCGTGGCCGCTGATTTTTATGGCCCCGTGGTGGCCCGCAGGACCATGAGCAGTCGCGGTGAACATAGGCGTCGCCGCGAAGCACGGCGGCACGTTCATGGCCCGGTGGTGGCCCGCAGGGTCATGGCAGTTGCGGTGACGATAGGCATAGCGCGAGGCGTGACGGCACTTTCATGGCCGGTCGTGGCTCGCACGGTTATGCCCAATTTGGGAAAGGACCATTCGTTCTTGGCCGCCGCGTGCTTTTCGCCTTGCCGTTTCCGGAAAAGACCCGTTCGTTCGGACGTGACCGGCGGTTTATTTCACGGCGCGGGTCCTGAAGAGGCGTTTCTGCCGCGAGTAGCGTGGATGACCGTGGGAGGCGACCCAGACCTTCGTCCGCTACCGCACAAGTGGCTGAGAGGGTTCATAGGAGCGAGGACATATCCGCAGCGTGTTTTGCGTCGTCTGATTCACGCTGCAGCGCCATGCTGCGCTGGGCACGAGCCTATTCGGCGAGCTCACCGTGGTCATCCGAGATGCCACGCCAGGTGCGGACCCTTCTCGCGTCAGCCGCAGCTTGAGGCACCATCGTGCAAGCGCTGTCGAACGCCGCACGCCAGCCGTGGAGACAAGACGCTGATCTCTCAGATCTCGCTGATCTCGCTGACCTGCCCACGGCCACGGTCGCGGCCATCCTTACGTAAAGCCAGGGGGCGGCGATACTGTCGCCGCCGCCGCAATCGCGCTACCAAACCCACACGCGCCTGCGCTGCCGAACCCAGACCGCCACCGCCGCCGCCGCCGCCGCCGAGCTGTTCTACCCCGCCGCCAACGGCCATCGCTGTGACTGCTCCGCGTCACGGGTCACTGGCGTCACGCGAACCGTCACGGCTGTGACTGCTCCGCGTCACGGGTCACTGGCGTCACGCGAACCGTCACGGCTGTGACTGGGCTGCGTCATCGGTCGCTAGCGTCACGACGAACACGACGACGAGGGCGACGACCAGCACGAGGGCGACGACCAGGGACGAGGGCGAGGACCAGGGACGAGGGCGAGGACGAGAGAGAAGCCGGCCAAACAAGGTCGGCCGAATTTGGTGCCGGCAGGGGTTGACAGACCTGCGCAGGCGGTTTATTCTACCGATTAGATAAATAGCCAATCGGAAAAATACAACGGCTAAGAGAGGAACAACAGACCGATGCAGAGCCACACCACCAGCCACGCCGGCCGCCCGCGAACCGTCATCGCGTGCACCGCCAATGGCACCCCGCGCACGTTCCGCCTGGCGCCGGCCAGCCGCGACGCCGCCTACCGCCGCCTGGCGGTGGCCATCCTCGGTCTCGATGTCGCCGCTCTATCAGCGGAGCTGCGCAGCGCCCGCCGCAGCGTCCAGCACCTCAGCCTGGCGCGCGCCGCCTAGAACTTCGGCCGCACCATCTCGAGCACGAACCGCCTCGAGCCAGAAAGCCCCTCACGCCAAACGGTCTCACGCCAGAAACCGCCTTGAGCAGCACCGGCGCAAGCCCACCGCCTCGAGCCAGAATCCGTCTAGAGCCAGAGACCATCTAGAAGCCCAAACCGTCTCGAGCCGAACACGGCAAGGCAGGAAACCCGCCGCAACCCGCACCACCGCAAGCCAAACCGACCCAAGCCCAAACCGCCACAAGCGGCATCGCCGCAAGCTAGAAACCGCCGCAAGCTAGAGAGACCGCCGCAAGCTAGAAACCGCCGCAAGCTAGAAACCGCCGCAAGCTAGAGACCGCCGCAAGCTAGAAACCGCCGCAAGCTAGAAACACCGCCGCAAGCGAGAAAAACCGCGACAAGACCTCGAAAGGAGCCTCGTTCAAAAGCCGTTCCAAGGCGAACGCTCAGCTGATCGCAAAGCTTTGCGTTGCCACAGCGATCAATGGCCCGACCTTCCCTGTCCCGCATCGACGCGGGCACTTTTTCGGCCCTTATTTAACCAAATGGAGAAATACGCACTGATGAAGTACGCCCTGTGGATCGTTCAGATTCTGCTCGCCGCCGTGTTCCTGATGGCGGGTTCGATGAAGCTGGTCATGCCCATCGAGCTGTTCGCCGATCAGACGCCCCTGCCCGGACTGTTCATCCGCTTCGTCGGCCTCGCTGAAACGCTCGGCGCGCTCGGTCTCATTCTGCCGGGCCTGCTGCGTCTCCGCCCGCGGCTCACCGTCCTGGCTGCGATCGAGCTGGCGCATGTCATGGTTGGTGCCGTCATCCTGACGCTGGCCACGCCTGAGCCGGCCGGCGCTGCTCTTCCATTTGTCGTCGGCTGCCTGGCCCTGTTCGTCGCCTACGGGCGCGCGCACCTGGCGCCGCAGGCCGCGGCCACGCACCGCAAACTGGTCCTGCTCCCGGCCTAGTCTCGCCTACAGCACCAAAACACAGGTCAACCCCGACCCCTCAGGCGCCCCACAAGAGCGCGCCCAACGGGTCGGGGTTTTTGGTGCACACTTTTCGGGCTGTGCGACCGAAGGGAAGCGCTCGAGCGGCCTTGACGCGGCCTCAGTCGTCGGCCAATGCTTCTGAGGTCATGCCGAATGAGGCCATCTTCACTATGGATGCCTCGAGCATCAAGTTCGGGCCGGGCGCGACGCGCGAGGTGGGCGAGGATCTGCGCGCGCTGGGTGCCAAGCGGGTCATGGTGGTCACCGACCCTCGGCTGGCGACCTCTGAGGCGGTGTTTGCGGCGCTCGATGCGCTGGAGACGGCGAACGTCGATGCGGTGCTGTTCGATGCGGTGCGCGTCGAGCCTACCGACGCCAGCTTCAAGGAAGCGATCCAGTTTGCCCAAGAAGGCAATTTCGATGCCTATCTCGCCGTCGGCGGTGGATCGTCAATGGACACGGCCAAAGCGGCCAATCTGTACGCCACCTACCCGAATGATTTCCTGGCGTATGTCAATCCGCCAATTGGCAAAGGCGAACCGGTGCCTGGTCGGCTCAAGCCCTTGATCGCCGTGCCGACAACCGCCGGCACCGGCTCCGAGACCACGGGCGTGGCCATCTTCGATCTCCACGAGATCCACGCCAAGACCGGCATCGCCCATCGAGCCTTGCGCCCGACGCTCGGCGTCGTCGACCCCGACAACACGCGCGATCTGCCGCCGATGATCGCCGCCTGCTCGGGCTTCGACGTCCTCAGCCACGCCATCGAGTCCTACACGGCGATGCCCTACTACGAACGCGCTGCACCAGACGAGCCAAAACTCCGCCCCGCGTACCAGGGCGCCAACCCGATCAGCGACATCTGGGCCGAGCGCACCATCAAGATGGTCGCCCAGTATCTCGTCCGCTCCGTCCAGGATCCGACAGATAGAGAAGCCAGGAGCCAGATGATGCTGGCGGCCACCTTCGCCGGCATCGGCTTCGGCAACGCCGGAGTGCATCTGCCGCACGGCATGTCCTATCCGGTTTCAGGCATGGCCAGGGACTACTCGCCAGAGGGCTATCCGACCGACCATGCGCTCATCCCACACGGCATGTCGGTCATTCTCAATGCTCCATCGGTCTTCCGCTGGACGGCGCCGGCCTCGCCCCAACGCCACTTGCAGGCCGCGGAATGGCTCGGCGCCGACACCCGCGGCGCAACACACGCTGACGCCGGCAACATCCTGGCCACCACGCTGATCGAGCTCATGCGCAAGACCAACATGCCCAATGGCCTGCGCGCCGTCGGTTTCGACGAAACTCAGCTCGACGATCTGGTCACCGGTGCCGTGCCCCAGCATCGCGTGACCAAGCTCTCGCCACGCCCGGCTACGCCAGACGATCTGCGTGAGCTGTTCCGGGGCGCGCTGTCTTACTGGGCGTAGCGTACCCGCGCGCGCTCGCGCGCTTTGACCGCTTCGACCTCGCGATCGCGCGGCGGCGCGTTGGTCTCGAGCTCGCGGATCAGCCGCGCCGCCGCTTCGGCGACTTCATCGACAGCTCGCTCGAACACCTCGACGTTGGTGCGCGAGGGTCTCGACGCACCGCTCAGCTTACGCACGAACTGCACAGCGGCGGCGCGGATCTCGTCATCAGTTGCGGGCGGCTCGAAATTGGCCAGGGTTTTGATACTGCGACACATAGGGAACCCGCGGCAGTGTACGGGAAATCGCCCATAATTCGAGGCGCCGTGATTGCGATCCAGGCCCCGACGATCGCTCCGCCATACCCCGTGCGCTGGCCGCTGGGCCTGCCGTTCGTGGCCCGCAATCTCGTTCTGCGCTGGCGCGACCTGCTGGGCATGATGCTCGGGGTGGGCATCGCGCTGGGCATGGGCATGACGCTGTTGGGTGTGAACAGCGCCCGCCAGGAGATCATCACCGGCGACTTCAAGAAGGCGGGCACCGACGTCTACGTCGTCTCGGAAGGCGGCACGATGGTGCCGATCCTGCCGAGCGACACACCGGGCACAATCAAGCACGCCGCGCACGTGCTGGCCCAGGTGCGCGCCCAGCCGACCGTGCGTTCCGCGATCGGGGTGATGACGTTCACCATGACACGCGACCTTGAAGGTCCCCGGCGTCCAGATCAGCCGACAGAGATCATGTCGGTGATGGGCGTGGACGGCGATCCCGCGGGCATCCCGAACCAGTTGGTGATCAACGACGGCCGCTGGCTACGGCGGACAGGTGAGATCGTTCTCGGCCCACGCCTGGCCAAGGAGAAGCGCTTCGTTGTCGGCGACGCGCTGCGCCTGAATGGGCGCGCGTTCACGATCGTCGGCATCGGCAAATTGCGCGGCCTCGGCTACGGGTTCAGCGGCGATACGCAGGTCTATATGGACTACGGCGCATTTCGACAGCGCGCCGATGTCGGCGATCTGCTGACGTTTATCGCGGTCTCGACATCATCCCGGCCAACGGCGATGCAACAAATTCGCGACCTCGGGTCGTTGTCCGTCTATTCGCTTGACGACCTGCTCGGCCAGCTGGATAAGGTGAACGCGTCGGGCACGGTCATCTACTGGATCATGATCGTGCTCACGCTGAGCATCGCCGGCTTGTTCGTCAGCACCGTGCTCAATCACTCGGTGGCCACACGCCGGTTGGAATTCGCCACACTGCGCGCAATCGGCCTGCCGCAGCGGACGATTCTGACCACGGTCGCCGTCGAGGCGACCGCCATCAGCCTGGTGGCAGGCGTGATCGGGGTCGGCATCAGCCTCTTTCTGGGCGGTCTGACCAACGCCCTCGCAGCACCGCAGTTCGGCTTCGACGCGCTGTACGTCGCCGACGCTGGTCTGTTCGAGCTTGTCTTTGCCCTGGCGCTCGGGCTGGGCCTGGTCGCCGGGCTAGTGCCTGCTCGGCGGGCAACCCGCGTCGACCCGGTCGACGTGCTGCGCGAGGCGTGAAGCATGCTGGCCCTCAGTAACGTGACGCGCATTTACCAGGTCGGCGAGTCGGAAGTAGTCGCGCTGCACGACGTCGATCTGCGTATCGACGAAGGTGATTTCGTGTCCGTCGTTGGGCCCTCAGGCTCCGGCAAGAGCACCTTGCTGCAGATCGTGGGTCTGCTCGACTCGCCCACGCTCGGCACGGTCGAGCTCGATGGACGTGACGTGTCGCGGTTGAATGACGCCGCGCGCACCCACCTGCGCCTCGTCGCGATCGGGTTCGTGTTCCAGCGCTTTCATCTGCTGACCGGGCTGACGGCCATCGAAAACGTTGCGTTGCCAATGGAGGCCGCCGGCCAGAGTCCAACGGAGCGCTACACACGCGCCGCCGCCCTGCTGACGGAGGTCGGCCTGGGCGACCGGCTCGAGCATCGACCGTCGCAGCTCTCGGGCGGCCAGCGCCAGCGGGTGGCGATTGCCCGCGCGGTGGCGAATCACCCGCGGCTGATCCTGGCCGACGAACCCACCGGCGAGCTGCACAGCGAGGACACGGCGACGATCCTCGAGCTCTTGCACGGGTTTCACGCGCGTGGGCACACCATTGTCATCGTGACCCACGACATGGAAGTCGCGGCGGCGGCGCGGCGGCGGATCGAGATCCGCGATGGCCGCGTGCGGGAGCTGGTGGCATGAGCGTCGCCGCACCGCCTGGCGCAAGTCGCGATGGGCGCACCCAAGCTGCGCCGCGGACCCGATTCAGCCGCCTACCAGGGTGGGTCCGCTGGGGGATGCCGGTGCTGCTGCTCCTGGTCATCGGCCTCGCGGCAGCCAATGCCATGACCAGGCCCGCTCTGCCCCTGGTGTCGGCGCCGACACCCAGCGCCTCGCGCCTGGTGGCGCGTGGAGCAATCGCACCGGTGAGTCAGGCCCGCGTCGGCACGCTGACGGGCGGCGTGCTCACGCAGGTCAGTGTCAACGTCGGCCAACAGGTGGCAGCGCAACAGGAGGTGGCGCGCATGCGCGGCCCGTCAAGTACTGAACAGCTTGTGGCACCATTTGCCGGGACGGTCACCGGTCTGCTGGCACACACCGGAGACACGCTTGTGCCGGGTGCCGGCGTGCTCATGGTGGCCGACTTGACCCGGCTCCAGGTCGAGACGAGCGATGTCGACGAGTTCCTGATCGGGCACATACGGCCCGGCCAGACCGTAGGGCTCAGCATCGACGCGCTCGATCGGCGTGAGCTGACTGGGCGCGTGTTGACCGTGTCGCTCCAGCCGCAGACCACGAGCGCCGGCGATCAGCACTACCCGGTGGCCATCGACCTGGGCGGCAGCGCGCCCGACCTTCGGCCAGGCATGAGCGTCCGCATCACGTTTCCAGACTGAGGCGCACCCCGCGTTGCCCCGGTTTACGCGGTACCGCGCTGAATCAGCTCGGGCCGGATCACATCGGACGTCCCGCTGCCGGGTTCCGACGAGTCGATCAGCCGCAACAGCCGGCGCGAGGCGCGCCGCCCGATATCGTTGAGTGGGATGCGGACCGTGGTCAGCGGCGGAATGATCTCCTGGGCGAGCGGAATATCGTCGAAACCGACCAGCGCCATGTCCTCGGGCACGCGCCGGCCCGCGGCGCGCAAGACACCGATGGCGCGAAAGGCAAGGCTGTCATTGGCGGCGAAGATCGCCGTCGGCGGCTCGGATAACGCACACAGGCGCTGCACTGCCGCGTCCGCGGTCGTCGGATCCCAGGAATCGCCCTGAATGAGCTCGGGATCGACCGCCAGACCGGCCTCGACCAGCGCCCGCTCGTAGCCAACGCGACGCTCACGCGCGCTTTCGTAGAGTGGATCGCCTTGCAAGTGGGCAATCCGTCGATGCCCCTGACTGGCCAGGTAGGTCGTCGCGGCGAATGCGCCGCCGACGCTGTCGAAGAGTACCGAATCGAAGCCAAAGCGGGGGTGCGGCAGACGCTCGAGGCACACGCAGGGCAAGCCTGCTGAGGCGATCAGCTCGAGAAGCGCATCGGTCACCGGCGCGGGCGCCGCCTCGACGAGACGCACGACCACCCCATCCAGCCGGCCACCGCGTACGAGTCGACTGACCGGCGCGAGGTCCTCGCCAATCAGCACCGGGTGCACGAGCAGGTAATAGTTGTTGTCCTTCAGCTCCGCCGCCAGGCCCGTCAACACGCCCGCGCTATACGGGGACACGAACACGTCCAGCGGCGAGTAGTCGCACGCGATGAAGCCGATGGTGTGCGTGCGCTGGGCGCGCAGGCCGCGCGCGACGGCGTTGGGGTGATAGTCCAGCTCTTCGATCGCCTGCAGCACACGCGCGCGTGCCTCGGGTGACGCCGAACGCGGACCGTTATTAATAACGTAGGACACGACCGCGGGCGAGACACCGGCCCGGCGCGCCACATCGCGATGCGTGACGCGTCGCACGCGCGGACGCACGACGGCGTCAGATAGGCTCATCGACGCCCGTCTCGCGGATCCAGACCTGCATCTGGCCGGCGGCGCGGTTGTCCCAGACCGTATACGGCACCGCGACCAGCGGCTGGCGCCGCGGCCGTGTTGGCTGGGTCTGGTAGAGCTGGCCGTTCCACTGGCTGCTGTCGGCCGCGACCGCATCAGCGTGCAGCGCGACGATGCCACCCAGATAGGAGCGATCGAATCGGGCAGTCAGGTGCGCGTTGCGCGGGAGCATGAGCGTGTGCAAAGGCAGGGGATTGTCAACCTGTTCGAGACAGTACACGATAGGCCCGCGCTGCAACGCGACGCGGCCAATGTCGTGCGCCACCGCCGGATGCGCCGTCACTCTTTCCACGGGCATCGGCAGATCGAGTTCGATGCGATCGCCACCGCACCACGTGCGCTCCAGGCGCACGTAACCACGCTCCAGCAGCGCGCCGGCGTCCATCGGTTCACCGTTGATCCGGAGCGTAGCGCCATGGCTCCAGCCGGGCACGCGGAGCTACACCGTCATCTTTTGTGGCTGCGCCAACTCCACCGACAGACGAACAGCCCCGTCCCACGGATAGTCGTGCTCCTGCTGCACAACAACCGCATGGCCGCCAACACTCAGTGCGCTGGAGCCGCGCACGTACAAATGCACGACCAGGTCGCGTTCGCCGGTCGAATAGACGTGCTGCCCCAGCGACGCCAACAGGCGCGCGATATTGGGCGGACAGTACGCGACGGCGAACCACGGCTGACGGTGTGCCAGGCCCTGACTGGCGAGCGGATTGGCGTAGAAGAAATGTTTCCCGTCGCCGCCGATCGCAGCCGCGATCGCGTTGTACAGCACACGCTCGACGACGTCCGTGTAGCGCCCATCGCACGTGAGGTGAAACATCCGCTGGGCCCAACCGATCAGTCCGATCGCGGCGCAACTCTCCGCATACGCGGTGTCATTGGGCAGGTCGTAATCGTCGATGAATCCCTCGTTGTGCTCCGACGAGCCGACGCCGCCGGTGATATACAGCCGCGTGCTGACGAGGTGTGACCAGAGGCGCTCGCAGGCGCGCAGCAGGTCGGCGTCGTGTGTCTGGCCCGCCAGGTCCGCCATCGCCGAATAGAGATACATGGCGCGGACCGCGTGGCCGACGACCTCGGACTGCTCGCGCACGGGCGCGTGGGACTGGTTGTAGCGACGTAATGCGAGGCCACGCAGTCCATGCCGCCGATAGTAGCCGTCGCTGCCGCGTGGAGAGCTGCGTTGCGCACCTTCGAGATCGAAGTAGTATGGTTCGCGTCCGCGCTCGTCGACGAAGTACTTACTCAGCGCGAGATAGCGCGCCTCGCCGGTGGCGCGAAACAGCCGTACCAGTGCCAGCTCGATCTCCGGATGGCCACAGTAGCCGCGCTTTTGACCCTCGCCGGTACCAAAGACGCTGGCGATGTAATCCGCGTAGCGCGCTACGACATCCAGCAGCGTGCGCCGACCAGTCGCCAGGAAGTGCGCCACGCCGGCCTCGATCAGATGACCAGCGCAATACAGCTCGTGTCCATCGCGCAGATCGGTCCAGCGATTCTCTGGTTCGACACTGGTGACGTAGCTGTTCAGATAACCGTCCGGTTGTTGCGCGGATTGGAACAGCGTGATGGCTTCTTCGACCGCTTGGGCGAGTGCGCCATCGGGATGAGTGGCCAGGCTGTACGCGGCGCCCTCCAGCCATTTGGCGACATCCGAATCCCAGAAGGGATGAGGCAGCGGCCGCATCCCTTTGCGCCACCCGAGCCGCAGCGCATCGAGCCGCCCGCTGGTGCGCAGCTGGCGGTGCAGTGCCGGCAGGGTGCGTTCGCGGATCAGGCGTAGCCGCGGCGCCCAGAACCGATCATCGAACTGGACGCTGGTCCAGGGCGTCGGCGTGAGCCGCGGCCGGGTCGGTGGGTGAGCAGTTGGCACGGTGACCATTGACGGGCTGGCCCAAGCGTAGTAACGTGCGAATCGATTTGTCAAACCGATTTGACAGAGACAAACGGGGAGGACCCTGGTTCACAGACTGGGTAAGCGACCAGCCGCGATCATGGCGACTGTGGTGGCGTGCAGCGTGCTCTTCGCGACGCTGCCGATTGCCGCCGCGGCCCAGCCGGCGCCTGACCAGGCGGCGGCGTGCGCGCAGAGCACAGCGCCGGGCGTCATGCAGGCTTGGGAGCGCTCGGGTGGCAACAAGCAGATGGTCGATCTGCTCGTGTGCGCCTGGAATACGGCCAATCCGACGCGGACGATCAACCTCACCTACATCACCCACGAGCAGATGGTGCCCAAGATCGCCCAGGCGATCGCCTCAGGCGATGTACCCGACCTGATGGGCATGGACCTGATCTACGCGCCGCCGTTCGCCAGCGCCGGCCAGCTCGAAGACATCACGGACATGATTGGCTCCGATCCGTCGCTGGCCACCGCGAGCCCCGGGCATATGCAGGTCGCGACCTGGCAGAACCGACTCTATGGCGTGCCTTTGTACGCCGACGTCTCGGTACTGTTCTGGAACAAGGAACTGTTCCGCCAGGCCGGTCTGGACCCGAATGTGCCGCCGACCAATCTGACCGAAATCCATGACATGGCGGCCAAGATCAACGCGCTGGGCAACGGAGTGTACGGCTACTACCTGCCGGGCAACTGCGCTGGCTGCAATATCTTCACCTACGCGCCGATGATCTGGGCTTCGGGTGCGAACAAGATCGAGCCGGCCCAATGCGGTGACGAGCCGCTCACGGTGACTCGCTCAAGACGGTGTTGCAGTGGGCGCGCACGATGCACAAGGAGGGGCTGATCGATCCGGCCGCGCAGTCTGAAAATGGCAGCACCTTTGCTCAGGTCTTCGGCTCTGGCCGGGTGGGCATCATGGGCACCGGAACTTCAACGTCGTGCTGGCCAAGCAGCAGAACCCCGGTATCGACCTTGGTGTGACTTTGATCCCCGGGCTCGAATCGGGTCAGGTTGCGTCGTTCGCGGGTGGCGACATTGTGGCCATTCCGCGCGGCTCCAAGCGCAAGGCCGACGCTGTTGATTTCGAGCGCTTCATCTTGTCGCCGGATGTGCAGGTCGAGGTTTACTCCAAGGCTGGCAACATGACTACGCGTTCGGATATGGCTGACAATGCGTATTCGCGGGTGGACCCGTT